>NZ_JBYOLA010000001.1:0-390145 GCF_057799055.1 Stenotrophomonas sp. 14P6.2.3
GTGCTCCCATTTTGGGTTGTTGTGGGATCCCCCCCCCCCCCCCCCACTACCGGTATCCGTCGAGTTCTGCGTCTGGCGTCAGCTCAACCAATCCTTGCACGCGCTATCAACCTGATCGCCACAGGCGGTCTGCATCCGCTGCTGCAACCGTGCCAGCGTCTCCGCACCCTTGTGCTTCGCACTCCACGCCTGCAGCTGTCCGGCCAGCCGTTCGAAGCGCTGACGCGTGCGCTGGTGGTAGCCGGACGGCTGCTTGTCCAGCTCGGCGATCAACGCCTCGGTGGCCTGCTCGATGCGCGGTGCATCATCGGGCGCCAGCCGCAGCAGGCCTTCCACGTACAGCACGCCCCACTGCACGCGCGTGGCAGGCCCCTGCGCGCCTTCGTAGGCACGCTTCAACCACTCCAGGGCGCCGGCGGTATCACCGCGCTGCTCGGCCAGTTCGGCCAGCTCCGGCATGTAGTAGTAAGGCTGCTCGCTGCGCTTCAGCTCTGCCAGCAGCAAGGCCTCGGCGCCCGCATCGTCATCGACCTGACGCAGCGCGTAGACGGCACTGCTGATGGTGGCCTGGCGCGCATGCGTGTCCGTGGCGGCGGCATCGGCGGCGGCCACGCGCTGCTTCACCCGCTCAACCAGGGCTGCCGGCAGCGCGCCTTCGGGCTGCTGCTGGCGGGCCAGCGCCAGCTCGGTCAGCGCGCGTGACAAGGCATCGTCAGCACGATCACCGCGCGCGGCATCGGCACGTTCCAGCGCGACCAGCAGCTGCTGGCCGAGGGTATTGCTGCTGGCCGGACCGGCGCTGGCCTGCTTGACCAGCCCGGCGCCGGCATAGCCCAGCAGCTCGCGGTTGCGACGTACTTCCGCCGGCTGCGCCAGCACGGCCTGCAACAGCTCACGTACCTGGGTGGGCGCTGTCGTCGGTTTCTCGGCTGTAGCCAAGGCGAGCAGCGCGAAGCGACGCTGCAGCGCCGGTTCGGGTGCGGTCTTGGCAAGTTGCTGCAGCACGTCCTGCGTGCTGCGCTTGCCGGCCAGGCGGTTGGCATCGACCTCCCAGCCGTAGTCGCCCAGCACCTGCCAGTCTTCGGCACCAAGCTTGGCCGGCGTCGCCAGTGCGGTGCCCAGAGTCTCGGCGACGGCGCTGCGGCGGCTGGCGGCGACGGTCAGTGCCCGGGTCAGTTCGGCCGCGTCGTTGCCGCCGGCCACGCGGGTAATTTCGTTGCGCTGCGGGTCGAGCACGATCAGGGTCGGATAGCCGCGCACGCCGAAGCGCTCGCCCCACGCCTGCGCGCCTTCCTCGTCGCCGTCCAGGTACACCGGCACGAATTTGCCGGTCAGGGCGATGAAGGCCGGATCCTTGAACAGCCCGGCCTTGAGCTGGTTGCACGGCGGGCACCACATCGCGCCCCAGTACAGCAGCACCGGCTTGCCACTCTCGGCGGCTTCGTTGAAGGCATCATCCACATCGCCCTGGCGCCAGGCGATGGCAGAGGCCGGGGCGGTGGAGGCGGCCTGCGCCGTCGGCACCGGAGCGGAAGCGGGTGAGCAGGCGCTCAGGGCCGAGGCCAGCAGCAACATGGAAAGCGCGACGCGCATCGGCAGCATCTCGAAGGACAGGGTGATGAGCCATTGTAGGAACGGTCGGGGTGCTGGCTGATGCAGTTTGCTTATGTCGCACGCGCAGCACGGCATGTGGGCTGGAGATCAGTGCGGACCCAGGTCCGCACCCACCGAAGCGGGCACCGTCAGCACCAGCGGCTGGTAGATCAGGCCGTTGAACTGGCCGACGTCACCATCCAGCACGAATCCATAGTGTTCGTAGGCGGGCACCGCGTTGAGCGAGGCGCGCACGGTCATCTGCGGGCCTCGCACCTGCGGCAGCACCGCCTGCAGCAGGGCACGACCAATGCCTTGCCCCTGCAGCTCCGGCGCGACGAACAGCATTGCCAGATGCTGGCCGGCCTTCAGTTCCACCACGCCGACCACCCGGCCTTCCTGTTCGGCCACGAGGATGTGGTTGTCGCCCTGCAGCCGCTCGGCGAACGCGGAGGCTGCGGCCACCGTGCCGAACGTGGCGATGCCCTCGGCGGTGAGCATGGGCGCAACGGCTGCAGTGAACGCCGCCATGCACACCGCGCTGATCGCGGGCAGGTCATCGACGTGGGCGGGGCGGATCCTGGTCATGCGCTGTACTTCCTGTGGCGGGACGACATCAATGCCCCACGCTAAGCTGGCGGCATGACTGATTTCAATCCTGCCCATGCCCGCTTGTTTCCCACGCAGGGCCTCAGCCTTGGCCTGATGACGCCAGTGGCCGCACACGGCCTGGCCGATCCGCATGAGGCACGACGCATCGCGCGGCTGGCCGATGATCTGGGTTTCGCCGCGCTGTGGACCCGCGATGTGCCGTTGATGGTGCCGCAGGGGCCGGATGCGACTGCCAGCGCGCTGGATGATCCATTTCTGTGGCTGGGCATGCTGGCCGCGGCGACCGAACGCATCGTGATCGGCACTGCGGCCATCGTGCTGCCGTTGCGGCAACCGTTACAGGTGGCGAAGTCGGCGTTGAGCCTGGACCGGATCAGTGGTGGGCGCTTCGTGCTGGGCCTGGGCTCGGGTGATCGGCCTGAGGAGTTCGCGGCATTCGGCGAGGATCTGGAAAGCAGGGCAGCGACCTTCCGTGAACGCTGGTCGCTGCTGCGTGCAGCGCTGTCGCCCGAACCGTCCGAGCGTGCGCCGGTGTTGCAGGCAACCGGTGGATACGACGTACTTCCCGCGCCGGCCAGGCGCATTCCGATGCTGGTGGTCGGCACTGCACGGCAGAGCCTGCAGTGGATCGCGCGCGAAGCCGAAGGCTGGGCGACCTATCACCGCGAAGAAACCGCGCAGGAAGGGCGTATCGGTCTTTGGCAGCAGGCCCTGGCGCAACGCGGCGGCACGCCCAAACCGTTCGTGCAGTCGATGCTGCTGGACCTGCAGGCCGACCCGGCTGCGCCGGCAGAACCGCTGCCGCTGGGCCTGAAGGTGGGCCGCGATGGCCTGCGCGACTACCTGTTGCGGGTGCACGCGCAGGGTGTGGCCCATGTGATGTTCAACCTGGTCGACAACGGCCGGCCGATGGACGACGTGCTGCGTGAGATCGGCGAGCAGATCCTGCCGGATACGCTTCGGTAGGTGTCCACCTTGGTGGACACAGCTCTACCGTTCGCCGGGCATGGCCCGGCACTACCCTCGGTTTTCGGATCGTTCGCATCTGCGTATCATTCGCATTTGATATCCACTGTTGGAGCCTTGCGTGACCCACCGCAACCCGCTGCATCCGACCGGACGCCTGTTCGCGATCGTCGCCTTCATCGAGGCCATCACCTGGGCCGGTCTGCTGGCCGGCATGTGGCTCAAGTACGGCCCGCAGGCCAACGTCGCGCTGGTGAAGCTGTTCGGGCCGCTGCATGGCGTGGCGTTCATGGTGTACGTGGCGGTGACCCTGTTCGCGGCGCTGCGCCTGCGCTGGCCATGGTGGGCAACGGGGCTGGCCTTGCTGGCCGCGATTCCGCCGCTGGTGACCCTGCCGCTGGAGTGGTGGTTCAAGCGTCGCGGCCTGCTGTCGGTACGCGCAGCGCAGTGATGCACCCGCGGGTGCATGCCCGTTAAGCGAATGGGTATCAAATGCAAATGCGAGCCGTTATCATTTAAGGATGGCGTCGCCGCCTGACAGGGCGACGTCGCGCAGGGTGCGGAAGCGCCCGGCGTTCCCTCCTTGGTTACGGTTGGTGTTCCATGCATGCACGTCCCGTGGTTCCCGGCTTGCCGGCGCTGGTGTTGGCTGCCCTGATCGGCACCATGGCGATGATGTCCTTCGTCGCCGTCATCGGCCCGGTGGTCCGCCTGCTGGGCCTGTCTGAATGGCATGCCGGTCTATCGGTCACGGCCGCGGGTGTGTTGTGGATGCTGGCCGCTCGCCCCTGGGGCCAGCTCAGCGATCGCATCGGCCGCAAGCGCGTGCTGGTGCTGGCCATGAGCGCCTACACGCTGGTCTACATCGCGTTGGCGGTGTTCATCGATGTCGCGCTGCAGACGATACCGCCGGTGCTGGTCTCGGTACTGGTACTGGTAGGTGCGCGCGGGCTGGTGGGCCTGTTCTATGCGGCCGTGCCGCCAACCGCCGCTGCGCTGATCGCAGACCAGGCCCCACCGGGCCAACGCACAAAGTTCCTGGCCCGGCTGGGCAGCGCCAATGCGCTGGGCATGGTGCTGGGCCCGGCTGCTGCCGGATGGCTTGCCTACA
The DNA here is from genome assembly GCF_057799055.1 of Stenotrophomonas sp. 14P6.2.3. Taxonomy (NCBI): domain Bacteria; kingdom Pseudomonadati; phylum Pseudomonadota; class Gammaproteobacteria; order Lysobacterales; family Lysobacteraceae; genus Stenotrophomonas; species Stenotrophomonas sp. 14P6.2.3. Next base: position 4,283 of record NZ_JBYOLA010000001.1, read on the forward strand.
AGAACCTGCCGTTGGCGCTGTATGTGGCGGCGCTGTTGCCGCTGCTCGCGCTGGGCCTGCTGGCGTGGCGCTTGCCTGCCACGCCCCCGGTGGCTGCCGCACAGAACCGCAAGCGCATACCACTGTCGCGCCTCGACCCGCGTCTGCGTCTGCCGCAGATGGCCGCCTTCGTGGCGATGGTGTCGGTCACCATCGCGCAGGTCACGGTGGGCTTCTTCGCCATCGATCGCTTCGGCCTGGATGCAGCCGAAGGCGCACGCATGGCCGGCATCGCCCTGACTGCAGTGGGCGTGGGCCTGATTCTTGCGCAGGGGCTGGTGATGAAGCTGGACGTGCATCCCCGGCGCTGGATCATCCTCGGCGCACTGATCGCCGGCATCGGCTTCGCCTCGGTGGCCGCGGTGCAGCAGACCTGGCAGTTGCCAGCAGCGTACGCGCTTGCGGCGTTCGGCATGGGCTTCGTGTTTCCCTCGTTCCAGGCGTTGGCCGCCGATGCGGTGCAGGCGCACGAACAGGGTGCGGCGGCCGGCACGGTCGCGGCGGCACAGGGGCTGGGCATGGTGGCCGGGCCGATGCTCGGCACCCTGTTGTATCGCGGCGGGGCCAGCCTGCCTTATCTGCTGGTCGGCGTGTTGCTGCTGGTGCTGTGCGTGCTGGCCGCAGCATATCGGATGAAGGAGACGACATGAACGATTCCCTGATGCAGGGCGCGTGGCCGGAGGCTGCGTCGATGCTGCCGGAGCCCACCGCTGAAGCATCGCTGTTCCTGCTGCGGCAGGCCGATCAGCAGATGCACGCGCGGGGCTGCCGCGCACCCTTGCCGGCGGGCGCGCTGGCGACGTTGGCCGAGCGCGTGGCGACGTTCTTCGCGCAGCAGCGCGGTGGCCCGGGCCTGCTGGTCGGCGCGGTGCCGTTCGAGCCGCGTGCCGATGATGCGTTGTACCAGCCCGAGCGCCTGCTGCCGGCACCGCCCGTGCAGTCGCAGGCAGCGCCGGCGTTGGCCGGAGTGCTAACCGCTGAGCCGTCCGCGCAGGACTATGCAGCGGCGGTGGCGGACGCGGTCAGCGTGATGCGCGCACCCAACCCGGCGCTGCACAAGGTGGTACTGGCGCGCAGCCTGTTGGCGCACACGCAGCAGGCGCTGTCGCCGGAAACGCTGCTGGCCCGCCTGGGCACCGATCCTTCGGTGGCGACCTACGCCGTGCCGCTGCCGGTGGACGTCGGCCAGGCGCCGGCGTGGCTGGTGGGGGCGACGCCGGAGCTGCTGCTGCGCAAGCGCGGTGCGCAGGTACTGTCGCATCCGCTTGCCGGTTCGGCGCGGCGCAGTGCCGATCCGGTCGCCGACGAGCGCGCCGCGCAGGCGTTGCTGGCATCGGCAAAGGATCACGACGAACACCGCCATGTGGTGGAAGCCATCGTCGATGGCCTGTCGCCCTGGTGCAGCCACATCGAGGCGCAGCCGCGCCCGGTGCTGCACGCTACCGCCAGCATGTGGCATCTGGGAACACGCATCCACGCCACGCTGAAGGACGCTGCCACCTCGGCGGCGACCCTGCTGGCCGAGCTGCATCCCACCCCGGCCGTCTGCGGCACCCCGCGGCTGGAAGCACTGCAGCGCATCCGTGCGCTGGAACCGGTACCGCGCGGCTTCTATGCCGGTGCCGTGGGCTGGCTGGATGCACAAGGCGACGGCGACTGGTATGTGGCGATCCGCTGCGCGCGCCTGCAGGGCACCCAGCTGCGCCTGTATGCCGGCGCCGGCATCGTCGCCGACTCGCAGCCCGCCGCCGAGGTCGCCGAGACCGCCGCCAAGTTCGCTGCGCTGTTGAACGCACTGGGCGTGCAGGACCCGCTGCCCTTGATCGAGGTATCCGCATGACGCCGTCCGCCGTTGACTCCCGCCTGCCGCTGCAGCAGCAATGGCCCGAAGCCCTGGTCGCGCGCTATCGGGCTGCAGGTCATTGGCGTGGCGAAACCTTCCCCGGTTTCCTGCGCGAACGCGCCGAGCGCCATGCCGATGACATCGCGGTGGTGGCTGGCGATGTGCGCTTGAGCTATGCGCAGCTCTGGCATGAGGCCGGGCGCATTGGCGCCGGCCTGCTGACGCTGGGCCTGCAACCCGGTGAGCGCGTGCTGGTGCAGCTGGGCAACACCGCCAGTTTCATCAGCACCATCTGCGGGCTGTTCCGCGCCGGGCTGGTGCCGGTGTACGCGCTGCCGGCACACCGCATCACCGAGCTGGCCCACTTCGCCCGCAAGGCCGAGGCCAGTGCCTACATCACCACCGATGTACATGAGGGCTTCGATCATCGGGGCCTGGCGCGCGCGCTGCAGGCGGACGTGCCGGCGGTACGCCACGTGCTGATCGATGGCGATGCGGCCGAGTTCGTCGCGCTGGACTCGCTGCAGGGCGACCGCAGCCAGCTGCCGGCCGATCCTGACCCGCAGTCGGTGGCGTTCCTGCAGATCTCTGGTGGCAGCACCGGGCTTTCAAAGCTCATTCCGCGCACGCACGACGATTACATCTACTCGTTCCGTGCCAGCAACGAAATCTGCGGTATCGACCGCGACAGCGTGTACCTGGTCGCGCTGCCGGCGGCACACAACTTCCCGATGAGTTCGCCCGGCTTCTTCGGTGCGCTGTACGCCGGCGCCCGCGTGGTGCTCAGCCCGGGCCCTGGCCCGGACACGGCATTCCCGTTGATCGCGCGCGAGAAGGTGACCTGCTGTGGTCTGGTACCGCCGCTGGCGCTGCTGTGGGCGCAGGCGGCGGCGACCAGCAAGCACGATCTGTCCAGCCTGCAGGTCCTGCAGGTTGGTGGAGCCAAGCTGGTGCCGGAGGCCGCACGGCGGGTCATTGATGGCCTTGGATGCACATTGCAGCAGGTGTTCGGCATGGCCGAAGGCCTGGTCAACTACACCCGGCTGGATGATCCGCAGGAACTGATCGTTGCCTGCCAGGGGCGGCCGATCAGCGCCGATGATGAAGTGCGCGTGGTCGATGACCATGACCAGCCTGTTGCCGAAGGCGAGGTTGGCCATCTGCTCACGCGGGGCCCGTACACCATCCGCGGTTACCACAACGATGCGGCGGCGAATGCACGCTCGTTCACTGACGATGGTTTCTATCGCACCGGCGACCGTGTGCAGCAGCTGCCCGGAGGCTACCTGGTGGTGCAGGGCCGTGCCGGCGACCACATCAACCGGGCGGGCGAGAAGATCTCTGCCGAGGAGATCGAAGACCATCTGCTGGCCCATGGCAGCGTGTTCGATGCTGCCGTGGTCTCCATTCCCGACGACTATCTGGGCGAGCGCAGCTGTGCCTTCGTGATCCAGCAGGGCGAGGCGATCAAGGCGCCAGCGCTGAAGGCGTGGATGCGTGGACGTGGCCTGGCCGCGTTCAAGGTGCCCGATCAGATTGTTTTCGTGGACAGCTTCGATACCACGGCGGTTGGCAAGATCAGCCGCCGCGAACTGCGCGCGCAGCTGCGTGCGCGTCATCTGCAACAGACAGGAGGAACGCGCTGATGGCGCTGCCCCGTATTGCCCCGTATTCCCTGCCGACCGCCGCGGAACTGCCGCAGGCGCGTGGCGCCTGGCGCCCCCAGCGTGATCGTGTTGCCTTGCTGGTGCACGACATGCAGCGCTATTTCCTTGCCGCCTTCGATGCGGGCAATGCGCCGCTGCGGCCGGCGGTCGACAACATCGCGCGGCTGCTGGGGCATTGCCGTACACACGGCATTCCCGTCTTCTACACCGCCCAGCACGGCGACCAGGACCGCCGTGACCGCGGCCTGCAGGCAGATCTGTGGGGCCCGGGCATGGGCCGTCGTGCCGACCACGAGCCGATCATCGACGCGTTGGCACCTGCGACGGGCGAGCATGTGCTGGTCAAACACCGCTACAGCGCATTCCAGCGCAGCAATCTGGAGACCCTGATGCGCGTGCGTGGCCGCGACCAGCTGCTGATCACCGGCGTGTACGCGCACATCGGATGCACCGCCACGGCGGTGGAGGCGTTCCAGCGCGACATAGAGACCTTCATCGCTGCCGATGCCGTGGCTGATTTCTCGCGTGCCGACCATGATCAGGCGCTGCACTGGATCGCCCGCACCTGCGGCGTACCGATGACCACCGACCAGCTGCTGGAAGCATTGTGATGAACGCGACGACCGAAACCTTGACGCTGGAGCGCATGCGCGCCGACGTCGCCCGCGTACTGGACTGCCAGGCGGCCGACATCGGTGACGATGACAACCTGATCGATCTGGATCTGGATTCGATGCGCATGCTGGGACTGGTGCTGGCCTGGGGCAACTCCGGGCTGCCACTGGAATTTTCGCAGCTGGCCGAACACACCACGCTGCGCCAGTGGTGGGCAGTGGTGCAGCAGCTGCAGGCCGCGCAGACAGCATGAATGGACTGCCGCTGCCGCTGACCGAGGCGCAGGCCGGGCTGTGGTTCGCCCAGCGGTTGGCACCGGAAAACCCTGCATTCAATACCGCGCATGCGGTGTGGATCGAGGGTTCGCTGGATGTGGCGGCGTTCACTGCCGCCGCCAATCAGGCCGCCGCCGAGGCCGAGGCGCTGGCCTTGCGTTTCGCCGAGGCCGAGGACGGCCAGCCGGTGCAATGGCATGAATCCACGCGGGTGCCATCACTGCAGCTGCGCGATGTTGCTGCTGCGGCCGATCCGCAGCAGACGGCACGCGCCGCGATGCAGGCCGATCGCTCCAGCGTAGTTGATCCGACCCGCGACCGACTGAGCCAGCAGGTGCTGTTCAACCTGGGCGGCCAGCGCTGGGCCTGGTACCTGCGCGTGCATCACCTGGCCACCGATGGCTATGGCATGGCGCTGATTACTGACCGTGTATGCGCACTGTATGCGGGCCGCACCGGTAGCGCGTTGCCAGCGCTGGCGGGCGTGCTGGCCGACGATGCCAGCTATCGCAGCGATGCGCGCCGCGACGCCGACAGGCAGTGGTGGCTGCAGGCACTGCAGGGCGCGCCGGCCTCCACCGGCCTGGCCGGAACCTCCGCTGCCAGTGACGATGCCGTGCGTTGGGTGCAGCCGGTGGACCCTGCTTTCCGCGAGCGCCTGCTGCAGGTTTCGGCATCGTGGCTGCAGCCGTGGCCGGATGTGCTCGCTGCATTGGCCGCCGAGTATGTGCGCCGCATGAGCGCGTCCGGGGAAGTCGTGCTCGGCGTGCCCTACATGGCGCGGCTGGGCAGCGTTGCGGCGCGGGTGCCGGCGATGGTGATGAACGTACTGCCGCTGCGGGTGGCGGGCGGCGAGGACAGCGTCGAGGAATTCTGCCGGCGCATCGGGCGCCAGCTCAGCCAGGGCCGCAAGCATGGCCGCTACCGTGGCGAGCAGTTGCGTCGTGACCTTGGGCTGGTCGGCGCACAGCACCGCCTGCATGGGCCGTTGATCAACGTACAGCCCTTCTACAAGCCGCTGGCGCTGCCGGGTGTGCGGGCCTCGCTGGAGGTGCTGAGCACCGGGCCGGTGGACGATTTGACACTGGGCTTCCGTGGCGATGGACAGACCCTGCTGGATCTGGAGATTGAAGCGAACCCCGCCCTGTACGATCTGGACGAGGTGAAGGCGCATGCCCGGCGGCTGCTGCATTTCGTGTCGGCGGCGCTGCAGGCCGAAGACATCGCGGCGGTGCCGCTGGCCACGCCGGAAGAATCCAGGCAGGTCCTGCATGGCTTCAATGCCACCGCCCATCCGCTGCCTGACACCACCCTGGTCGAACTGCTGCAGCAGGGCATGGACCGTGATCCGTCGGCACCGGCGCTGGTGTTCGGCGATACGACGCTGGATCATGCCACGCTTGAGGCGCGCAGCTTCGCACTGGCCGCGCAGCTGCGTTCGCTGGGCGTGGGCCCGGGCACCGTCGTCGCCATAGCGCTGCCGCGTTCGCTGGAACTGGTGGTGGCGCTGCTGGCGGTACTGCGCGCAGGCGGCGCGTACCTGCCACTGGACCTTGCCCATCCGGCTGAGCGCCTGGCGCGCATCCTGGCGTCGGCGCAACCTGTCTGCATCCTGGCAGAGGCCAGCGCACAATCCCGGTTGGCAGACGTACCGGTGCTGCCGCCGGAGCAGTGGACCGATGTGAGCTTCGCCGCACCCTGGCCGGGCCCGATGGGCGACGACGCGGCCTATGTGATCTATACCTCCGGTTCGACCGGCGAGCCCAAGGGCGTGGTGATCGAGCACCGCGCCATCGTCAATCGCCTGCTGTGGATGCGCGAGCACTACGGCATCGGCGCCGACGACCGGATTCTGCAGAAGACCCCGGCAACCTTCGACGTATCGGTATGGGAATTCTTCCTGCCACTGCTGTGTGGCGCGACGCTGGTGCTGGCGGGGCCGGACGCACACCGCGACCCGACCGAGCTGGCGCGATTGATCCGCGTGCATGGCATCACCACCGCGCATTTCGTACCGTCGATGCTGGATGCGTTCCTGGCTGCACCGGCCTCACAGGACCTGCAGCTACGGCGCGTGTTCACCAGTGGCGAGGCCCTGGATGCCGCCCTGCGTGATCGCTTCCACGCGAGAATGCAATCCGAACTGCACAACCTGTACGGGCCGACCGAAGCTGCTGTGGATGTGAGCTGGTGGCCGGCGTCGGCCGATGATTGCTCGCGCCCGGTGCCGATCGGTTTCCCGGTCTGGAACACCCGCCTGTATGTGCTGGACGCACGGATGCAGCCCGTGCCGGTGGGCGTAGCAGGTGACCTCTACCTCGGCGGTGTGCAGTTGGCGCGCGGCTATCTCGGCCGCGACAACCTGACCGCCGAGCGCTTTCTGGCCGATCCGTTCCTGCCGGGTGAACGCATCTATCGTACTGGCGACGTGGCGCGCTGGCGGGCCGACGGTGCTGTCGAGTACCTGGGGCGCAGCGACCACCAGGTGAAACTGCGCGGCCTGCGCATCGAACTCGGCGAGATCGAAGCGGCGTTGCGCGAGCTGCCTGGCATGGATCGGGTGGAAGTGCTGTTGCGCGATGATCTTCCCGGCGAGGCGCGGCTGGTCGCCTATGTGCCGTCGACCCAGGCGGATGCAGCGGTGCTGCGCAGTCATCTGTTGACGCGGGTACCCGACTACATGGTGCCGTCTGCGTTCGTGGGCGTGGATCAGTGGCCGGTGACTGCCAATGGCAAGCTGGACCGGGCTGCGCTGCCGAAGCCGCCGCAGCAGGAGATCACGGGGCAGGCACCGCGCACCCCGCTGGAGCGGGAACTGGCCGGGCTGTTCGCGCAGGCGCTGGGGCGTGAAGAGCCGGTGGCCGTCGATGTGGATTTCTTCAGTCTCGGTGGCGACTCGCTTTCGGCCGTGCACCTGCTGCTGGCCATCGAGCAGCGCTGGCGTTGCGAGCTGGGTCTCGGCGCGCTGTTCGCGCAGCCAACCGTTGCCGCACTGGCGGCACGCATTGCCGAGCCGCCCGCACGTGCCGATCACGCGTTGGGACCGGTGATTGCGCTGTCTGCGTCCGACGAGCCAACCGTGGCGCCCTTGTTCGTGCTGCACCCGGCCGGCGGCATTGCATGGAACTACCGCGCGCTTGCGCGGGCGTTGCAGCCAACGCGCGCGGTGTACGGGCTGCAATCACCTGCACTCGATCCCACGCAACCCCTGCCAGGCAGCATCGAGGCCATGGCCAATGACTATGTGCAGCGGGTGATCACGCTGCAGCCGCAGGGGCCGATCCATCTGCTCGGCTGGTCGGTCGGCGGCATCCTTGCGCAGGCGATGGCGGTGCGCCTGCACGACATCGGCCGCGAGGTCGGCGAACTGGTGCTGCTCGATGCCTATCCCAGCGAATGCTGGCGTGCCGAACCGGAGCCCGACCCGATCGCGGCGCTGCGGGCGCTGTTGGCCATCGCCGGGCACGATCCTGACGCGCATCCCGAGCTGGACGACCGCGCGCGCATCCTCGCCTTCCTGCGGCGCGGCGGCAGCGCGCTGGGCAGCCTGCCCGAGGTGGTGCTCGACGGTGTGGTGCGGGCGGTGACCGGAACCAATCGACTGATCCGCGAACACCAGCACCGACCCTTCGTGGGAACGCTGGCGCATGTACGCGCCGGACGCGATCATCAGGCGCGGCCGCAGTTGCAGTCCGCACTGTGGAAGGCCCATGCACTGCAGGTGGATGCCATCGAGCTGCCGTTCCTGCACGCCGAACTGACCGGTCGCGATGCCGTGGCACAGCTGGCACCGTGGTTGTCGGCGCGTCTGCAGCAATGGGACAGGCAACAGGAGAATGCAACGTGCAGTTGACGGGTTTTGAAGGAAACGTGGCGCTGGTGACCGGCGCAGCCGGCGGTATCGGCGCGGCACTGGTGGGGCAGCTGCTGGACGCAGGATGCCGCGTGGTGGCGACCGATCGTGAGCGGCCTGCGCTGGCGGCCGACGATGGGCGCGTGCAGGCCTTCGCATTGGACGTCACCGACGGCGCGGCCGTGGACGCCCTGGTCGACCAGGTGGAAGCCACGGTGGGGCCGATCATGCTGGCAGCCAGCGTGGCTGGCGTGTTGCATGTCGGCGAGGTTGTGGATACCAGCGACGCGGATTGGCGCAGGGTGTTCGCGGTCAATGCCGACGGTGTGTTCCATGTCGGTCGCGCACTGGCGCGGGTGATGTCACCGCGCAGGCAAGGCGCCATCGTGACCGTCAGCTCCAACGCGGCGGGCGTGCCACGGCATGGCATGGCCGCCTATGCCGCCTCGAAGGCGGCGGCGACGATGTTCACCCGCTGCCTGGGCCTGGAGCTGGCGCCGCTCGGCATCCGCTGCAACATCGTTGCGCCGGGCTCCACGTTGACCCCGATGCAGACCGGCATGTGGGAAGACGAGCAGGGCGCGGCGCGGGTGATCGCTGGCAATCCGGCGACCTACAAGGCGGGCATTCCCCTGCGCAAGCTGGCCACGCCGGAGGACATCGCACAGGCAGTGATGTTCCTGTTGTCCGAGCAGGCCGGGCACGTAGCGATGAGTGACCTGTACGTGGATGGTGGCGCCACGCTGCGCGGGTAGGAATGCACTCTGTAGAGCCGAGCCCATGCTCGGCTTATTACTCAATGCGGGAACATTCCGTGCAGCGCAGCCGAGCATGGGCTCGGCTCTACAGAATCTATCGTGGCGTGACGGGTAGTGGCTGCGGCAGGGTGAGCCGATAGACCAACACCCGGTTGTCGTTGTCGTACGCGCTGTCGCAGTGCTCGCCCTGCATGCGGCAGCTGCGGGCGATGAAGTCGTTGTCGTTGCCGATCAGCAGCAGTACGTCGTTCGGGTGCTCTGGATCAAGCGCCGGCAACACGTCCATCGCTTCCCATTTCTCCGACAGCAGTCCTTGGTGCGGGCCGCGCCCTGTATCCAGGTCCAGCCCGGCCCGGGCCAGTTGTGGCCGGTCGAGCAGGTTCAGCACCTCTTTGACGTTGGCGGGAACGATACCGGTCTTCAAGATCGCATCAGCCGGGTCGGCCAGCACCGATGCAGTGCCGGTCTCATATTCCGTATCCACCAGATTGGACGCCTGCGCCACGTTCACCAGCAGCACCGATTTATAGACGATCGGGTCGTCGCCATCCTTGCCCAGTCCATTGCCATCGCGCGCGAGCATCAGGAAACGCTCGTTATCCAATGCACGCAGCTCGCTCTGCGCGGCGGTACGGTCGAGTTTGCCCTTGCCGTCATGGGCATAGGCGGGCAGGATCATCACGTGATGGCCGACCGGTTGCGTCGGCGTCGGGTTGGCAGATACGTCGTAGACCAGCACGCGGGTATTGATGCGACCGGCGGCATTGCCCGGCGCGCTGTCCTGGATCAAGGCGCTCTGCAGGGCAACAAACAGCCGCGTGCCGTCGGGCGACAGGCTCATGCCTTCCACGCCCTGGTTGTTGCGGCGCCCGGTCTGCGGCGGAGTCAACGATCCAAAGGCAGGCTTGCCATCACGTTGTGGCTGGATCGCCAGCGGCGGCACGATCACTCCCTGCAGCTGGGCCTGTGCATCGAAGTAATAGACGTTGGCGGTGTACTCGTCGCCGATGTAGAAGTGGCCGTCGGCTGTGAACTGCAGCGATTCGGCATCGAGTGCGACCTTGCCGGCCCCCGGGCCCACGGCGGGCGAGGGCAGCACCACACCACGCTGGTTGATCGTGTGATCCCCCGGGTCGGCGCCGGTGAAGGGCTGGCCGTTGTAGTCCTTCAGCACCAGCCCCTTGTCGGGCGTCAGCGCCACCGCGCCGAAGCCCTTGGATGTTCCCTGCGGCCAGTCAACGCGCAGCTTCATGCGCTCCAGGCGGCCGGCGTAGTCGTAGAACAGGCCGGCCTCCGGATCGTTGCGGCCGCGGTCGGGCAGCGTCCACAGCACCCCCTCGTAACCCCGCGCGGTGCGCCGCCACGTGCCCGGCCGCACCGCCAATGAAGAGAACGAGCCCAGCGTATCGCCGAGGAAGTCCACGGTACCTGCCGGCAATCGCCCGGCGGCGACCAATCCCTTGTCCACGTAGGTGAAGCTGCCTACGTCCACCGCGCGTGGGGGCATGCCGCGGGCTTCATGCGGTGCGTTGTAACCGCTGACCGAGAGCGCGGCCAACAGCAGGGCAGTAACGGACATCAATGGACTCCTCGGCCGGCGATCAGAAGCGGACGTCGATGGTACCGAACACCTGGCGCGGTGCCGACGCATGGAACACATACAGCTTGCCCGACGGGTCGCTGGGTGCGAACACGCTCGAATCCAGGTTGCTGGCGTAGCGCTTGTCGCCCAGGTTGGTGACGTTCAGCGACAGGCGCATGCCCTTGGCGAAGCCAACCTGGCCGAAATCGTAGCCGCCGGCCAGGTCGAACACGGTGAAGCCGCCGAAACCCTGGTCATTGGTATAGGTGTAGAAGCGCTCGCCGGTGTACTTGCCGCGCAGGCTGGCGAACCAGCCGTTGTCGCGCCAGGTGATCTCGGTGGCCAGCAGTTGCTTGGGCGTGTCGGTCTGGATCTTGCCCTTGATCTGCTGCTCGACGCCAGCCTGGATGTAGTTGGAGGCATACGTCGAGCGGTTCAGCGACGCCGAGGTGTACCAGCTGAAGTGCTCGTTCGGTGTCCACAGCACGGTCAGTTCGGCACCGCGGCTGTCGACGCCGCCGACGTTGTAGAAGCGGTTGCCGCAGGTCGGTCCGACCGCCTGCCGCGAGTCGCAGGGGTTGTACTGCAGCAGACGGTTGTCGAAGCGCACGCTGTAGGCAGCAACCGACGCCTGCAGGGTGTCGGTGACGAAGCGGTAGCCCGCCTCCAGCGAACGTGATTCTTCCGGTTTCAGGTTGCCCTGCGCGTTCCAGGTGGCCTGGCTGACCGCCTGCGGGCCCAGTTTGAAGCCGCCCTGGAACATGGCGATGTTCTCGGCGTAGCTGGCGAACACTTCGTGATGCTCGCTGAGGCGGAAGTTGGCGCCAACGCTGGGCAGGAAGTTCTTGCTGGCCTTCAGCGAACCGGTGGCGAACTGGTTGTTCGAGCTTGGCGAGATCGGTGTCTTCGCATCGCCGGGCAGTGCCTGCGCGTCGGAGGTGGCATGCGGACTCTTGGCGCCGAATTCCAGGGTCAAACGGTCGTCAAGCAGGCGCCAGGTGTCCTTCAGGAAGAACTGGTGGGTTTTCCAACGCGTGCGCTGGGCGAACACACCCACATCCGAGGGCAGGGTGTTCATGCCGCTGAGGTCACGTGGTCCGTCCACCGCAGTCTGGTAGCGTTCGGCGCTGCTGGTGTTGCGTTCGTACCAGACGCCACCTTCGATGCGGTGCGCACCCAGTTCCCAATCGAACGACAGCGTGCCGCCATCGCGATCGATGGTGTAGATGGTGTTGCGGAAGATGATCGGGATTTCCTGCGCAGTGCCCTTGTTCGACCAGGCGCCGCTGTTCCAGTTGTGGCCTTCGCCGCGATCGTCGTGGTGGTAGGCCAGCGCCCGCAGGGTGAAGCCGTCGGCGAGGAAGAAGTCGCCGGCCAGGTAGTACAGGTTGTCATCGCGCAGGATCTGCCCGGCGGTGAAGGCGCCGTCGGCGTCCTTGTCAGGACCGCTGTTGTCGCACTTCTTCGCGTTGAGGCTGGCGGTGTTGCAGTAGGCCTTGGCCACGGCCTTGTTCCAGTCCGGTGCGTAGCCGCCCCAGTCCCAGCCCAGGCCGCGGGACATCTCGTCCTTCGAAAGGTAGAAGTAGTCGGCCTGGCTGGTGCGCGAGGTGTCGACGAAGCCGGTGATCTGGCCGCTGCCGAAGTTCCACACGCCCTTGGCGTTGAACTGTTTGGTGGTGGACTTGTTGTAGGCGGTCTGGTCGTTCCACAGGTCCGAGACCGCGTTCATGCCCGACACGTAGCCGGAGAATCCGTTGTATTCGCCGCTGTCCACGCGCACGAAGGTGCGGCGGTTGGCATCGCTGCCGAAGGTCTGCACCACGCGGCCGCCCAGTTCCTGCGCCGGGCGGTCGGAGGTATAGGAAATGGTGCCGCCGAGGTTGCTGGTGGACGGCGTGCCGAGGCTGCCGATGCCCACGGCCAGCTCGGCGCCCGCCATGTTCTCGCTGATCAACGCACGGTTGATGGTCAGGCCGTTGTAGTTGTTGTACGCGCCATCGCCCAGCGGCACGCCGTCCAGTGTGTAGCCCAGCCGGGTGGCGTTGAAGCCGCGCAGGCTCAGGGTCATCGACTGTTCGTTGGTACCCAGCGCGTCGGCCGACTGCGCGTTGACGCCCGGCAGCAGGTTCAGCGTTTTCTGCAGGCTGGTGCCTGGCGGCAGGATGTCCAGGTTCTCGCGGGTGATGCGCTGCACCTGGCGCGCCTCGCCACTGCCGATGACTGAGACCGCATCGAGGTCGGTGGCCGACGGCGCCTGCTGCGCCCATGCGGTCGGCGCAAGGGCAAGGGACAACGCAGCAGCCAACAGGGTCTTGGTCATGGAGCAGGCACTCAGGCAGGCGCGAGCCGCCGCATGGAAGCGGAGCTCAGGCAGATGAAAGGGGAAACACGCGATGCGATCGCGGGCACCGGAGGCGCCGTTCGATCAACGTGAAAATGGTGCGCTAGACAGATGACTGTCTGGTGACATCGTCATCTGTGCTTGCGACTGGGCCGGGTGGCGGCACTGCTTTGAACGTTGGAACGACCGGCGCACTGCTGTGGTAGATGCCAACCTTGGTTGGCATGCGCAGCGTCGAATGGACGCTGCGCTACCCGGTTTGTGGAGCGCCAACCAAGGTTGGCGTCTACCAGGAGCGCGGATCAGGATCGTCGTTTCCAGAAGCGCCGATCGAGGTCGGCGTCAACGCGTGCTCAATCCGCCTTGCGTGGCTTGCGTGTGCGTTTCGGCTTTGCGGTATCCGCAACGCTGGCTGCACCATCCTGCAACGCCTGCAGCCACGACAGCGTATCGACGTAGTCGATGAAGTGGCGCAGATACCCGGGGCTGGTCGCCTGCATCGTGTCCAGCATGCGCTGCACCAGCACTGCCGAGTTCAGTGGGCCGCCGTCGGCCGGGGCCTCGGTGCGCAGCGAGCGGCGCACCTGCAGTTCGCTGCGCAGTTCGGACCACTCGCGGCGCACGTCGTCCAGCATCGGCACCTGCGGATAGTGCGCAAGCGCATGCGAGCCGGCATCCAGATCGCGCACCAGCGCACGCAGTCCATCCAACGGCGAGGACTCAGCTGCCATCGCCGCTCTTTTCACCCGGTGCAGCCGCCTTGGGCTTGGGAATCGGCGCGATCTCCACGCGGCGGTTGCGCGCGCGGCCATCTTCGCTGGCATTGGAACTGACCGGCTGCTCGCTGCCGAAGGCGGCGGCGAACACCGCATCGGCCGGTACACCGTCGGCGATCAGGGTCCGGGTCACCGTCAGCGAGCGCTGCGCGGACAGTTCCCAGTTGTCGGCGAAGCGGCGGTTGCCTTGGCGTACCGGCGCGTCATCGGTGAAGCCGCTGACCATCAGGATTTCTTCGCGCGAACCCAGGTACGCCGCCAACGGCGCGGCTAGGCTGCGCAGCAGTTCCTGGCCTTCCGGCTGCAGCTGGTCGGAGTTCAGCGCGAACAGCACGTTGCCGCTGATGCCGATGCGGCCATCCACCAGCGTCACCCGGCCGGCGGCAAGCGGACCGGCCAGCGCCTGTTCCAGCGTCTGCAGGCGCTTGGCCTCGGCCTGGCGCTGCTTGACCTCCTGGTCCAGCCGTTGTGACAGCTCCAGCTGCACCGCAACCACGCCGACCAGGATCAGCACGAACGCGCCCAGCAGCACCGACATCAGATCGCCGAATGCCGCCCAGATCGGGGCGTGCGAGCCGCCATCGACCTCCAGCTCGTCGCTCATGCGCTGCCGGCCTTGCCGCGGCGCGCGGCCAGCTGCTGCAGTTCTTCCATCACCTGCTTCTGCGACAGCAGGCTGAGGTCGACCACCTCGCGCGCCTGTGCCACGTAGTACGCCAGCTGCTCATCGCTGCGCGCCAGCGAGGCATCCAACGCACCGCCGATCTGCTCCAGGCGTCCCGACAGCTCCGCCGAGGCGGTGCCGAACTGTTCGACTGCAGAACCGAAGGTGCCGGCCAGCTGACCTACCTCGCCGGCACTGCCGTTGAGCAGGGTGGCGATGCCATCGAGCTTGCCGGTCTCGGCGGCGATGTGGTCGGTGAAGCGGTTGCCGACGCGTTCCAGCAGTTCAGCCGAACCACCGACCAGCGCGTCCACGGCCGTGCGCTGCTCGTGCGAGGCGTGGTTGATCGCCTCCAGCAGAGTCTGCACCGTGGCCAGCAGGTGGCCACGCTCCTCCAGCATCGCGTTGTCGCGCACCAGGCTTTCAGACAGGGTGCTGCGCAGTTCGTTGACGACCTCGGCGGCGGCTTTCGGCGCCTCGGCCGCGGTCTGCAGCAGGGTGGATACTTCGGCCAGCGTGGCGCTGGCCTGTGCGCGGCCGTTCTCGCCGATCTGCTGCGCGGTCTGCGCCAGCGTGTCGCACACCTGCTGCTGCTGCGTGGACAAGCGTTCGCCATTGGCCTGCAGGCGCTCGGCCAGCTCGGTCGAAACGTTCTGCAACGCATCGCTCCAGCGCTGCAGGCGCTGTTCGTCAGCGGCCACCAGCTGAGCCTGCAATGCGGCATGCGCCTGCTGCAGCTCGGTACTCACCGCGTCCCAGCGTGCCTGACGCTGCTGTTCGCGTGCATCCAGGCCCGCCTGCAGTTCGGCGTGCGCCGTGGCGGTGGCGGCCTGTGCAGCCTGCCAGTCCTGCAGGCGCTGTTGTTCGTGGTCCTGCAGCAGCGACTGGCCGGCGGCGTGGCGCTCATCCAGCGCCTGCAGCAGCGCCTGCGCACGTTCGTCCAGGTGGCCACTGGCACGCTGCAGTGCCTGCTGCTGACGCTCGACCAGTTCACTGTTCAACGCATGCTGCTGTTCGGCAGCAGCGCGCCAGGCCTCGGCGTTGCTGCTGGCATCGGCCTGCAGGCGCTCGCCGATGCGTGCCACCAGGGCTTCACCTTGCGTGCTCTGGCCTTCGCTGAAGGACTGCAGATGCTGGCGCAGTTCAGAAACCAGTGCCTGCTGCGCGCCGGTCTGCTCGGCCACGACGTTGGCCCAGCTGGCCTCGGTGGCCACGCGGCTGCGCTCGAAGCCTTCAGTGAGGCCCTTCAACTGCTGCTGCACCGCGTGTTCGACGCGCGAATGCAGCGCCTGGCCGTGGCTGGCCAGACCGGCCAGCGTGGCTTCGGCCATCGGCTGCAGCGCGCCCCCGATGGCGGCGGCACTGGCTTCGGCGCCTTCGCGCAGCGACTGCTGCAGCGAGGTGGCCAGGCGTTCCTGCAACGCCTGGCTCTGCGCCAGGAATTCGGCCTGGCCGGCCAGCAGGCGCTCATTGGCGGCCGCGCTGTGCTGTTCGAAGGTGCTGGTCATCGCCTGCAGGCGATCGACCAGCGCAGGCAGCGCCGCGGACTGCGACTGCAGCAGGCGCAGCGACTCGGCGCGCTGCCAGGCTTGCGAATACGGATGCAGGTCAGTGGCGATGGCGCGGTCCAGCTGCTGCACCACCTGCAGGCGGTCGCGGCGCAGCAGCGCCGACAACAGGCCCAGCATGGCCGAACTGGCGACACCGGCGATGGACGTGCCGAACGCCACCGCCAGGCCCTGCACTGGCGAGGCCAGCGAGCCGCGGATGGCGGCCATGTCGGTAGCGCTCTGCAGGGCCAGGCCCGTGCCGCGCAGGGTGTCCATCATGCCCAGCAGCGTGCCGAGCATGCCCAGCAGCACCAGCAGGCCTACCAGATAGGGGGTCAGCACCGGCGAGGGCAGGGCGGTGCGCTCGCCTTCCACGCGCAGGCGCACGGCGTTGCGCAGGCCCAGCGGCACACGCTCCAGCCACGGCGCCAGGCTGTCCTGGGCCAGCGAAACGTCATTCAGCGCCGCGCGCAGGCCATTGCTGGCCTGCCGGTAGCGGTACAGCTCCACGCCACCGGCGATGTAGCAGGCCGCAATGATCGCTGCCACGGCCGCACCCAGCGGGTGCACCGAGACATAGCCGACACCGATCCAGCACACGGCCAGCAGGCCAGCAAGGAAGACAAGGACGTGGAAAACAGTTCTGGACATGGTGTTCCGGTCAGTGTGAGCGCAGGGCGGCAAGCAGCCCCTGGATCGGGTGGAAGCGCAGCTGCAGCTCGGCGAGCAGCAGCGTGCGCATGTCGTGGCGGAAGGACGCGCGCCAGCCGGGCTGGCCGTGCACGCGTTCGAATCGGGCACCCAGCACTGCTGGGGCGGTGGCGAGCAGGGTGTGCTCGCGCGGGCTCAAGGTCTGTTCCATCACCGCATCGACCTCGGCCAGCCGCGCCAGCTCCGGTGATGCCAGCACCAGCTGGTCACGCAGGCGGCCGCGCAGGCGGCCGGTGGCGGTCTGGATGGCCTGCTGCAGCACGCGGTAGCGCTGCCGCAGCGAAGCGAAGTTGGGTGCCGCAGCGGCCTCGGCCAGGTCCAGCAGGCGCTCGGCCTCGGCATCCTCGCTCAGCGAGGCCAACAGGCTCGCTTCGGCCTGGGCGCAGTCGGCCAGCAGATCATCCAGCGCTTCGGCGGCCTCGGCCGGTTCAGCCAGGCGGCCATCCAGCGCCCCCGCCAGGGCCACGGCACGGCTCCAGTCCACCCACTGGCCGAGGCGATCGGTCAGGGCGGGACTGGAGGCCGGCATCGCGCCGTCGCTGAGACGGGCGAGCAGACGGAGGAAGTCCGGTCCACCCAGGACCGGCTGCGCTGCGTTCGCCATCAAGGGGGTGGGGGCCAAAAACCATTGATTTTACAACCAGATGAGGGCGGCCGTATGAAGGCGGGGCGCGGGGGCAGCAACGATCGGGCCACAGGGCTTAAAATGGTCGGCTGTACCACCGTACCCCGACTTCTGGAGCTTGAGATGACCGTTGCGCAGTTCTACCCGATCGGCACCCCCGGACAGCCCTGGGGCGACGTCGAACGAGCGCAGTGGCGGGCCCGCCAGCAGCGGCAGCGCAGCTACCACGAGGACGTGGTGACCGCGCTGGAACGGCTGGACGAGCGCTTCGACGTGGTCCAGTACGGCCAGCTTGACTACGCCCCTGACCACTACCCGCTGTTTGCGGTGGTGAACCACGACTGGAACCCGGCCCTGCCCACCGCGCTGGTCACCGGCGGCGTGCATGGCTACGAAACCAGCGGCGTGCATGGCGCCCTGCAGTTCCTGGAACAGCATGCCGAGCGTTACCTGGGCCGCTTCAACCTGATCGTGGCCCCGTGCGTGAGCCCGTGGGGCTACGAGCGCATCCAGCGCTGGAATCCCAATGCCATCGACCCCAACCGTAGTTTCCGTGACGGCGGCCTGATCGAAGAAGCCGCCTCGTTGATGCGCTGGGTGGCCGAACGCAAGGCCAACATCCGGGTCCACCTGGACCTGCACGAAACCACCGACAGCGACCTGCACGAGTTCGACCCGGCCCGTTGCGCCCGCGACGGCAAGCCGTTCGAGCGCGACACCATTCCCGATGGCTTCTACGTGATCGGCAACAGCGAAGACCCGCAGCACGAATTCCAAAAGGCACTGATCGCCGCCGTGGCCCCGATCACCCACATTGCCCCGGCCGACGCCGAAGGCAATCTGGTGGGCATGCCGCTGCAGTCGCCGGGCGTGGTGTGGGGCGAGTCGCGTTCCATCGGTGCATGTGCCGGCTTCACCGATGCGCTGTATGCCACCACCACCGAGGTGTACCCGGACAGCCCGCGCACCAATCCGCAGGAATGCAACGACGCCCAGGTGGCAGCGGTGTGTGCGGGGTTGGATTTCGCCCTGGCCAATTGACGGCTGCGTCGTAGCGCCGGGCCCATGCCCGGCCGGCTTGATCGGCGGCAGGATCAGCCGGTGCCTTCGACATGCACGACCGGCGGGAGGGTGGGGCGCGTCGCCGCGCCCCACGTGATCAGTACTTCTTTTCCAGGTTCAGCTGCACACCGTGGTCGGTGTCTTCGCTGCTGCCGAACAGGCCGCGGTACTCGATCCGCAGGCTGAGGTCGCGCTCGGTCTGCAGCACCGCACCCAGACCGAACACGAACCGGTTGCGCTTGAGCCCGTCGATTTCGCCGCGGTAGAACGGACCGCCCGGCAGATCGGCGTAGCCCATCGTCACCGAGCTGGCGTCCTGGAAGTCGTGCTGGTATTCGAGCCGCAACTGTGGCGAGAGCGTGCCGAAGCGCACCGGGAAGCGATAGTCCATGTGCACGCCCAGGCTGGCGGTGGTGGTATCCACATCCTGGTCCTCGTAGCGCAGGGCGTAGATGGCGTCGCCGCGTTCGGTATAGCCGTTCAATGTGGCGCGGGCCAGATCCAGGCGCGCGTACGGGCTCACCGACAACCGGTCGCGCTGGTAGTCGCCACCGACCGACAGCGAGGCGAACCACTGCTTGCCGTCGCGGTCACCTTGCACCATCGCGCCATTGGCAGTCACGTAGCGGCGCGAATCGAACGACAGCAACTGATAACCCAGCAGGCCATCAACGAAGAAGTACTGGCCCGGGTGATAGCTGGCGTACGCAGCCAGGGTGTAGCTCTCGCCGTGGCTGCGGGTGTCGTTGTGACCGACGTCGGTAGTGTCGCGGCCGTAGCCGATACCGGCGCCGAAGGCGAACGACTGGTTCACGCGGGTATCGGCACCAGCACTGATGCCGCTGGTCTGGAAGTCGAAGCCGGCGCTGCCCGAGCGACCATCGCGATCACCGCTGTTGATCGAACCGCCGGTCCACAGGGTCAGGGCGCCGTTATCGCCATTGCCGCTACGTTTGCCGCGATCCCCGCCGACGGGCGCGACAGCAACGTCGTCCCTCAGAACAGATTCGTCCAGCGCGGTGACCTGGCGGCAATCGCCGCCGGGCATGCGTCGCACTTCATCCTGGCAGCGACGGTCGCGGTCGACGCCGAAGCTCAGCCCGTTCTCGAAGCGTGTGCCTCTGCCGGCACCATGCAGGCCTTCCATGCGGCGCTGGAAGTTGCCGATCTGCGCAGTGGCGAAGCGACGGGTGGAAGCGGTCTGCGCGCCCAGCAGGCCCATCACTTCCGCGTCCAGGGTCGGGTCCGGTCGGCCGATCACATCAAAGTCGATGGTCGCCGGCGCCGAGGTCGCGAATGCGTTTGCCAACGTGAAGGTGGCCGTGGCGGTACCGGCGAACGTAGCCGCCGGGATGAAGGTCAGGCGATAGCCCGCGCTGGCGCCGCTACCGGACGGTGCGATGGTGGCAGTGCCGGCAGCGGCCGGTGACAGCGACACCAGGGTGGCTGCGGTGAACGGGCCTCCGGTGGCGTCGGTCGTCAGCTCGACCACCGCCGCAACACCCGCATTTGCACTGACCCGACGCGAGACCGCCACAGGCACCTGGTTGATGGTGATCGTGGTGGTGATCGGAGCCGAAGCGCCATAGGCGTTGTTCAATGTGTAGACGATGCTCGCGGTGCCCGAGGCGGTGACCAGCGGCGTGTAGGTGATGTTGGTACCGGTCACCGTCGTGGTGCCGGTGGCCGGCTGCGTCACCAGGGTCACACCGGTGAACGGACCGCCGGTGGCACCCACCGTGGTGTCGATGGTCACCGGCTGCCCTGCCACGGTGGCGACAGCCGCGCGCGGCTGCCCCGCAGGCACCGGCAGCGCGTTGACGGTGATCGACACCGTGGCCGGGGCCGAGGTGCCACCTGGGCCGGTGGCGGTGTAGGTGAAGCTGTCCGCGCCGAAGTAGGTGCCTGTTGGTGTGTAGACAACCGTCACGCCGCTGACGGTGGCGGTGCCATGTGCCGGCGCGCCTGCCACGGCGATCGAGGTGGTCACTCCGCCGTCGTTCGCCGTTACCGGAATCGTCACCGGTTGCTGCGATGGCGTGGTGGCGCTGTCATCCACTGCCACCGGTACCGCGTCAGCGATGACGACGCTGTAGCTCTGGGTGGCGTTGTAGCCGGCGTCGTCGGTGGAACGCACCACTGCGGTATAGCTGCCGGCCGTGGTCGGCGTACCGCTGAACACACCCGCCGAACTGAAGGCAATGCCCGGGGGCAGGGTGCCGGAGGCGATCGCATAGGTATACGGCGCGATGCCACCGCTGCTGCTCAGGCTCTGCGAATAGGCCGTGCCCACCGTGCCGCTGGGCAGGGTGGCGGGTGTCAGTACCACGGTCGCCGGAGTGATCGTGAAGGTGTACACGCGGCTGGCGGTCTGGCCGTTGGAATCGGTGGAACCCAATGTGATGCTGAAGTTGCCATCCGATCGGGGGATGCCGGCCAGTGCGCCAGCGGAGGTGAAGGACATGCCGATCGGCAGCGCACCACTGAGCAGCGCGTAGCTGTAGGGGGCTATACCGCCGCTGGAACTCAACTGCGCGTTGTAGGCCACCCCTGCGCTGCCGTTGGGCAGGCTGGGCGGATCGATGGCGATTGCCGGCGTGGCAACGACGATGGTGTAGTTCTGCTGCAGCGAGAACGGCGCTCCCGCGCCGGTGCTGGAGTCGGTGGTGCGCACGGCGATGTTGTAGTTGCCAGGGACGGTCGGCGTACCGCTGAGCACACCGGCCGACGTCAGGGTGACCCCCACCGGCAGCGAGCCGGCGACCAGTGCGTAGCTGTACGGCGCGATGCCGCCGCTGCTGGCGAAATTGATGGTGGTGGCCACGCCGTAGTTCATCGGCAGGTTGCCCGGCGCCGGGGTCATGCTCAGGGTCGGCGCACCAACGGTCAGCGTGAAGCCCTGGCCGGTGGTGAACGGACCGTTGCCGGAGCTGCTGTCGGTTGCACTGGCGACGAGGCTGAAGCTGCCCGCCGCGCTCACCGTGCCGCTTACGGTCACGCTGTTGGCGGTGGTGCCGCTGATGCCCACACCCGCTGGCAGGCCAGTGACAGTGAATCCGCTATAGGGTGCGGTGCCACCATTCCAGGTGAACGTCTGGCTGTAACTTGCGCCGACCTGGGCGCTCATCGGGCCGCCCGCAGTCACGGTGATGGTCGGATTGCCGACCGTGATGCTGACCGTTGCGGGCGCCGAGGTGCCGGCAGTGTTTGTTGCGGT
Source organism: Stenotrophomonas sp. 14P6.2.3 (assembly GCF_057799055.1). Lineage (NCBI taxonomy): Bacteria > Pseudomonadati > Pseudomonadota > Gammaproteobacteria > Lysobacterales > Lysobacteraceae > Stenotrophomonas > Stenotrophomonas sp. 14P6.2.3. The sequence continues at coordinate 25,861 of NZ_JBYOLA010000001.1, forward strand.
GTAGGTAAAGCTGTCCGGGCCCGCGTAGCCCGCGGTGGGCTGGTAGGTGACGGTGGTGCCGCTGGCGACGGCACTGCCGTGAGCCGCTGCAGTGCCGATGGCCACCGAGGTCGGCACGCCGCCGGTGATGTTCAGCGTGATCGGATTGGCGCTGCTGTTGTAGGCCACGGTCGCCGACACCGGATTGGCAACCGGCGGACTGTTGATGATCTGTAGCGAATAGCCACGTGGCGCCGAGCTGTAGGGCCCGCTGCCGGTGCTGCTGTCGGTGGCGGTCACCGCGAAATTGGAGATGCCCGCTGATGTGGGGGTGCCCGACAGGGCTCCCGTGCTGGCGTTCAGCGCGATGCCCGCCGGCAAACTGCCCGCAGTGATCGCATAGGTGTACGACGAGGTGCCGCCGCTGGCGGGATTGAGCGCAGCGCTGTACGCCACGCCCTCGGTGCCATTGGCCAGAGTGGTGGCCGGCAGCAGGACCGTTGCCGGAAGGAACGTCGTCGAATAGGCACGCGAGCCGCTGTGCGGCACACCCGTGCCGGTGCTGCTGCTGGTCGCTGTAACGGTGAAGTTGAAGGTGCCGCCTGCGGTGGGTGTTCCGCTGATGACGCCGTTGCTGCCATTGAGCGTCACCCCCGCCGGGAGGGCACCGGCAGTGATGGCATAGCTGTACGAGGCGATGCCGCCGCTGGCAATGAAGGTCTCACTGTAGGCCCCGCCGACTGTGCCGCCTGTCAGCGCGGCCGGAGCGATAACGATTACCGGCGGTGCCACCACCAGGGTGTAGGCGTTGGAACCGGTGAAACTATTGGCGTCTGTTGCGGTCACGGTGAAGTTGAAGGTGCCGGCCGCGGTGGGCGTACCGGTCAGTGCGCCGGTGCTGGTGTTGAGGCTCATCCCTGCGGGCAGGGCGCCTGCGGTGATGGCGAAGCCATACTGCGCAGTGCCGCCGCTGGCGCTGAGGGTCTGGCTGTAGGCCACAGCGACGGTTGCACCCGGAACGGTGGCCGGGTTGATCACGATGGTCGGCGGCGCAACCACCTGCAGGGTCACGGATTTGACCTCCGCATAGCTGCCGGTGCCGGTGCTGCTGTCGGCGACGCGGATGCCAAAGGTGTAGCTGCCCTGGGTGGTGGGCGTGCCGCTCAGGGTCGCGCCGCTCAGGCTCAGGCCGGGTGGCAGGGTGCCGTTTTCATACGCGAACGTGTAGCCGGGCACGCCACCGCTGGCAGTGAAGGTGACAGAGTAGGGAAGGTTCAGCGCGGCAGACGGCGACGACGGCGCGATGGTAAGCGTCGGGTTGGCTGCCGAACCGCTGAAGCTGCGCACGCCGCTGGCAGAGGCGCTGTCGGTGGCGCGGATGGTGAAGGCGTAGGCGCCGCGCTGGGTCGGCGTACCGCTGATGATGTTTCCGCTCAGGCTCAGCCCCGGCGGAATGGAGCCGCTGTCCAGGCTGTAGGTATAGGGGCCGGTGCCACCACTGGCACTGAGGCTGGTGCTGAAAGGCACGCCCACCGTCAGGTTGACCGCGGGGGTGGCGACGAGGGTGATGGCCGACGCCGGAGCGATCGTTACGGTGACAGTGATGTCACCGCCGAAGTCGTCCTGGATGACGAAGGTATCGGTGGAGGCACTGTCGCCGTTGTGGGTGTAGGTCAGCGGCAGGTTGGCACCCGACTGCAAACCTACCGTGCGGCTGCCGTGCGGAGTTGCTGCCGTGCCTGCGGCGATACCAAAGCCGCCGTGACAGTGGTTGATGTCGATCGTCTGCGAGCCACTGTTGGCCACCGACATGCTCAGCGTCGGGCAGAACGTCGATGAGGCTGCCGTCGCCAACTGCGGCCACAGGCTGCCCGCGCACAACAGCGCGACGATGAACCAGGAGCAGAACGATGAAAAGAAAGCGTGCGAACGCGCACGCGGCGTCTCCACGCGTTGCGCTGATGACTGATGCATGTTCTGCCCCTGTTGGCACCGCACGGGCTCGACCGTCCCCAAGGACATCGAGCCAGAACGGCGAGACCTTACCCCTGTCCGCGGACACCGGGCTGGACCCGGCACCGCACCCCTTGCGAACTGCTGCCAATCATTCAAGCAGGATTCAGAGTGAAAAAGAAAGTGCCTATATATTCATGAATGGTTAATGTTGCATTCGCACAAAGATTTCGCTTGTACGGCGTGTGGAGTGTGAGCGAGAGTAGCGGCGGCAGCGGACATGACGTCCGTGCCACCAACCTTTCGGGGGAAAAGGTATGACCCAGGTATTCCTCGGGCAGATAATGCTCACGGGGTTCGCGTTCGCGCCCAAGGGATTTGCCGTTTGCAACGGACAGTTGCTTTCCATTGCCCAGAATCAGGCGCTGTTTTCTCTGCTGGGGACCATGTACGGCGGTGACGGCAGAACCACGTTCGCCTTGCCCAATCTGCAATCGCGTACCCCGGTGGGCGCCGGCCCTTCGGCGGATGGGGGCTGGAATCCTGCGCCTTACGTCCAAGGGGAAGTGGGCGGCGTGGAGAGCGTTACCCTGCTGCCCACTCAGGTTCCGGCCCACAGCCCGGTGGTCAATGGCACCACCACTGCAGGTACGGCGCGCAATCCTACAGGCGGTCTGTATGGCACCAGCGGCAGTGCAATCTTCGGACCTGCCAACGGCACCCTGGTTCCGCTGAATGGCGTGGGGCCGGGCGGTGGCAACCAGCCGCACGCGAACCTGCAGCCCTACACCGTGATCAATTTCGTGATCGCACTGAACGGCATTTTCCCGTCGCGCAACTGATTTTTCCGAAGCCCATTACAGGAGTTCCCCATGAGCACCCCTTACATCGGAGAAATCCGGATGTTCGGTTTTGCGCGCGTGCCCAACGGCTGGTTCGCATGCGACGGTTCGCTTCAATCGATTGCCGAGTACGAAGTGCTGTACACCTTGATCGGCACCACGTACGGCGGTAACGGCGTCACCACTTTTGGTGTGCCCGACCTGCGCGGCTGCGTGCCGATCCATCAAGGCCGCGGCCCGGGATTGAGCGCCTACGTGATGGGGCAGAAGGCGGGCAACGAAAGTGTCACCCTGCTGCAGACGCAGTTGCCCCAGCATACCCCGTCGCTGATGGCCACCACGGCCTTGGCAACCACCGGTGCGGTTGGCGCTACCGTGCTGCCGGCGGCGCTGTCGGGCGAGACCATGTATGTCACCGATATCACCGGCGCCAATGCTGCGGTCATGTCGCCCAATGCAGTTGTCAGCATGGGTGGCAACCAGCCGCACGACAACCAGATGCCTACGCTCACGGTGCAGTTCTGCATCGCGTGGGCGGGCATCTTCCCGTCGCAGAGCTGAGTCGTCACCCGCGCATACCCGCTTCCAGGACACGACCATGACCGAACCTTTCATCGGCGAAATCCAGATCTTCGGCTTCAACTTCCCGCCACGTGGCTGGGCAAGCTGCAATGGCGTCACCCTGCCGATCCAGCAGAACACTGCGCTGTTTTCGCTGCTGGGCACCCAGTACGGTGGCGACGGACGAACGAATTTCCAGCTGCCCAACTTCGTCAACCGCGCGGCTACCGAACAGGGCCAGGGCCCTGGCCTGACCCCGCACACCATCGGCGAGGCCTATGGCAGCAATTCGGTGACGTTGAACACTGTGGAGATGCCGTCGCACAGCCACTCCCTGACGATCTACAACCAGCCTGACCAGACCAAGCGCACCGGCACCCCGGTCGCGGGCAACTACCTGGGTCTGCCGACCTCAGGTGCACCGTTCGTGCCCAGCGCCACCGCCAACGCACAGTTCAGTCCCAAAATGATCGGTCCGTCTGGCGGCGGCCAGCCCCACGAAAACCGCCAGCCCTACCTCGCGACGAACTTCTGCATCGCGTTGGAGGGGGTGTTCCCCAGCTTTGGCTGACAACATGCAAGCGATGTCGCAGCTCACTTCGTTTCCGGCGGGCCGCAACGACCACCTGGCCGTCCCCGCGCTCCTTGGCGAGCGCGGGTACGCTTTGCGGCCGCTGTGCGACGATGACCTGAGCTGGCTGCGCGAACTGTACGCCAGCACCCGCGCGGAGGAACTGGCGGCAGTGCCTTGGCCCGAAGCGAGCAAGCGCGCGTTTCTGGATAGCCAGTTCGCACTGCAGCACCAGCACTACCAGGCGCACTACAGCGACTCTGATTTCCTGGCCATCGAACGCCACGGCGTGGTGGTGGGCCGTTACTACCTGCAGCGCAGTGCGCCGGATCACCTGATCGTCGATATCTGCTTGTTTCCCGGTGAGCGCGGTCACGGTGTGGCCGCGGCCCTGATTGCTCACAGCCAGGGCGAGGCCGCCGCGCTGGGTCGCGGCGTGACCCTGCACGTGCAGGCTGACAACGTCGCTGCGCAGCGCCTGTACCGGCGTGCGGGCTTTGCCCTGATCCACGATCAAGGCTCGCATCTGCTGCTGCGTTGGGCACCGGGCTGAGCCGGCGACACGCCGCCGCAAGCCTGGCCGCGGGCTCACATTCTCAGTTGAAGATCGCCTGATACAGGAATCCGGCCTGCTCACGCGCTACCGGCACCAGGAATATGCCCACCTCACCGATGTCGTCATGGCGCATCTGATAGATCTGCTGCGGGAACAGGAAGGCCGAGCCGTTGCGGAACAACAGTGAGAACGGCACACGCGCCGCGCCCGGTGGCAGTTGCGATGGATTCAACGCTCGCGCCTCCACAAGCACAAACGGAACCTCGCCGTCGTTGATGACCGCCGAGAAGGTCTGATCGACGTGGCGGGTGAAATGGTCGAGCGTCAGCAATTCCATGCAGGGTTCCCCTAAACCGAACCGCATCGTCGCCGCGCGGTACGCTCGATGCAAGTGTGTTGCGGAAGTTTCCGGCAGGCATGCTTGGCTGCACGTGAACCGCTCGTCCATCAGTCCTGTGTACCACCGGGGGCGAGTGTCCGATTGCCTGCCTCGGCCCAACCCCCACCCAGCGCCAGGAACAGATCCACCTGACGGTCCACCCGCTGCGCACGCGACGCTGCGAGCGCGGATTCTGCATCGGCCAGCGCGGCCTCGGCAGACAGCACATCGAGGAAGCCGATCCTGCCGAACCGGTACAGCTGCCCGGCCTGGTCGCTCGCACGTGCCGCGTCGTCGCGGGCCAGGGCAAGGCTGCGCTCGCGATCGATCTCCTGTGCATACGCCGACAGCGCGGTTTCGGTCTGCCGCAACGCATCCAGCACCGCGCCATCGAACGATGCCAGCGCAGCATCGGCGTTGGCCCCGGCAGCGTCGATCCGTGCGTGGGTTGCGCGGCGGTTCGGCCAGCGCCACGACAGCAGTGGTCCGATGGACGCGCCGATGCTGTCGCTGCCCAGCAGCTTCTTGAATGAACCTGCCATGCCAGCGGACGCGCCGATACTCACCTGTGGATACAGCCCCGCCGTTTCCACGCCGATCATTGCAGTGGCGGCCGCCAGGCTGCGCTCCGCCGCGCGGATATCCGGGCGACGCTGGATCAGCTGGCTGCCATCGCCGACAGGAATCAGCTGCTGCAGGCGCGGCGGTTGTTGGCAGTTGGCGACGTCCTGCGGGTAGTCCGCTGGTAGTCGGCCCATCAGCGCTGCCAGTTCGAACAGGGCCGCCTGCCGCTCGGCAACCAGATGCGGCACCGCCGCGGCGCTGCGGTTGACCGCCGCGCGCGCCCGGCTCACGTCGAATTCGGTTTCGCGTCCGCCGTTGGCCAAGCGGGTGGTGGCGTCCAACGTGGCGCGCTGCGTATCGAGCACACGCTGCGTCGCCGCCAGGGTGAGGTTGGTCGAACAGATGCCGACATACGCGCGGGTGACGGCAGCGGCGACAACCACCCGAACCTGGTCGCGCGCTGCAGCGACAGCCTCTGCATCCGCGCTGGCAGCTTCAATACCGCGGCGGATGCCGCCGGCCAGATCCAGCGGGTAGGACAGGTGGATGCCGAGCGCGTACACCTGCGGTGGCGAGGAAGGCGAGGTGTATCCCCCGGCGCGGGCCAGCGTAGCCGATGCGTCGGCGTCGGTGCCTACTGAGCCCTCGGCCCGGAGTTGCAGCGCCATCGCCGTGGCGCGCCGCAGGTTGGCGTCGGCCGCGCGCAGATCGGTGTTGGCCCGCAGCGCTTCGCTGACGTAGGCATCGAGCCGTGGATCGTCGTACAGCTGCCACCAGCGGTCCGGCGGCTCGGCTTGTATGTAGGCAGCTTCGTGCCCCGATACGAATGTGCGGCGGGCCGCCGGGGCCGCGGCGACCGCGTTGGCCGGAAGTGTGTAGTCGGGGCCGGACACGCAGCCCGCCAGCGACAGTGCACAGGCGAGCACGCCCACACGTGATGCGGTGAATATCACTTGCAGGCCCCCTGCGCGCGCGGAGTGATGGTCACGCTGGCGGTTCTGCCGACAATCAGGCGGGTAGCCGGTGCAACGTCATCCAGGCGGATGCGGACGGGTATCCGCTGCGCCAGCCGCACCCAGGTATAGGTCGACGCGACCGACGGCAGCAGGTTGTGGGTGCTCGAGCGCTGGTCGTCGGCGATACCGGCAGCGATGCTCTCGACATGCCCACGCACGTCGCGACCATCGCCCATCAGGTGGGCGACCGCGGCATCGCCCTCGTTGATGCAGTTGAGCTTCGTTTCCTCGAAATAGCCTTCGACCCTCAGGCTGCTGCTGTCGATCAGGGCCAGAGCCTGCGCGCCGGGCTGCAGGAAGTCACCCGGGTGCAGGTCGAGATTGGTGACGGTGCCATCGGCGCTGGCGCGCACTTCGGTGCGCTGCACGTTCAACAGTGCCACCCGCCGCTCCGCGCGGGCCTGCGCCAGACCGGCAACTTCGGTATCAACCTTGGCCGCATTGCGCTCGCGTGTCTCCGAGGCGACCAGGTTGCCCAGCGCCAGATCCCGTTTCGATTCACGGCGGGCGAGGGTGAGCGTGGCCTGCGCGCTGCTCACTGCGGCATCCGCCTTCTCCAGCGCGGCCGCGTAGCGCGGTTGGTCCAGCACCAGCAGCAGCTGCCCGGCTTTCACCCGCTGGTTGTCCTGCACCAGCACCTGGGTCACCAGTCCGCCCATGTCCGACGCCACGCGGATCACATCCGCGCGTACCCGGCCATCGCGCGTCCAGGGCTGCGTTTCGTATCGGTTCCAGAGGGACAGGGCCGCGATGACGGCGACGGCGAACAGGCAGAGCGTTGCGCTCCAGCGGCCAATGACACTCAGCACGTGTTTCATTTCAGTTTCTCGAACAGGGGGGCGAGCTGGATCAACAGCTCCGCCAGGATCACGAACAGCGAAAGGCCCACCAGCGGGCGATAGGCGAACAGCCGGTACAACCCGAGGCTTGCCAACAGCCGCGAGGCCATCATCGACAGGGCCAACGCAATGAGCGCCACCGCCAGCAGGCCGGGAACGAAGACGCCATCGATGGAGATATCGGAGAACATCGCATCAGTCCTCATGAGCGAGCAGGTCGCGGCGCAGGCCGGAAAGCAGCGCGAGAACGCGCTCGGTTTCGGGTGGGCTGCCAGCGAGGATGGCGTCGCGTGTGTTCTCGAGCGATTCCAGCAGCGGCGCATTCACCAGGCGGGTAGCGGGAGCGCGGAAGTGGGCGGTGGCCCTGTGCATCAGCAGCGCCTGACACTCGCGGCTGCTCCGGTCCTTGAGCTTCCTGCCGATCACGCGCAGTTCGGCCACGGCACTGGCCGCGCGCATGTCTGCAAACATCGTCCGCAATGTGCGGGCCGCATCCGGATGGCCGCGCAGGCGAGGAGCAAGCAGCGCAAGCCGATCCACCATGCGGCTGGTCCAGTCGCTGGCATTTCGCACCTGCCCGGCCGCCCGACGCGCGATGTCCCGCCTGATCACGTCCTGCAAGCGCGCGCGGCTGCGATTGCTGTCCAGGGTCTGCAACAGCGACATGCTGCACAGCGCCGCCGCCGTGCCGACGAACAGCGCGACGCCGCTGTTGAGTGCACCCACGATGTTGCTGGCATTGGTGGCGCCCAATCCTGCAATGAGCGGGAAGGTGAGCACTACGCCCAACGCCGCCATGATGAACGGTGGGCGTGCGAGGAACGAGCCACACAGCAGCAGCGCGGGCGCCAGCGCCATGGCCAGATCGACGAAATCGGACAGGCCCGGAAAGATCACCAGCGCGTAGAGCAGCCCGACGACCACGCCGATGGTCGACCCGATCAGGTAGCGCATGACATGCCCGGCAGGTGCCTCGGCGGTCCCGAACAACACGCAGGCCGTGCCGATGATGGAGACGGCGGTTGCCCCATCGGACCACGCCGTGGCGATCCACAGCGCGCAGCTCAGTACGATGCCGACGAATGCACCCAAGGCGCTGCGCAGGGCGATTCGGTGATCACGGTGCAGCACGTGGCCATTCGCCTTGCTGGCGAGGTGCGCGGGCACACGCCGGCGCCAGTCCGGGCGGGCGGCGTGCAGCTGCTCTTCCAGCAGCCGGCAGTCGTGATGCGCAGCATCGAGTTCGGCCTGACGTGTGCAAAGTGCTGCACGCAGCAGGTCAGGCCATGCTGTGTCTGTCGTGCCAACAGGCTGCGCGCGCAGCTGGGCCATCGATTCATCCACCGCGCTGGACAGCATCAGCACATCGAGCATCCGGTCATGCAGTGCGCGCAGGATCTGCACCTGGGCAACGCCGTGCGCGCTGTCGAACGGCAGGTGGATGGACAACGTATGCAGTTCGAGCAGGTCCGCGGCTACCTTGGAGCGATCCTCCGCCAGTACCGTCTCCTTGGCGCCTGCGCGCATGTCCTGCGTCCAGCGTTCCGCATCGCCGAGGATCGACGCCACACGCGCGTGCACACGCGGCGAGACCCGGCGTGGCAGCACCAGCCCGTGGACCAGCGTTGCCGCAAGAATGCCGATCGAGATCTCCTGCACGCGGGTGATGGCAATGGTGAAGACTTCACCGGGCACCATCACCGCCGGGAAACCGATCAGGCTGGTGGTATACCCGGCCAGCAGGAAGGCATACGCACGCGGTGTGCGGTCGAGCATGGCCAGGTACAGGCACAGGCCCATCCAGGCCGCCAGCACCACGCTCAGTACCAAAGGCGCGTTGGCGAACCGCGGCACCAGCAACACCGTAGCGACCGCACCGCCGACGGTTCCCAGCAGGCGGAACAGGCCCCGGCTGAGTGTCGCGCCGGACATCGGCTGCGACACCAGGTAGACCGTGCCGATCACCCAGAACGGGCGGGTCAGGCCGATGCGCAGCGAGACATACAGCCCGAGGATCGCGGCGAGCAGGCACTTGAGCGAGAACAGCACCGCTTCGCGGTCGACCTTCAATGCGGGCGACGTCAGCAGCGCACTGGGGCGCGAAAGCCAGGGGCGGGTGGGGGCGGGAATCTGCATGCCGCCATCGTATTCAGCCGACCCCGCCGCCGAATTTCGCTAGAATGTCAGACAATCGCTGAATCTGGTCATTAAGAATGACTCGCATTTCGCTGCCTGGCTTTGATCTGGACCCGGACGCGACGGATCGGCCTGCAGTGGCCAGCCGCCTGCAGGTGGCCGATCACGATGCCGAGATTCCGGTCCACGACCATCGCAAGGGACAACTGATCCTGGCACTTCATGGCGCGGTGACCTGCGAGGTGGCCGATGCGCTCTGGATCGTGCCGCCGCAGTGCGGCGTGTGGATTCCCGGCAGCATGCCGCACAGCAATCGCGCCACGGCGAACGCGCGCCTCTGCTATCTGTTCGTCGAGCCGGGCGTCGTCGACCTGCCGCTGCACTGCGTGACGCTGTCGATCTCACCGATGGTGCGCGAGATGATCCTGCACCTGGCCGATGTGCCGCAGGACTACCCGCGCGGCGGGCACGTCGAGCGGCTGGCGCGGGTGCTGCTGGACGAACTGGTGCAGATGCCGGCCGAGCGGTTGTACCTGCCGGTGAGCGATCACCCCAAGATCCGTGCGCTGGCTGCGGCGCTGTCGGCCAATCCGGCGGACCGCAGCACCATCAGTGAATGGGCCAAGCGCCTGGCACTGGGCGAGCGCACGTTGACTCGCCTGATTGATCGGGAAACCGGTCTGTCGTTCGGGCGCTGGCGACAGCAGCTGCATCTGCTGGTTGCGATTCGCGAGCTTGCCGGCGGCGCAGCGGTGCAACGGGTTTCTGAAACCCTGGGCTACGAGTCGGTGACAGCGTTCATCACGATGTTCAAGAAAGCGCTGGGGCAGTCGCCTACGCGGTATTTTGTCGCGCGGCTGCGGAATCAGGATTCTGCTGCTCGTGGCGATTGACGTTGACTGGCTGAAAGGAAGTATCAGCTCTCCACGGAACTGCGTTTGTCGCGTATCGAATAGATCACTGAAAAGATCTTCCAGCCTTGCTCGGTGCGGACCAGCTGCCACATTTCCCTGCCCCAGTTTTCTTTCGCGCCATTGGCGTGGAAGCTGTAGTCGAACGACACCGATGCCACATCGCCGTCTGTGTCGATCTTCGTGTTGAAGAACTTCTCCTCTCGTGGCTCTGCAGTGGCCACGGCCTCATCGATGAGCGAGATGAAGTTGTTCGATGGGATATTTCGTGCCTTGATCGCATCGGGCTTGGCCCTGCGGATGTCCGCCAATCGCCGGTCCTCGGACACCAACTGCCAGCCAATGTCTTCCGGCTTGTCAGAGAAGAACAGCGCCATGTAGGTCGGCTTGTCTTTGTTGATCAGCGAGGTGCGGAAGGACTCGATCACCTGTTCGATCGCTTGCACATCGGCAGGCGTGCTTTGCTCTGCGTAGGCCGGAAGGCAGGGCAACAGGCAAAGGGCGAGGGTGGTGAGGACCGTTCCTGGAATGTGCATCTGTAGTGTCGGGTTGAAGGGGAGGGCGGGCATGCGCATCAGCGAGCGTACGTGCGCCAGAAGAGCACACGATTGCCGGTTCTGTTTGTCGCGACGAAGACTGACTTGTCGAACTCGGGCTCACAACGGAAGAAGGTGTAGGCGCGCTTCAGAGCCGCCTCACTCGGCCACCAGCTTCGATTGAACAGTGCCGGCTGGACAGCGCTGTGGTCGACGGGCCGGCAATCGGATGGCAACAACAGCTGCTTACTGCGTGGCGTGGTGAAGGCAAGCGCGCTCACGTTTGAATCGAGGTCGTGCACCTCGCGCAGGTCGGTCGCCTCCTCGGGCACCCACGCGGGAATCCAGCCCTTGGCAATCATCTCGGCGTCGACGGCTTCCTGCTTCGTGGCGAAAGAACTGTCCATCACCAGATCCAGATCGCAGGAGGTGAGTATCAAGCAGAGTGCGAAGAGGATGGGCAGCCTCATGCTGCTTCTGGCACGTTGTCGGAACGTCATTGCTGCCATGCGTTGCCTCGCGATCTACCGGGTCAATGCCTCGAAAAGACGGTTTCGATCCGCATCGGTCATCGACCACGATTGACCGACCGGCGCCATGCGCACGGTTTCCACCCGGCCGCAGGCCCGGTACTGCCAAGTCTCCGAGCCGTCCGCTTGCGTTGCCACATCGATCCCGTCCAGGCGCGCGCATTGCAGCCTTGCCAGTGCCATCGGCGTGAAATGGAACATGTAATGCTGCACTCTCTCGGCCGGCATTGCCGAGCCAGTCGGCAGGGGATGGGCCGGCGAGTACTCGCCCAGAAGGCTGATGCAGGTCGCGGCGGCAGAAAGCGTATTGCGGCCAAAGGCTCGGGAGGCATCACGTTCGACCTCATTGCCGAGCCTCTTTCCCTCCTTGCTGGCAGCGTAGGCCTGCGCCACCTGAAGCTGCGCGGGATCGAAGGTCGACAGCCAACGTTCGCGGCCGTCCTGCAACTGTAGTTTCAGGCCAGGCAGGATCTTCTGGCAGCGCGCCGAGATCGCCTGTGTCTGCACGAAGTCCTGGGCCCGATCGCTGGGAGTTGCGGCCGGCGGTGCTGCCGGAGCGTCCGTCGCCAGGAAGGCGGAGGTGATGACCAGGCCATATCCAATCCTGCTGCGCATCCTTGCACCTGTTGGAAAGTTTGATGGCGCACGCTATCACGGATGTTGGGTGGGACGTAGCTTGGAAGGGGGCTGCTCCCGACCTGGGTCGACCGCCATTTTCGCTATCGATAACCGTGACCTATATCTCAGGGCTTGACTTGATTATGTAATGGTCTTGCGCGATAAAGGCGCCATGCGGCATTGCCGCATTCCGGAACAGGGACGATCCGAAGCAGGGCGCGACAGGGCGGTGATCCGCCTGTGCGCCTTCGTCCCTCCCGGCGCGGTATTCGCCCAGGAAGGAGAACACGGATGTTCGGACGGACAATGAAGCTGGCGTGTCTGGCGCTGACGATGGTCGCGCTTGGCTGCGCGGCCCCTCTTGCCGCGCAGGCGCAGGAAAGCAAAAAAACCTGGCGCATCTCGCAGCCAGGCGGAAATTCGACCCAGTACAAGACCCAGCAGGCAGCGGTGCAGGCGATCCAGAGCCTGCCCGCGCCGAGTCCGTTCCCGCCGGAGTTCCAGATTGGTTGGAAATCCGTCAATTCGATCAAGTCCACCGTGGTCGACCTGGAAGGCAATACTTCAATTACCTACTGGATGGGAAAGTCCCAGCCTTCCGATCCTGAATGGTCGTATCTCAGTACCGATATGTTCCCAACCGAAGAGGCGATGGTCGCTTCCTATCTCGCTTATATCAAGGCATTCAATCCAGTATGCCCGGGTGCAGCCGTCACGCCTACAAGCGAGTGGTATGCGCTCAGCCCGGACATGGAAGGAACCATCGAGACACGTGAATTTGAAGTGATATACATGACCGGCGACAACACAGCCGAGTCGCCGTGCACGCCCTATCCAAGCGATGCGCAGATGACGCGGACTCGGCGCCTAAATTGCCCGGTCCCCTTCACCCAGTGGTCCAACAAGTACGAAGCCTGCGTCAGCGAAGAGTTCGTAGCAACCATTACCTCCAAGACGACGCAGTGCGACAAGGATGGCGGGAATGGCAACTGTCCGACCTCGGGTAACGGCGCCATGAGTGGCATGAGCCCGAACCCCTCCAGCACTTCGGCATCGCAGGAGCCTCCGTGCACTGGAGCGGTAGGCAACCCCTGCGACGTAAAGACCGGCGAGAAGTACGAGATCGCGCAGGACTTCGATCTGGGCTGGATCGCACTGACGCGCTATTACCATTCGGGAATATCCACCTCGTCCGGAGGCTTCGGCCACGGCTGGACACATTCGCTTGGAGCGCAACTGGCACTGGATGGGGCGGGTGGCGCAGGCATCGTTGAAGCCACCGGTTTCCAGCGCGCCTTCAAGAAGATCGGCCAGGTCTACGAGGCTGCTGACAGCAGTGGCGATCGCCTGGTCCAGAATGGAAACTGGACGCTGTACGCGTCCGACGCCATTTCGACATTCGACGATGCGGGTCGGCTCGCCGCGAAGCGCTTTGTGGACGGTACCTCGCTCACCTTCGTCTATGACGACAGCCAGCGCCTCGCTGCCGTTGTGCACAGCAGTGGCCGTACGCTTGAATTCGTCTATCAATCCAACGACTACGAAGCCCTGATCAGCTCCGTTCTGGTCGCGGGCGTGCCGCAGGCGAGCTATACCTATACTGCGCATGGGCAGGTCGCTACCGTCACCTACGCGGGCGGCGGGGTGCGCACCTATCACTACGAGAATCAGGATTTCCCCCAGCACCTGACCGGCATTACCGCCGAGGATGGGCGCCGCTACAGCACCTTCACCTATGACACCATCGGTCGCGTCATTTCGAGCCAGCACGCGGGTGGCGCTGATGGCGTAACCCTTGCCTACAGCCCAAATGGCGGTGCGGTGGTCACCGATGCATTGGGCCATCAGACCGATTACACGCTGACGCCCGGTGGCGACAGCGCGCCTCCCCGCAAGGTGTCGGGCACGACCGATGCCCAGGGTTCGATCAGCCGCACCTACTATGACGGCGCGGTCGATTTCCGCCGGCGTCTGGATACCTATACGGACCGGCGCGGCGTCCAGACCAAGCACACTTACAGCGAAGGCGTCGACGCGGTGACGGGCCGACCGGTCAACACCCATACCATCACCGATGCGGTCGGCCTGCCTGAGCAGCGTGTTGTGCAGACCACACGCGACAGTGTGACCAACGCGGTGCTGGCTACGACCATTGGTCAGCGTGAGACGCGGGCCGCCTACAACGCCCGTAGACAGCCGGTGAGCGTGACCCTGAAGGACCTGGCGTCCGCGCAGGCGCGTACGACCACATATACCTATTGCGAGGCCGCGGATGTGGCCGCAGCGGGTAGTTGCCCCGTGGAGGGGCTGCTGAAGAGCGTGGACGGCGCACGCACCGACGTGGCCGACGTCAGCACCTATGCCTACTACGCCGCAGACGACGCAGGGTGCGCGACCAATGGGGCCTGCACCTATCGCAAGGGCGACCTGCGCAGCGTCACCAATGCACTCGGTCAGACGGTGGAGACGTTGGCCTACGACGCCTACGGGCGACCGTTGTCGGTGAAGGATGCCAATGGCGTGGTCACCGACTACGCCTACCATGCTCGTGGCTGGCCCACCTCGGTGACCGTACGCGGAGCCACTACCGCCGATGATCGATCCACCCACATCAGCTACTGGCCCACCGGTCAGGTGCAACAGATCACCGAGCCCGATGGCAACAGCGTGACCTACGTGTATGACGCTGCACAACGACTGACCGACATCGAGGACAACGCCGGCAACACCGTCCACTACACGCTGGACAATGCCGGCAATCGCCTGAAGGAGGACACTCTGGATGCGGGCGGCACCCTGCGCCGCACCCTGGCACGCACCTTCAACACGATTGGCCAGCTTACGGCGCTGAAAGACGCCGGCAACCACGCCACAGGCTTCACCTACGATGTAAACGGCAACCCGCAGACGGTGACCGACGCCCTGCAGCGCGTCTCCAGCCAGCAGTACGATCCCCTGAACCGGCTGGCTCGGACCCTGCAGGACGTGGGAGGTGTTGCTGCGGAAATCCGCAGCCAGTACAACGCGCTGGACCAGGTCACCCAGGTGACCGACCCGAAGGGCCTGCACACCACCTACGCCTACAACGGCTTTGGCGATCTGACCGGCCAGGTCAGCCCGGACAGTGGCGCCAGCAGCTTCACCGTGGATGCGGCAGGCAACCGCAAGACCGCCACCGACGCGCGCGGTATCACTGCCACCTATCACTACGATGCACTTAACCGCCTGACTGGTATTGCCTATCCGGACCCCAATCTGGACGTGGGCTACAGCTATGATGTGGCGCCGGCCGTCTGCGTGGCTGATGAGCGATTCGCCAAGGGGCGGCTGGGGCAGGTGCTGCACGCCAGTGGCAGCACCCAGTACTGCTACGACCGCTTCGGCCAGATCACCCGCAAGGTGCAGGCTGTCAACGGTGTCGCCAGTACACTGCGCTACGCCTACAGCAAGTCGGGCCGCTTGACGTCGTTGACCTACCCGGACGGCAGCGTGGCTGACTACTTGCGCGATACCCAAGGGCGCATCAGCCAGATCGGACTGACCCGGCCTGGCCAAGCGCGCCAGATCGTGGTGAACAACGTGAGCTATGCAGCCTTCGGCCCGGCGACCGGTTGGACCTATGGCAACGGCCGTCAATTGCAGCGGCCGCTGGACCTGGACTACCGCCCGCAGGTCGTGCATGACCCGGCCGCAGGGGGCCTGTCGCTGAGCTATAGCTATGATCCGGTGGGTTCGATCACCGAGCTGAAGAACGGCGCAGGGTCCGAAGTGCTGGCCAAGTACGCTTATGACGCGCTCGGCCGCCTGACCCAGACCCAGGACGGTACGACCGGCACGCCGATTGAAACCTACGGCTACGACGCCACCGGCAACCGGACCTCGCTGACTACGTCGGCTGGAACGGCCGCCTATACCTATCCGGCAACCAGCCACCGGCTGACTGCGGTGGATGGCGAGGTGCGGAATCACGACGCATCGGGCAACACCACCAGCATTGGCAGCAAGGTGTTCACCTATAACGATGCCAACCGGATGAACGCGGTGAAGCAGGGTAGCGCCGTGCTGGAGAGCTATGCGTACAACCATCGCGGCGAGCGCGTGCTGCGCACCCCAGCCGGTGGTGCAGCACAGCTCACGCTGTATGGCGAGGCAGGGCAGTGGCTGGGCAACTATTCGGCCACGGGGGAGGCGCAGCAACAGGCGATCTGGCTGGACAACTATCCGGTGGCACTGATCAATGTGCCGGGCACCGGCGTGCCGGAGCTGGCCTACATCCAGCCGGACCACCTGGGCACGCCGCGCGTGGTGATCGACTCCGTGCGCGATGTTGCGATCTGGGAGTGGAGCAACAAGAGCGAAGTGTTCGGTGATCAGATTCCTAGTGCTGATCCGGATGGCGATGGCGTGGCGTTCGACTTGGCGCTGCGCTTCCCCGGGCAACAGTCGACGGATGCGAGTGGGCTGTTCTACAACTACCAGCGGGAATACGACCCGGCAGTGGGACGCTATTCCCAGAGTGATCCGATTGGGTTGAATTCTGGTGTGAATACATATGCTTATGTATTTTCAAGGCCGATGAATTTCACCGATCCGAGGGGGCTAAAGACCACCTTGATAACCACCTACGATTTTGGAATTGGGAGTCACTCTGCGATCCATGTCGCAAGGCCCGGACAACCCGACTTCCTATACGATCCAGCAGGTTCGTACGCGCCCGGTGGACGTCGGGGAACTGGTGGGCTTTTCGAGGGGGATGATGCTAGCTTGGCTGGATACAGCAGGTATCAGCGCGCGACTGGAAGCCGTGTTGAGTTCACCGTTATTCACCTGTCGCCGGAGCAGGAAGCTACTCTGGTCCAGAATGCAGAGGAATGGGGCGATCCTCGTGGTTTCGGGTGTGCAGCCTCTGTGTCGGGTGCGTTGAGTGGAATGTGTGGTATCACTCAAACGTTCCGTCCTGGTGTCCTGAATGATATGGCGAAGGAGGCCGAATGCCCGGTCAAGTGAAAGATAGGTTGGTGGCATCTTCAGTTTGTTTCATGCTTTGTGTTGTTATCAACATTGCGGCATGGAGATGGGTTTCGGCATTTGTGAAGATTGAGGGGATGCGGATTCCATACGTCGTGCTGATTTCGTTAATTCTGTCTTTCGCATTCTATGGCTTTGCATTGATTCGCAAAGAATGGACGGTGCTCGCGGTTGCTGGGATCGGGGCTGCTGCCGGCGTTGTAGGCGGGACATTCGCCATTACGCTGTCCAATTTGGTAATCGTTGATGGCTTTCAGCGGCTCGTTGTCAGCTTCGAAAGATATGGGGCAATTGCTGCTCTTTGGGACGTCCCGGTATCGCTGCTACTTGGCAGCTGGGCTGTTGGGGCACTTTCTTTCTGCGCTGCATGGTTGAAGCTCAAGAGATCCTGTGGCGGGAAGGAGAGTGGGCGAAGAATTGGCAGGAATGCCTCTCGTCCGCGAGATGCTGGCTGACGCCGCTGGGAGCGGTATGCACTACGCTACCCCTCCCGCTGCAACCACCCCGCCGCCTGCGCGCATAACGATTGGCAGAAGATGACCAACCCCCTCATCACCCGGCCGCCCACGTACGGCTCGGGTTCGCCGTTCTGCCGGGTGCGTTCCGCTGCGTTCAAAATCCCCATGGGCCTGGAAGCTTCGGTGAGATGGTGGGTGGCAAGTGTCAAGAGCGACTGCGTATAGATCCGGCGACGCCGCCGGGTACCAAAGGGCAGAAGTACTCCCACTACCAATTGGACCAGAAATGTGAGCATTTCAGCCCTGCGCCTGGGGATCGCGATCCGAAATTCCGGTAGATGAATAGAGAATAGATTTCCCCCCGGTTGACGATGACGAGCCGGGGCTCATCGATCTTCTTGATCGTTGGAAGGCGGTAGGCTACCCGTCGTCCGGGTTGAAGTGTTTCCGTATCGAGGCCTGCTCGACCGGAAGCGTCATTCTCGTCTATGCAAGGACATGGCGGGTCGAGAACCTGTCGATGGCGCATACGGTTCTCTGAAGGACGTCCGATGCCCAGATTGCTCACCTCCGACGAGGTCTCCCTCATCCAGAGGATGCTGCCTGGGACTACCGAGTTGTCCGAGCAGCTGTTGAAGGATCTGGCGCTCGCCCAGGCGGATGTCCTCGGACTCGGGGCGTGCTGTTTCTCTCCAGCAAGACTCAGGTCCTTGGCCGTGACGCTGCCACCGCAACGCTTGTCGATGTCGCGGTATGCCGGTGATGGCCACCCTGTATGTGGACGATCACGATCAGCTCTTCGAGCTCGAATTGTGGGCGGTGGACTTCTCACCGATCATCTGCCTCGATCCGAGGAGCGCTTTCAGCGGGCACTGACGCCTGCTGAAAGCGCTCTTCGCTGAAGCGTTGCGTGTGGCATTCACCCCTCCACCTGCAACCGCCTCACAGCCTGCGCACTCAACGCCAGGCACGCCAGCATCAGCCCTTGCATCACCCGGTCGCCCACATAGTCCTCGGGCTCGCCGTTCTGCCGGGTCCGCTCTGCCGCCAGCAGCACCTCCTGTACCACCCGCAACCCGGCCAACGCGCAATCCGCATCGGCCAGCGCCATGCAGCGCCCGGGCAACTGATGCCGCTCCGGCCAGGGCTGCCCGTCGGCGGCAGCGCCTTTGCCGATCCGCTTCAGGTTGGCAATCAGGGTATTCGCATCCGCGCAGGACACAGCCTCTGCCAGGTCATCGGCATTGGCCGGGTCACGGTAGGCGTGCAGATGGGGAAGGTCAGATCCGTTCATGGCGAGGCTCCGTGCAAGGCAATCGGTAGCCGCCACACAGAGGTGGCGGACGGTACGTGGTTCGAATCCGGGTTGACCTCAAGCCGGCGGGCGCGAACGCCCCCACGCACCGCCCGCCATAGCCGGCAGACGGATTGCCAGCCGGCGCCACGGAATGTGGACGCCGACTGGCAAGCGCAATCACTCAAGGTCAACACGGGATTCGAAACCCGGCCACCCGTTTTCGGTGGCACGCCATCTGAGCGTGCGTCGCTGTGCAATGCCAATCAGACGAGTTGTAAATAACTCACGATTGAAGACGCTTTCGGCATTGAACCACGCTGTTAAGTACTGGTAGCTCTGGTCGCCGCGATGGTCCAGCGCGACCAGGCAATCTGCGACAGGTGTCGTGGTTGTAGGCGTGGAGAGAGCAGGGCGGCCGGGGCGAAGGCGACATCACATCGGAAGCGCCGGGCCGTCCCCAGCGAGCGCGGCACAGTGAACCCGGATGCATTCCGCCGGGCACGACCCGGCGCTACCGATTGCGTCGTGCCTTGACGTTCCCAGCCACCGAGCGCAGGCTTGCCCAGCACGTTTCCTAAACACAAAGGAGACTTATGACAGCCACCGCGTCTCTGCACCCCGCGCCCGACACCCAAGGCCGTTCACGCCTCTGGAACGTCTTCTGGCTGCAGGGGGTCATTCCCAGCAACATTCTCTGGGCCGTTGCCCTCTGGGCCCTGGCCAACCAGCGCACCACACTGGTGCTGGCGGTGTTCGCCGTGCTGCTGCTCTATACCGGCTGGATCATCCCCGCGGTCTGGCGCGCAGCACCTGCCGCGCGCACCCCGAACCTGGGCGTTGCCGCGCGCGGGCTGACCGTGGCCTGGGGCCTGAACACGGTGCTGGTGATTTTCTTCCTGACCCTGCAGCTGGTGGCTCAATAGAACTGGATCGGCTCACCGCTGCGGTCGAAGGCGGCGAAGCGGCCGATCTGGCCGTCGTTGATGGCGTTGACCATCAGCCGCAGTGGGCGGGTGGCCTCGTCGGTGGTGGGGGCAAAACCCGCACGGCCGTCCATCGCGGCCACGAACACCATGTCCCATTCCACGCCGGTGGTGGTGGACTCGCTGGCCAACGCCTGGAAGCTGGGCACCTCGGTCGGCAACTTGTCCACGCACAGCACCGGCGACAGGGTGCCGCCTTCGCGGCGGTCATGCCGGTCACGCTGGTCGTCGGTGGGCGATTCGGGCAGGTCGGCGCGGGCGAATACGAACAGCAGGCGTTGCGGTTCGGCCTGTTCGCCGGCGGCCTGCAGCAATTGCTGGAAATCGTTCATCATCATGATGGCTGTCACACGCACACGGCACGGAAAGCCGCATGCTGCCACAACGCCCGCGCGGCGTGGCCGGCGGCGATTGATTTAAGTCATCCCGTTGCCAATGCATGCCGCGTAGGCTGGCGTCAGTCTCAGCAGGCGAGGGTATCCGGGCCGTTCCGGGCACAGGCAAGACGGTGGAACAACAAGGTGGACCAGCCATGAGCCAACTCACCGACGGATTCGGGCGCAGCTTTCCCTACCTGCGCCTGTCGTTGACCGAGGCCTGCAACTTCCGTTGCAGTTACTGTCTGCCCGATGGCTACCAGGCCGATGGCCGCCCGCGCTTCCTGGCGATGGACGAGATCGCGCGCCTGGTGCGCGCGTTTGCCATGCTGGGGATGACCAAGATCCGCCTTACCGGTGGTGAGCCCAGCCTGCGCAAGGATCTGGACGAAATCATCGCCACGGTGGCAGCCGTGCCGGGCATCCGCAAGGTGGCCATCACCACCAATGGCACGTTGCTGCCGCGCCGCCTGCCGGGCTGGCACCGTGCCGGCCTGACCGCGCTGAACGTGAGCATGGACAGCCTGCAGCGCGAGCGCTTCAGCACCATCACCGGCCACGACCGCCTGCCGGAAATCCAGCAGGGGCTGGAGATGGCGCAGGCACTGGGCCTGCCGGCCATCAAGCTCAACGCCGTGCTGCTGCGCGGCCTGAACGACGACGAGCTGCCGCAGTGGATGGACTTCCTGCGCGACCGTCCCTTCAGCGTGCGCTTCATCGAACTGATGCGTACCGGCGACAACGAAGCTTATTTCCAGCGGCACCACCTGCGTGCCGAACACGTGATCGACCAGCTGCATGCCGCCGGTTGGCATGAGCGCCCGCGCGCGCCCGATGCCGGCCCGGCGCGCGAGTTCAGCCACCCGCAGCATCGCGGCACGGTGGGAATCATCGCTCCGTATTCGCGTGATTTCTGCAAGGGCTGCAACCGCCTGCGGGTGACCGCCAAGGGCGACCTGCGGCTGTGCCTGTTCGGCGAATTCGGCGTGCCACTGCGCCCGCTGCTGCAGAGCGACGATGACCAGGACGCGCTGCTGGCACGCATCACCACACAGCTTGGCCTGAAAGCGGCCGGGCACGGATTGCATCAGGGCCAGACCGGGTTGACCCCGCACCTGGCGTCGATCGGAGGATGAGGAACACGATGAGTGGTGAATTGAACGCGGCCTTCCACATGGCCGATGTGCGCGACAAGCGCGTTACCCGCCGCCGCGCGGTGGCGGTGGGCGAGCTGCATGCCGGACCGGTGGCCTACCCGCTGATTGTCGAGCGCCGCCTGCCCAAGGGCGATGCGCTGGTGATGGCCGAGATTGCCGGCCTGCAGGGCGCGAAGATGGCCTCGATGCTGATGCCGCTGTGCCACCCGCTGCCGCTGGAGCTGGTGCAGGTGTACTGCGCGCCGGTGCCGGAACGGCAGTCGATCCGCGTGTGGTGCGAGTGTGCCAGCGAGGCCCGCACCGGTGTGGAGATGGAAGCACTGGCCGGGGTGAACGCCGCACTGCTGACCCTGTACGACCTGAGCAAGCCGGTGGAGCCGGCGCTGCGTATCGAGGGCATCCGCCTGCTGTTCAAGGAAGGCGGCAAGCGCGGCCTGTGGCTGCATCCGGATGGCATGGACGAGGGTGAGCGCGAGCGCTTCCGGCCGCGCCCGCCCAAGGGCCTCAACGGTGCGGCCTGTGCGGTGATCACCCTGAGCGATCGCGCGAGCGAGGGCACCTATGCCGACGAGTCCGGCCCGAAGCTGGTGAGCGGGCTGCAGTCGCTCGGTGGCGAGGTAGTGGCTGCCGAGGTACTGCCCGATGGCGTCGAACCGCTTGCGGGCCGCCTGCGCGCGCTGGCGGGCGAGGGCGTACACCTGTGCCTGTGTACCGGCGGCACCGGGCTTTGCCCGCGCGACCTGACCCCGGAAGCGCTGCGTTCGTTGAACGCGCGACCGGTGCACGGCCTGGCGCAGATGGTGCGCGCGTTGAGTGCGCAGCACACGCCGATGGCCTGGCTGAGCCGTGCCGAGGTGGTGCAGCTGGATGGCATGCTGGTATTTGCACTGCCGGGCAGCCCGCGCGCGGCTGCGCAGTGCCTGGACATTCTGGCGCCTGTGCTGGGCCACGCGCTGGCGATGGTCGATGGCGGTGGCCACGCATGATTGCCTACAGCGAAGCGCTGCAGCACCTGATGGAGGCGGCCACACCGCTGCCGGCCGAGCGCCTGACACTGCATGAGGCGGGCGGTCGCATCCTAGCCACAGACATCATCAGCGGGCAGTCGCTGCCGCCGTTCGACAATTCGGCGATGGACGGCTTCGCGCTGCGCGCCAATGGCACGCCCTTCGAAAGCGGTACCGGGTTTGCAGTGCAGGGCTGGCAGGCCGCAGGCGATGCCGGTGCCGAGGGCGGCGAGGGCGCATGGGAAATCATGACCGGCGCGCGCATGCCGGTCGGGCTGGATACGGTGGTGCCGATCGAGAACGTGGAGATCCTTGCCAGCGACGATGGCCGGCCGACCCGCATCGCGTTGAAGAGCGCGGTGAAGCCTGGCCAGAACGTGCGCCTGCGTGGACAGGACGTGGAAGAGGGCGAGCGCGTGCTGCAGGCCGGGCAGGCGCTGGACATCAATGCGCGCACCTTGCTGCACGCCATCGGCGTGGCCGAGGTGGCGGTGGTGGCGCGGCCGAAGGTCGCTGTCATTGCCACCGGCAAGGAGCTGGTGACCGAAGCGGCGCAGGCGCTGGACTCCGGACAGATCCGTGACAGCAACCGGCCCTATCTGATCGGTCGCCTGCAGGCCGCCGGTGCCGAGGTGGTGTGGCAGGGCACGGTGGGCGATGAGGTGGCTGCCTTCGATGCCGTGTTGGATGACGCGCTGGCGGCAGGAGCACAGGTGCTGGTGAGTACCGGTGCGGTGTCGGCCGGCCGCTACGACTTCATTCCGGATGCGCTGCGCGCGCGTGGCGCCCGCATCGTGTTCCACAAAGTGGCGATCCGCCCGGGCAAGCCGCTGTTGTTTGCAGTGCTGCCCAATGGCGCGCTGTATTTTGGCCTGCCCGGCAACCCGGTGTCGGCGGCAGTGGGGCAGCGCTTCTTCGTTGAACCGGTGCTGCGTCGCATGCTGGGCCTGGCCGCCGAGCCGCTGCTGCAGCTGCCGCTGCAGGCCGACGTGCGCAAGCCGCCGGGCCTGCGCTTCCACGCGCGGGCGCGGGTGGAAGTGGACGCGCAGGGACGCTTGAGCGCGCGCGTGCTGGCCGGCCAGGAATCGTTCCGTTTGAAATCCATGCTGCAGGCCAACGCTTGGGTAGTGCTGGAGGGCGAGGGCGACCTGGCCACGGCCGGCACACCGGTGCGCGTGCAGGGCTGGGGCCATCAGGACCCGCTGCAGCTTGCGAACCAGGAGTCATGATGAAACAGGTGAATCTGCAGTTGTTCGGTGCGTTTTCCGATCTGGATGCCAGCCGCGAGATCGCGCTGGAGGTGGCCGGTGGCACCGTGGCCGATCTGCGCCAGGCGTTGCGTGAGCTGTTGCCGCTGCGCTTTCCCGGTTTCCGCGCTGGGTTGCTGGACTATTCGGCCTTCGCCGACCAGCAGCGCGTGCTGCGTGACCACGAAGCGCTGCCCGCCGATGGCAAGGTGGCGATCCTGCCGCCGGTGAGTGGGGGCTGAGCCATGAGCAACGTGACTGCGAAAGTGGTGGACCGCGCGCAGCGCGCCATCGATCCGGCCGAAGGCATCGCAGCGGTGTCCGACCCGGCATTCGGCGGCATCGATGTGTTCATCGGCAAGGTGCGCGACTTCAATGTGGGGCGGCCGGTGACCGGCATCACCTACGACCTGTTCGAACCGCTGGTGGTGAACGAGATCCAGCGCTTGGCGGCGGAGATCGAGGCGACGTTCGGGCCGAAGCTGAAACTGTACGTGGCACATGCCAAGGGCCGTTTGGGCATTGGCGATGTGGCGGTGGTGGTGGCCGCGGGCAGCCCGCACCGTGATGAAGCGTTCCGCGCGTGCCGACAGCTGATCGAGGCGGTGAAACACCAGTGCCCGATCTGGAAACAGGAACATTACGAAGACGGCGACAGCGAGTGGAGCGAAGGCTGCACGCTATGCCACGCCGACAGTGAACCGGCCCATGAGCACCACCATTGACCCCAGTAGATCCACGCCATGCGTGGATGGGGCCTTCCCGTCGCGCCCGGCCGGGGCAGCCACGCATGGCGTGGCTCTACCGTGAGTATGACCTTGCCCGGACCCATCGCCGGCATCGTGCTGGCCGGTGGCCTGTCCAGCCGCATGGGCCGCGACAAGGCGCTGCTGCCCTGGCAGGGGCGCACGCTGCTGGAGCACATGCGCGGCACGTTGCGGCTGGCCGGGGCAGACCGTGTCTGGGTGAGCGGACGCTATCCGGCCTTCGGCGGCGTGCCCGACCAGATCACACGGTGCGGGCCGCTGGGCGGCCTGTTCAGCGTGGCAATGCAGATGCCCGATGGCCCCGCCTGGGTGGTGCCGGTGGATACGCCCCGCTTGACCCCGGATCTGCTGCAGCAATTGCGTGACTGGCATCGCAGCGCTTGCACGATCTTTGACGGGCATCCGCTTCCGATGCTGTTTAATGTGGACAATGAAAGTCGCACGATCCTCGAAAACATGATCCACGATCCCCTCGGCCCGCGTTCCCTGCAGGCCCTGCAACACCGGCTGGACGCGCAGACCCTGCGCCTTGCCCACGCTGATGAAAGCGCCCTGGTCAACTGCAATACCCCCACCCAATGGGAGGACGTTGCCTCATGAAGGTGCAGTTGCAAGAACAGACAATGCGCCTGCGCCTGGACGAAGCCGAACTCGCGCAGCTGCTGGCCGGTGAAACGGTGGAAAACCTGACCCGGTTCGGTGGCAGTGGCGGCTGGGGTACGGCCGTTTCGCTGCATGGTGGCGAATCGGCCGTGCTGCTCGACAGCGGCACCGATTGCCGCCTGGTATTGCCCCGGTCTTCCGTGGAGGACCTGGCTGGGCGCCTGCCATGCCGCGATGGTCTGGCCTTTGCGCTGTATCTGGACGACGGCACCACGCTGCAGCTGCAGTTCGATGTGGATGTACGCGACAGCGTGCGCCAGCGCGGGGTGACCCGCCGCAGTTCCGCATCACCGGTTTGACATTTGTCAGGGGCGAGGGGGAAACCCGCGCCTGATTGATCCAGATCAACCCCGTCGTTGCTGCTGCACGGCCTAATGGCTGCATGACGACGGGTTACAACTTGAAAGCAGTACCCACGTCATTCCACAGCCTTGGAGCCATGTATGACCGTCGGTAGCGATCCTGTTGTCCGCAGCACTGCCAGTCCTGGTCGCGTCATCAGCGACTGGACGCCGGAAGATCCCGGCTATTGGGAGCGCACCGGCAAGCGGGTCGCCACCCGCAACCTGGTCATCTCCATTCCCTCGCTGCTGCTGGCGTTCTCGGTCTGGGTACTGTTCTCGGCGGTGACCATCAGCCTGCCGAAGATCGGCTTCGGCTTCAGCACCGATCAGTTGTTCTGGCTGGTGGCACTGCCCAGCCTGTCCGGCGCGACGCTGCGCATCTTCTATTCGTTCGTGATTCCGATCTTTGGCGGTCGCCGCTGGACGGCGCTGTCCACCGCATCACTGCTGGCACCGACGATCTGGCTTGGCTTTGCGGTGCAGAACCCGGCGACGCCTTACTGGGTGTTCGTGGTGATTGCGATCCTGTGTGGCTTTGGTGGGGCGAACTTCTCCTCGTCGATGTCCAACATTTCCTTCTTCTATCCCAAGCAGAAGCAGGGCCTGGCGCTGGGCCTGAATGCCGGCCTGGGCAATGTCGGCGTGTCGGTGGCACAGGCGGTGATTCCGCTGGTGATCACGGTGGGCGTGTTCGGTGCCCTCGGTGGTGCGCCGCAGCCGGTGGTGGAGGGCGGTGCGCCGTTGTACCTGCAGAATGCCGGCTTCATCTGGGTGCCGGCCATTGCGATCTGTGCGGTGGCGGCCTGGTTCGGCATGAATGACCTGACCAGCGCCCGCTCCTCGTTCGCCGAACAGGCGGTGATTTTCCGCCGCAAGCACAACTGGCTGATGTGCTGGTTGTACATCGGCACCTTCGGTTCCTACATCGGTTTCTCGGCCGGCTTCCCGATGCTGGTGAAGAGCCAGTTCCCCGCCGTGAACCCGCTGGCCTACGCCTTCATCGGCCCGTTGCTGGGTGCGCTGATGCGCTCGGTGGGCGGCAGCATGGCTGACCGCTGGGGCGGTGCGCGGCTGACGTTCTGGGTGTTCGCGCTGATGATCGCGGCGGTGTTCGGCGTGCTGCATTTCCTGCCCAGCGATGGCCAGGGCGGCAATTTCTACGGCTTCCTCTTCAGCTTCATGGCGCTGTTCGTGCTCAGCGGCATTGGCAACGGCACCACCTTCCGCATGATTCCGGTGATCTTCCGCACGCTGCATGAGCGCCTGTCGGCAGGTGCCAATGCTGAGGGCAAGGCCACGTCGGCGCACCAGGCCAGCATCGAGTCGGCCGCGGTAGTGGGCTTCTCGGGTGCGATCGGTGCCTACGGCGGCTTCTTCATTCCCAAGAGCTATGGCTCTTCCATCACGTTGACCGGCAGCCCCGACATGGCGCTGTACGGGTTCGTCGTTTTCTATGTCACCTGCCTGGCCGTGACCTGGTGGTGGTACTACCGGCGCGGCGCAGAGACGCCTTGCTGACATGAAAACGCACCGCAGCCAGATGACACACACAGCCACGATGCAGATGTCCGCAAAGGGAGACCCCCGATGAGTTATTTCCTTGATCGCTTGCAGTTCTTCAAGCGTGACCCCCAGCCCTTTGCCGATGGCCATGGGTTTGCCAAGAGCGAAGGCCGTGACTGGGAGAACAGTTACCGCCAGCGCTGGCAGTACGACAAGATCGTGCGTTCAACCCACGGTGTGAACTGCACCGGTTCGTGCAGTTGGAAGATCTACGTCAAGAATGGCCTGGTGACCTGGGAAACCCAGCAGACCGATTACCCGCGTACGCGCCCGGACCTGCCCAACCACGAACCGCGTGGCTGCCCGCGTGGCGCCAGCTATTCCTGGTACCTGTACAGCGCCAACCGACTGAAGTACCCGCTTATCCGCGGCACGCTGCTGCGCCTGTGGCGTGAAGCACGCAGGACCCAGGGGCCGGTGGATGCGTGGGCCAGCATCGTGGAGGACAAGGAAAAGGCGCGCTCGTACAAGACCCGGCGCGGCATGGGTGGTTTCGTGCGGCTGAACTGGGAAGAGGCCAACGAGATCATCGCGGCCTCCAACCTGTATACGGTGAAGCAGTACGGACCGGACCGCGTGGTCGGCTTCTCGCCGATTCCGGCGATGTCGATGGTGTCCTACGCCGCCGGTGCGCGTTACCTGTCGCTGCTGGGCGGTGCCTGCCTGTCCTTCTATGACTGGTATTGCGATCTGCCGCCGGCTTCGCCGCAGGTCTGGGGCGAGCAGACCGACGTGCCCGAATCGGCTGACTGGTACAACAGCCGCTACATCATCGCCTGGGGCTCGAACGTGCCGCAGACGCGTACACCCGATGCGCACTTCTTCACCGAGGCGCGCTACAACGGCACCAAGACGGTCTCGATCTGCCCGGACTATTCCGAGCTGGCCAAGCTGACCGATCACTGGCTGCACCCGAAGCAGGGCACCGACGCCGCGTTGGCGTTCGCCTTTGGTCACGTGATCCTGCGCGAGTTCCATGTCGATTCACCGTCGCAGTACTTCCAGGACTACTGCCGCCAGTACTCGGACATGCCGATGCTGGTGCGCCTGGAGCGTCGCGCCGACGGCCGCCTGGTGGCCGGGCGTTTCCTGCGCGCCAGTGAGCTGGGTGGATTGGGCGAGGCCAACAACCCGGACTGGAAGACCCTCGCTTACGACGAGACCAGTGGCCAGATCGTGGTGCCGAACGGTTCGATCGGTTTCCGCTGGGGCGAAAAGGGTCGCTGGAACATCGAGGAGA
Organism: Stenotrophomonas sp. 14P6.2.3; assembly: GCF_057799055.1. Taxonomy (NCBI): domain Bacteria; kingdom Pseudomonadati; phylum Pseudomonadota; class Gammaproteobacteria; order Lysobacterales; family Lysobacteraceae; genus Stenotrophomonas; species Stenotrophomonas sp. 14P6.2.3. Next base: position 53,983 of record NZ_JBYOLA010000001.1, read on the forward strand.
AGGCCAGCAACGGGGCGGATACGCGCCTGCGCTTGAGTCTGTCCGATGCCAACGATGGCATCGAGGCGGTCAGCTTCCCGTATTTCGGTGGCATCGAGAGTGACGGCTGGACGGCCGCCCCGGCCGAGGAAGTACTGGACCGCAACATCCCGGTGCGCCGCCTGGCCACGGCCGATGGCAGCGAGACCCTGGTGGCGACGGTCTATGACCTGCTGCTGGCGCAGTACGGCGTGGACCGCGGTTTCGGCGGCGCCAATGTCGCCACGAGCTTCGATGAGAACGTGCCGGGCACGCCGGCCTGGCAGGAACGCATCACCGGCGTGCCGCGTGGCGAGGTGATCGAGATCGCCCGCGAGTTCGCGCGTACCGCCGACAAGACCCATGGCCGCTCGATGATCATCGTCGGCGCGGGCATGAACCACTGGTTCCACAACGACATGAACTACCGCGGCCTGATCAACATGTTGATCATGTGCGGTTGCGTGGGCCAGACCGGTGGCGGCTGGGCGCACTACGTGGGCCAGGAAAAGCTGCGCCCGCAGACCGGCTGGCAACCGCTGGCGTTCGGCCTGGACTGGAGCAAGCCGCCGCGCCATATGAACGGTACGTCGTTCTTCTACTTCAACACCGGGCAGTGGCGCTACGAGAAGCTGCAGGTGGACGAGCTGCTGTCACCGCTGGCCGACGCCAGCAAGTACAGCGGCAGTCTGGCCGACCTGAACCTGCGCGCCGTGCGCATGGGCTGGTTGCCATGCGCGCCGCAGCTTGACCGCAATCCGCTGCGGCTGGTGCGCGAGGCCGAAGCGGCCGGCGTGGCCCCTGCCGATTACGCATTGGGCAAGTTCAAGGACGGTTCGTTGGACTTCGCCTTCGCCGATCCGGACGCGCAGCAGAACCACCCGCGGATGATGTTCATCTGGCGCTCGAACCTGCTGGGTTCGTCGGGCAAGGGCCACGAGTACATGCTGCGGCACCTGCTGGGTACCCGCCACGGTCTGCAGGGCAAGGACCTGGGCGAGATGGGGGCGGTGAAGCCGGAGGAAGTGAAGTGGCGCGACGAGGCGCCGGAAGGCAAGCTCGACCTGCTGGTGACGCTGGACTTCCGCATGTGCACCACCGCGCTGTATTCGGACATCGTGCTGCCGACGGCCACTTGGTACGAGAAGGACGATCTCAACACCTCGGACATGCATCCGTTCATCCATCCGCTGTCGAAGGCGGTGGACCCGGCGTGGGAATCGCGCAGTGACTGGGACATCTTCAAGGAGGTTGCGCGCACCGTGAGCGAGATGGCGCCCGGCGTGCTGGGCGTGGAGAAGGACCTGGTGCTGGTGCCGACCCTGCACGACACCCCCAACGAGCTGGGCATGCCGTTCGGCGTGGCCGACTGGAAGAAGGGCGAGTGCGAGGCCATCCCCGGCCAGACCATGCCGTCGATGACGGTGGTGGAGCGCGACTACCCGAACCTGTATCGCAAGTTCACCTCGCTGGGGCCGCTGCTGGACAAGCACGGCAATGGCGGCAAGGGCATGAACTGGGACACCAGGCACGAGGTGGAATTCCTCGGCAAGTTGAACCATACCGTGCGCGAGGAGGGCGTCAGCCAGGGCCGGCCGGCCATCTCGACCGCCATCGATGCGGCCGAAGTGATCCTGCACCTGGCCCCGGAAACCAATGGCCACGTGGCGGTGAAGGCATGGGAGTCGCTGGGCGGCTTCACCGGGCGCGAGCACACCCATCTGGCGGTGGGCAAGGAGCACGAGGCGATCCGCTTCCGTGACATCCAGGCGCAGCCACGCAAGATCATCTCCTCGCCGATCTGGTCCGGGCTGGAAGACGACAACGTCAGCTACAACGCGGGCTACACCAATGTGCACGAGCTGATTCCGTGGCGCACGGTGACCGGCCGCCAGCAGTTCTACCAGGACCATGAGTGGATGATCGACTTCGGCGAGGCCTTCATGAGCTACCGGCCGCCGGTCAACACCCGCACCATCGAGCCGCTGCTCAACCAGCGCTCGAACGGCAACAAGGAGATCGTGCTGAACTGGATCACCCCGCACCAGAAGTGGGGCATCCACAGCACCTACAGCGACAACCTGATCATGCAGACGCTGTCGCGCGGTGGCCCGATCGTGTGGATCAGCGAGGACGACGCGCACAGTGCCGGCATCGTTGACAACGACTGGATCGAGCTGTTCAACGTCAACGGCGCGATCGCCGCACGTGCGGTGGTCAGCCAGCGCGTGATGCCGGGCATGGCGATGATGTACCACGCCCAGGAACGCATCATCAACGTACCGGGTTCGGAGATTTCCGGTACCCGCGGCGGCATCCACAACTCGGTGACCCGCATCGTGCTCAAGCCGACCCACATGATCGGTGGCTACGCGCAGCTGGCCTACGGTTTCAACTACTACGGCACCTGCGGCACCAACCGCGACGAGTTCGTGATCGTGCGCAAGATGGACAAGGTGGATTGGCTGGATGGCGAGGCCGTCCCGGCCGCCGCCAAGGAGGTGGTGTGATGAAGGTCCGTGCACAGATCGCGATGGTGCTGAACCTGGACAAGTGCATCGGCTGCCACACCTGCTCGATCACCTGCAAGAACGTCTGGACCTCGCGCGAGGGTGTCGAGTACGCCTGGTTCAACAACGTTGAAACCAAGCCGGGCATCGGCTATCCGAAGGAATGGGAAAACCAGGAGAAGTGGAACGGCGGCTGGGTGCGTACCGGCAGCGGCAAGCTGGTGCCACGCGCTGGCGGTCGCTGGCGGATGCTGGCCAAGATCTTCGCCAACCCGGACCTGCCGCAGATCGACGATTACTACGAGCCGTTTGACTTCGACTACCAGAACCTGCACACCGCCAAGGACAGCCAGCACCAGCCGACCGCAAGGCCGCGCTCGCTGATCAGTGGCGAGCGCATGCAGAAGATCGAGTGGGGCCCGAACTGGGAGGAGATCCTGGGCTCGGAGTTCAGCAAGCGCTCGCGCGACTACAACTTCAATGAAGTGCAGAAGGAGATCTACGGCGCCTTCGAAAAGACCTTCATGATGTACCTGCCGCGCCTGTGCGAGCACTGCCTGAACCCGGCGTGCGTGTCGGCGTGCCCATCGGGCGCGATCTACAAGCGCGAAGAAGACGGCATCGTGCTGATCGACCAGGACAAGTGCCGTGGCTGGCGCATGTGCGTGTCGGCATGCCCGTACAAGAAGATCTATTACAACTGGAAGAGCGGCAAGTCTGAGAAGTGCATCTTCTGCTACCCGCGCATCGAGATGGGTGAGCCGACGATCTGTTCGGAAACCTGTGTCGGCCGCATCCGCTACCTGGGCGTGATGCTGTACGACGCCGACCGCATTGCCGAGGCCGCATCGGTGGCCGCCGAAAAGGATCTGTACCAGGCCCACCTGGACATCTTCCTGGACCCGCATGACCCGGCGGTGATTGCCGCCGCACGTGCGGAAGGCATTCCGGACAGCTGGCTGGAATCGGCCAAGCAGTCGCCGGTCTACAAGATGGCCATCGACTGGAAGCTGGCCCTGCCGCTGCACCCGGAGTACCGCACGCTGCCGATGGTCTGGTATGTGCCGCCGTTGTCGCCGATCCAGTCGGCCGCCGAACGTGGCCGCATCGGCATGAGTGGCGAGTTGCCGGACGTGGCCTCGCTGCGCATTCCGGTGCGCTACCTGGCCAACATGCTGACAGCCGGTGACGAGGCACCGGTGGTGCGGGCGCTGGAGCGCCTGATGGCGATGCGCGCCTGGCGCCGGGCCAAGAACGTGGACGGCGTAGAAGACACTGCGGTGCTGGACCAGGCCGGGCTGACCGTGGCCCAGGTTGAAGAGATGTACCGCTACCTGGCCATTGCCAACTACGAGGACCGTTTCGTGATTCCCAGCGCTCACCGCGAGTACGCCAACGACGCCTTCGGCGAACGCGGCGGCTGCGGCTTCACCTTCGGCAACGGCTGCAACGGCGACAGCCCGGCCGACCTGTTCGGCCAGCGCAAGAGCACCAGCTTCGTGGTGAACAACGGGCCCAACCACCGCCGCAAGGAGGTGGTCTGATGAGCGTGCTGAAGCTGGTGGGGGTGCTGCTGGATTACCCCCGCGAGGAACTGTGGCAGCACGGCGAGGAACTGCTGGCAGCCTGTGACGAGGTGGCACTGACGCCGACGCGGCGCAGGCAGCTGCGCGGCTTCGTGCAGCAGCTGCTGGACAGCGATCCGCTGGATGCGCAGGCCGCGTGGCTGGCAACCTTCGACCGCGGCCGTTCGATGAGCCTGCTGCTGTTCGAACACATCCACGGCGAATCGCGTGACCGTGGCCAGGCCATGGTCGATCTGGTGGAAACCTACCGCAAGCACGGCTTCGAGCTGGATGCACGCGAACTGCCGGACTACCTGCCGCTGTTGCTGGAGTTCCTGGCGCATCGTCCTGAGGCAGAGGCGCGGGAGTGGCTGCACCACATCGGCCACATCGCCGGGATGCTGGCCGCGCGCGCCGCCGAGCGCGAGCTGCCACATGTGCCGCTGCTGGAGATCCTGGTGGAGGCCGGCGACGGCAAGGTCAACCTGGAGGCGCTGCGGCAACGCGCCAGCGAAGAGCCCCGCGACGATACGGCCGAGGCGATGGACAAGCTGTGGGAAGAGGAAGCCGTGCGTTTCGGCGCCGAAGCTCCTGCCGAAGACTGCAAGCCACCGACACGCTCACCGGCCCGCCCTGTGCATCGAGAGGTCCAGCCATGAATTACTACCTGCATCAATTCGCTTTCCAGTACTACCCGTACATCGCCGTGGCGGCGCTGCTGATCGGCAGCTGGGCGCGCTATGACAAGGCCATGTACACCTGGCGCACCGGTTCCAGCCAGATGCTGTCGGACAAGGGCATGCGGATCGGCAGCAACTGCTTCCACATCGGCATCCTGGCCATCCTGGGTGGTCATCTGGTGGGCCTGCTGACCCCACACGCGGTGTACGAGCACTTCATCACCTCCTCGCAGAAGCAGATGCTGGCGATGGTCGTGGGCGGCGTGTTCGGTGCGTTGTGCTTCATCGGCATCAGCATCCTGCTGGTGCGCCGCCTGACCAACGCCCGCGTGCGCGCCACCGGCACCTTCGGTGACACCCTGGTGCTGGTGCTGCTGTTCGCCCAGCTGTGCCTGGGCCTGTACAGCATCCGCGTGTCGGCCGGACATCTGGACGGTGGGGTGATGGTGCAGTTGGCCGAGTGGGCGCAGCACATCGTGACCTTCCGTGCCGGCGCTGCCGACTACATCGAGGGCGTCAGCTGGGTGTACAAGATGCACATCTTCCTGGGCCTGACCCTGTTCCTGATCGCGCCGTTCACCCGTCTGGTGCACGTCTGGAGCATTCCGGTCAGCTATCTGTGGCGGCCATACCAGGTGGTGCGCCGTCGCCAGGCGGCGCTGCGTTACGGGCCGCGGGAGTAAGCCATGGGCCGCCTGCCGAAGTTCCTGCCGATCACCGTGATCGATTCCACCCAGCCTGTTCCGGCCGAGGCCCACCAGCACCAGCATGACGGGGCAGAGCAGGGGCCGCGCTCGCTTGGGCAACCGGCACCGTGCCGGTTGTTCGTGGAGGACACGGCGATCAGCGAGGCCGACATCGCCCGCGAGATGCAGCACCATCGGGCGCTGCGCCCGGAACAGTCGCGTGCCGAGGCGGCACGCGCACTGGTGGTGCGTGAACTGCTGCGATTCGAAGCACAGCGCCTGGGCCTGCTGGCGCCAGCCGGAGGCCGGGTCAGCGATGAGGAGGTGCTGATCCAGCAACTGCTGGAAGACGCGATTGAAGATCGCGTGCCAACCGACGAGGACTGCCGACGCTATTTCGAACAGAACCCGGAACGATTCCGCTCGCCGGACCGCGTGCGCCTGCGCCATATCCTGCTGGCCGCGCCGGCCGATGATGTGGCTGGGCGCCTGGAGGCGCGTACCGAGGGCGAACGTCTGGCCAACGAACTGAAGGAAGCGCCGCACCTGTTCGCCGACTTCGCACTGCGCCATTCGCGCTGCCCGTCGAGCAGCGAGGGCGGTGACCTGGGTTGGCTGCAGCGTGGGCAGACCACGCCGGAGTTCGATCGCCAGGTGTTCCGCCTGCGCGAGGGCCTGGCCGGCTTCCCGGTTGAATCACGCTGGGGCTACCACGTGGTCAGCATCGATGGGCGCGAGGAAGGGCAGCCGCTGCCGTTCGACGCAGTGTTGCTGCAGATCCGTGACTACCTGGAGCTGCAGGTGCGCCAACGCGAAGTGCAGGCCTACCTGTTGCAGCTGCAGGAGCGCTACCCGGTACGCGGGCTGGATGAGATCGAAGCCGAAGCCGAAATCGGCTGACCCACTCTTGAGAAAGGAGGTTGCATGAACCAGGCCCTTGCCCCCGCCAGTGCCGGGCAGCAGCGTGCGCTGTGGCTGAGCACGTTCGCGTTCACCGTGTGCTTTGCGGTGTGGATGATCTTCTCCATCATCGGTATCCAGATCAGCGAGCAGCTGGGCCTGACCGACACCCAGTTCGGCCTGCTGATCGCCACCCCGGTGCTGACCGGCTCGGTCAGCCGTGTGTTCCTGGGCATCTGGTCCGACCAGTTCGGCGGCCGCAAGGTGATGGCGCTGGTGATGCTGTGTGGCGCAGTCGCCACCTGGATGCTGACCTACGCGCACACCTACCCGCAATTCCTGTTCGCCGCGTTGTGCGTGGGCATTGCCGGTGGCAATTTCTCGGTAGGCGTGGCCTACGTGTCCAAGTTCTTCCCGGCCAGCAAGCAGGGCACGGCGCTGGGCATCTTCGGTGCCGGCAACATCGGTGCGGCAGTCACCAAACTGCTGGCGCCGATGGTGATGGTGGCGGCGGGCTGGATGATGGTGGCCAAGGTGTGGGCAGTGGCACTGGCGATCACGGCGGTGCTGTTTTTCCTGTTCAGCAAGGAAGACCCCTCGCTGGAGAAGCGGCGCCGTGATGGGGTGAAGCCGGTGCCGTTCGCCGAGCAGATGGCACCGTTGAAGAATCTGCAGGTATGGCGGTTCTCGTTGTATTACTTCTTCGTGTTCGGTGGCTTCGTGGCACTGGCGCTGTGGCTGCCGCATTACCTGGTGGGTGCGTACGGCATGGACGTCGGCACCGCCGGCATGCTGGCCGCGTGCTATTCGATCCCGGCCAGCCTGTTCCGCGTGGTGGGCGGCTGGATGTCGGACCGGATGGGGGCGCGCCGGGTGATGTACTGGACCTTCGGTGTGTCGGCCATCTGTACGTTCCTGCTGGCCTATCCGGATACCGAGTACGTGGTGAAGGGCATCCATGGTCCGATCCACTTCCACCTGGCCATTGGCGTGGTGATGTTCACCGTGCTGGTGTTCGTGCTGGGCTTCTTCATGTCGCTGGGCAAGGCTGCGGTCTACAAGCACATCCCGGTGTATTACCCCCGGCACGTGGGGGCGGTGGGCGGCGTGGTGGGCATGATCGGTGGCCTTGGTGGCTTCATCCTGCCGATCGTGTTCGGTGCGTTGAACGATGCGCTGGGTATCTGGAGCAGCTGTTTCATGCTGCTGTTCGTGGTGGTGTCCGCCGCGCTGGCGTGGATGCACTTCGCCATCCGCCGGATGGAGCGTCGACACTTCCCGCAGATCGATCGCGAGACCGACCTGCCGGAGGCGATCGATGCGGCTGCTGCGGATCGGGCGCGCGGCACCTGAACGGTAGTGCCGGCCGCTGGCCGGCACCAGCAACGCAATGCGTCACGCTTGATTTCGATCAGGGCTGAGCGAAGAGGAACGCGCGAGGATGACCGCCATGAGCTTCCATGTTGATGCGAGCGAGGACACTGCGCTGCAGGCGGCATTGCTGCGGCAACCCCGACACGTGCTGTTTCCGCCGCCCGACCAGTTCAGTGCCGGCTTCGGTGAAAGCGGCTGGCGTGCCGCCGTGCGCGCCAGCAACGAGCACCTGATTCCGCGTGGACTGACGCTGGGTTTCCAGACCGGCCGCATGGGCCGCGACGTGCCGGCCGAACGCTATCTGGACACGTTGCTGGCCGCGTTGCGCCTGCAGGCTGATGTTCTGGCCGAGGACCGTGAGGTGGTGGCGATGGTGCTGCAGCTGGGCCTTGCCGAAGCACTGCCGCCGGCGCTGCTGGGGCAGTTGCTGGATGCAGTGCCGCGGCACCTGCGCACCGTGGCCCGGCCGCAGGTGGAGGTGCGGCTGGATGCCGGCAGCGCCGTGGCGCCGGCACAACTGCGCGCGGTGGGCTGCACCCGGCTGAACGTGATCGATCGTGCCGATGCACCTGGCCCGGCAGTGCTGGCGCAGGCGCGCGACGCGGGCTTTACCGCGCGCTACTACCAGTTGCGTGTACCTGCGGCGGAGGATGCGGGATTCATCGGGCGATTGCAGGCCGTGCTGGCAGATGCGCCCGAGCGCGTGCTGCTGCCGGCGCCATGCGCGCTGCCTGAGCATCCCTCATCGGAACGCTGGCTGCAGGCGTGGCGATTGCTGCGCGAGGCGGGCTATGTGGGTATCGGTGGTGACCATCACCAGCGCGGCGACCTGCCGGATCCGAACGGCCCGGGTGACGGTCAGCGTCATTGCGATCTGGCCGGCGTGCCGCGCCGCGATCGCAGCGATTTCATCGGCATCGGCCTTGCGGCATGCAGCCAGATCGGTGAGGTGTTCTACCGGACGGAAGATGACCTGGCGCGCTGGCAGGCCCGCCTGCACGCGGGGCATATGGGCGTGGCCGCGGGCCTGATCCTGTCCGAGGGGGAACGCCTGGCTGCCGAGGTCGCGCAGAGCATCGCCTGCGACCATGCGCTGGATGCTGCCGCCTTCGAGTGGCGCAATGATGTTCCGTTCGATGAATGCTTCGCCGAGACCCTGCCCGCACTCGCACCGCTGCTCGCGCGTGGCTGGGCGCGCTGGGACGGCGGCGTGCTTCGCCTGGCCGAGGAAGGGCGGTTGCTGTGGCGTATGATGGCCGCATGCTTCCGGCCGGCGGCCGCCATCGCTTGAGTGCTGTCCCGATGTCTTCGACTCCGCCTTCCCAGGCCAGACCCGGCCGCACCACGCCGAATCCCGCCGCCGCCGATGATGGCGATGCGCTGCATTTCTGCAGCACCTGTGCCTTCTCCGATGCGTGCATGTCGCAGGGCTATGACAAGACGGCGCTGGGCGAACTGCATGTGCTGGTTGACCATGTAGGGCCGTTCCATGCGGGTGACTACATCTTCCGCGCGGGAGAGGCCTTCGATTCCATCGCGGCGGTGCGCGCAGGCATGGTCAAGACCTTCGTCGATGACAGCCAAGGCAACGAGCAGGTGCTGGGCTTTGCGCTGCCGGGCGAGGTGATCGGGCTCAACGCGATTCATGGCTCGCGCTTCCCCTGCAATGCGGTGGCTCTGGATACGGTGCACCTGTGCCGTATCTCGTTCCCTAAGCTGAGCCTGCTGGCCACCCGCATGCCGGGGCTGCAGGCAAAGCTGTTCAGCCTGCTCAGTGCGGAGATCGGCAAGGTCGCCACGCTGGCGGCCAACCACCGCACCGAAGAGCGGATGGCCGCGTTCCTGCTGGATATGTCGGCCCGTTATGCACGGCGTGGTTTTTCCGCGACCCGCTTCAACCTGACCATGGCCCGCACCGAGATCGCCAACTATCTGCGGATGGCGCCGGAGACGGCCAGCCGGGTGCTGCGGCGGTTGAGCGATGACGGCGTGATTGCGGTGAAGCAGCGCGAGATCCTGCTGTTGCAACCTGACCGGCTGGCGGCGCTGGCCGTTGCAGATGAGAACGACCCCGATTGAACCTGGCCTGGGAGGCGACGATGAAGCGATGCGCAATGGTGTTTCTGGGTCTGCTGGTCACGCTGCCTGCGTGGGCCGGCAACCTGACCGTGTCGGCGGCATCCAGCCTGACCGAGAGCTTCCGCGAGCTGGGCGCCGCCTATGAGAAGGCAAACCCGGGCAGCAAGGTCGACTTCAACTTTGCTGCTTCCGGCGTGCTGCTGCAGCAGATCGCACGGGGCGCGCCGGTGGATGTGTTCGCCTCGGCTGATGAAACAACGATGGACCAGGCGGCGCAGCAGAAGCTGCTGGCAGCGGGTACGCGTGCGGTCTTCGCAGTGAACGCGCTGTGGGTGGTGGTGCCGCCGCAGGCGAAGGCGCCGCCGCGCGCATTGGCCGATCTGGCGGGTGCCGGCGTGCAGCGCATTGCACTGGGCAACCCGGACAGCGTGCCCGTGGGTCGCTACGCGCAGGGTGCGTTGCAGGCCGCAAAGCTGTGGCCGGCAGTGCAGGGCAAGGTGATCAGTACGCAGAACGTGCGGCAGTCGCTGGATTACGTGGCACGGGGCGAGGTGGATGCGGGCTTTGTCTACGCTACCGACGCGCAGGCGATGCCGGATCGCGTGCGGCGCGCGTTCGACGTTCCGGTTGCCGGACGCATCGCCTATCCGCTCGCGGTGGTGCAGGCCAGCACGCAGCCGGTGGAAGCCAAGCGCTTCGCGGCGTTCGTTCGCTCGGCGCAGGGCCAGGCGATCCTGCAGAAGCACGGGTTCGGCAAGCCCTGACGGATGGACCTGGACTGGAGCGCATTGGGGTTGTCGTTGAAAGTGGCCGGCTGGGCCACCGCGATCAATCTCGTAGCAGGCGTGGCACTTGGCGCGCTGCTGGCGCGACGGCGTTTTCCCGGTCGGGAACTGCTGGATTCGATACTGACCCTGCCGATGGTGCTGCCACCGACGGTGCTGGGCTACTACCTGCTGGTGCTGATCGGGCGCAATGGCCCGATCGGTGCCTGGCTGCAGTCGTGGTTCGGTATCAACCTGGTATTTACCTGGCAGGCGGCGGTGATCGCTGCCGCGGTAGCGTCACTGCCGCTGGTGTTCAAGCCGGCACGCGCCGCATTCGAAGAAGTGGATGGTCAGTTGGAGCAGGCCGCGCGTACGCTGGGTGTGTCCGAAGCCGCGGTGTTCTTCCGGATCACCCTGCCGCTGGCATGGCGCGGGATTCTGGCTGGCCTGCTGCTTGCGTTCGCGCGGGCGATGGGTGAGTTCGGCGCCACGCTGATGGTGGCCGGCAGCATTCCGGGCCGCACGCAGACCTTGTCGATCGCCATCTATGAAGCGGTGCAGGCGGGGCAGGATGGCAAGGCGAATGCGCTGGTGATCCTGACGTCGGTGGTATGCATCGTGATCCTGCTGCTGGCCGCACGGCTGGTGGGCGGGCGCCGCCGGGAGCTGCGCGATGTGGCTTGACCTGCAGGTACAGCGACGATTGCAGGCATCCGGCCAGACCTTTGAACTGGACGTGGCACTGCAGTGCACGCAGCGGCAGGTGGTGCTGTTCGGGCCCTCGGGCGCCGGCAAGAGCCTGACGCTGAAAGCGGTGGCCGGTCTGTTGCGCCCGGAGCATGGACATGTGCGCCTGCACGGGCAGGCGCTGTTCGATGCAGGTGCTGGGATTGATCTGCCACCGCAGCGTCGTCGCCTGGGATATGTGTTCCAGGATTACGCGCTGTTCCCGCATCTGAGCGTGCGCCAGAACGTGGCGTTCGGGCTTGAGCGGGGCTGGTTGAATCCGCAGCGCGGGGCTCGCGTCGATGCAGTGGAGCAGTGGTTGCAGGCGTTCCGTATCGAGCATGTGGCGGATCTGCTGCCGTCACAGGTATCCGGGGGTCAGCGCCAGCGTACGGCGTTGGCGCGGGCGCTGGTGACACGGCCGCAGGCGCTGCTGCTGGACGAACCGTTCGCCGCGCTCGACCACGACCTGCGCCAGCACCTGCGTCAGGAGCTGGAAACCGTGCTGGATGAAACCGGCATTCCGCTGCTGCTGATCAGCCACGATCCGCAGGACGTAGCGGTGTTCGGCCAGCAGGTAGCGCGCGTGGTGGATGGGCGAATCGTCGGCGATTGACCTGTGATGGTAGTGCCGGCCGCTGGCCGGCAACCACGGAATCCGGAGCAGCCGGCCAGCGGCCGGCTCTACCCCTGGGCGAGGCGCCTCAATACAGCTCGCAGTGGGTGCGGCCCTCGCCGCGCAGGGTGTCCCAATGGCCGTCACCGCCGATCGCGTCGATGGCTGCACGCACCGCACCTTCCAGGTGGCTCTTGTTGCCACACAGGTAGATGTGGCCGCCACGGGCCAGCACATCCTGCATCTGCGCGGCCTGCTGCTGCAGCACATGCTGCACATAGACCTTCTGCGCGGCATCGCGCGAGAACGCGGTGTGCAGGCCAGCCAGTACGCCACGCGCCTGCCAGTCCTGAAGCTGCTCGCGGTACAGGAAGTCGTGCTCGCGATGCTTCTCGCCGAACACCAGATGGACCTCCCGTGCATCGCCGGTGGCCTGCAGTTCCTGCATCAGGCCCATCAGAGGGGCGATGCCGGTACCAGTGCCGACCAGCAGCAGGGGCGCGTCGCCGCTGTCGGGCAGGTGAAAGCCCGGATTGGAGCGGCAGTACACACGGGCTGTGTCGCCGCCGTGCAGCAGGCTGCCGGTGGCGGTGCCGAAGCGTTCGCGGCCACGCAGGGTGTAGCGCACCTCGCGCACGCACAGGCTCAGCTGATCATCGTGCGGATGCGAGGCGATGGAATAGGCACGGGGCAGGCGTGGTGACAGGAGTTCACGCAGGCGGGTCAGCGGCACGCTGTCCGGGGTGGTGTGGTCCTGCAGCACATCCAGCAGGTCCAGGCCATGCAGGTAGGCGTCCAGTTCACGCTTCTGGCTGATCTTCAGCAGGCCCTTCAGTACGTCGCTGCCGCCCAGCTTTGCCAGCTCGCGCAGCACGCCCTTGCTGAGCAGGCGCAGCTCGCGATCGCGCAGGGCGTCGACGGCGCTGGAATCCCCCAACCAGGTGGCCAGTGCCTGCAGCAATGCCGGATCGTTTTCCGGAACCAGATGCAGGGTGTCGCCGGCCCGGTAGACCATGCCGCTGCCGGCGATGTCCAGCTGCAGGTGCCAGGCGGCAGGGCCACCATGGCTCAGGCGTCGCCGTTCGACGATGCGGGCGTTGAAGGCATTGTCTTCGCCGTAGGCCGTCACCTGCAGGCGCAGATCCTGGCCCGCGGTCGCATCACCCTCCAGCACCTGGCCCAGCACCGGCCGCCACTGCTGGAAAAACTGCTCGTAACCGAGGTCGGCGTCGACACGGTGCAGCAGCGGCTGTGCCTGACGCTCGCTCAGCGCTGCATCCAGCGCCTTGGTGAAGCCGCAGAAGCTGGGGTAGCCGGTATCCCCCAGGCCGAACACCGCATAGCGCAGTCCGGGCAGGGCGGGCGCCTGGCGCAGCGACTCGAAGAAGCTCTCGCCATTGGCCGGCGGTTCGCCGTCGCCGAACGAACTGGAGATGGCCAGCAGCACATCGCCGTGGCCGAGGCTGGCCACATCGATGTCATTGAACGGCAGGACCTGCGGCCCATGCGGCTGCAGGTCCGGGTCCGCGCCCAGGCGCTGGGCCAGGGCGCGGGCGTTGCCCGACTCGGAGGCGAAACCCACCAGCAGCCGGCTGATGGGCGTGCGTGTGGGAATGGCGTTCACGCAGCCTCGTAGAAGTCGTCGAACTTTTCCTTGCTGAACTCGACCAGGTCGTAGTTCTGCATCAGGTCGTTCACCACGCGGCGGATGCTGATGTACGAGGTGATGTTGCCCTCGGCATCGAACAGCGGCTGCACGGTGGTGTCGACCACGTAGAGCACGCCGCCCTTGCCCAGGTTCGGCACGATGCCGGTCCAGGTCTTGCCGGCCTTGATGGTGTCCCACATATCCTTGTAGACGGCCTTGGGCACGTCCGGATGGCGGACGATGCTGTGCGGCTGGCCGATCAGTTCCTCGCGCGCGAACCCGGTGAGCGTGCAGAACAGGTCGTTGGCATAGGTGATGTTGCCCTGCAGGTCGGTGGTGGAGATCACCATCACGTTCTGCATGGCGTTGAGCAGCTGGGCGTTGTCGGGGGTGTAGCTCATCGCAGGTCCTTTGGATGCCGGTGACGCCGGCGTATTGGGTTCCTGCATAGAGATACGCGCCCGTGGCGGTGGGCGGATTGATATAGGTCAAGCGTGCGCCGGGAGGGGGCTGCGACCGGCTGTCGCAGGGGGGGCGAAGGGGCGGCGCTAGCGGGCGATGCCGGGGAATCCGATGCTCTGCTGGCAGTACCGCAGCAGTGCGCGCCCGTCTTCGTCATCGCGTTGCATATGATCACCGCTGAAGAATGCCTGCAACGACCGGCCGATCGCGTTGCCGGCATTTCCAGAGCGGCGTGCAGCCGCCGGCAGCAGGCTGTCAGCGCGGGGATCATGGCGGCCGGGAAGCTGTTCGCGCCGAAGCTCACCTTCAATCGCCAGCAGCGCACATGCCCCGGCGAGGTATGCCTCCGGTTCCCGGTGCGCGCCCCATCGACGCTGGCCTGCCATCGCGGTGGCGATATGGTGGAATTCGTGCGCGGTGGTGGAGATCACGCGCTCGCGCAGTGCATCGGCATCGTCGCCGGCGGGAAACCAGAACGCCACCACCAGTTCTGGTCGTGCCGGCCTGGCGGGCTGTTGCCAGATGCCGCCACCGTCGCTGACGATCGTGACCTGATAGCGGACCGGCGTATCGTTCAGGTCTGCGCCGTGGAGCGGTTGCCGCGCCGCGTGGGCGGCGGCAGTGCATAGATTCACGGCCTGCCCAGCGGATAGGCTGGGTTCGACCCAGCGCACCACCACTGCGATTGTTTCCAGTTGGCAAGTATGCGAGCGCGTCGTCTGTTCGGAACTCTCCTGGCCGGGCAACACCGACGCGGTGCCAACGCTCAGCTGGGAGGCGTTGCCGCGCAGGAGCGTCGCAAACGCTCCGTCCGCGCCGACACTATCGCGCGGGGGAGTATCGAGGGTATTGCACGCACTGGTGCAGAGCAGCAACGCTGCTGCGCCTGTGGCGTGCCGCAACCAGGATTCCATCTGCAGGAGATCACCCTTCCAAGGCGGTGGATGCATCCTTGCAGACGCCCCGGCGCACGCACAATCAGACGTGTTGCATCTGGAGGCTGACTGTCGGCGCGGGTTGTCCTCTGCCGCTCACCCCATCACATACCGCAGCACCTCCGCCGATACCACGCCGATCAGCACCGTCGGCAGCATCGACAGCCGCGTGACCGCCAGTAACGTGATGGCCAGCGCGGCCAGGTCGGCCGGCTTGTCGGCCACGAAGTCCGGGGCGATCACCGAGATCAGCACGCAGCCCGGGGCGGCTTCCATCACCGTTACCGCGCGCTTGCTCAGGGTGCGGTTGCGCAGCGCGAGAAAACCGATGATGCGGGTGAGATAGGTGGCGGCAGCCATCAGGATGATGGTCAGCACCGAGGTCCAGTGGATCAGGCCGTTGAAGATCATGCCGCGTCCTCCGCCAGCAGCCAGGCGGCAGCGAGGCCGGCCAGCGCGCCGCTGGCCACGTACCAGGCGCCGGGTACCAGCAGGTAGGTGCCCGCTGCCACCACCAGGCTGACCAGCCATGGCCGGGCGGCGCGCATGCCTTGCCACATGCCACGCAGCAGCACCAGGAACACGGCGGGGAAGGCCATGTCGAAGCCGTAGGCATGGATGTCGCCGAGCAGCGGGCCGACGATCGCGCCCAGCGCGGTGCACAGCACCCACACGGTGTACAGGCCGGCCGATACGCCGAGGTAGTAGGCCAGGCTGAAGCCCAGTGCGCGACGGCGCGCATCGGCCACGCCCAGTGCCCAGCTTTCATCGCACATGAAGAACAGCGCCGGCAGCACGCGACGGCGCGGCAGGTGCTGCAGCAACGGTGCCAGGCTGGCGCCCATCAACAGGTGGCGGCTGTTGACCAGCGCGGTGATCGCCACGATCAGCGCGATGTGCGGCGGCGAGGTCCACAGTTCGACCGCGGCGAATTCAGACCCGCCAGCGAAGTTGAGGCCGGTCATCAGCGGCACTTCCAGCGCCGACAGGCCCTTCTGCGCGGCCTGGGCGCCGAGCACCAGGGCAAAGGGAATGAAGCCGATCATCACCGGTACGGCGGCGCGCAGGCCGCGCAGGAACTCGGCGCGTGGTGCGGTGTCGCAGGCGGGATCAGGCAGGGGCAGGGTGGTTCGGGCGTCCATGGATCAACAACGAGTGGGGGTGACCCATGCTAACGGTCCGATCACGAAATCGGGTTGCGTTGATGCCATTGGTTCGGCCGAATGTGCAATATCATGCGGTGATCCGGTCAAGGCGTGGAATTCCATGCAGTACCAGCTCGACAACCTGGATCGTCGCATCCTGGACGCCCTGCAGCGCGATGGTCGCCTGCAGAACCTGGAGCTGTCCCGCCAGGTGGGGCTCTCGCCGTCGGCCTGCCTGCGCCGGGTTCGCCTGCTGGAAGAGGGCGGTTACATCGATCGCTACGTGGCCCTGCTGAATGCGGCGAGGATCGGACGGGGGTTCACCGTGTTCGTCCGTGTCTGGCTGCGCGGCCAGGACGAAGACACCACCAATCACTTCATCAACAGCATCAAGTCCTTCCCGGAAGTGCTTGAATGCCATCTGATGGCTGGCGACTGTGACTTCCTGCTGCGGGTGGCGGTGGCCGACCTGGACGCGTACCGGCAGTTCCAGATACAGCACCTGAACCGCATCGCCGGGGTGCAGAACACCAAGACCGAAATCCCCATGCAGCGGATCAAGCAGACCACTGAACTGCCGGTCTGAACTGGCCCGGCGCGTCCCCTGCGCGCTGCCGTCATCGCAATGACACGTGACGCCGCTACGGTTTGACCCGCTTGCCGGCCGTGTGCAGGTCGACCCACCTGGTCGCACCGCGCTCCGCCGCTGCAGCTGATGTCGCTGCCGAGGGTCATGTGTTCTACGTCAGGGGGCTGAATGGACAGCATGCAATCAGACGTTGGAGGGTGGCCGCCGCCGCCGGGTTGCTGTTCGCCTTCGCTGCTGCCGCACAGGACGACATCCGATCCTATGACATTCCCGCGCAACCGCTGGAACAGGCGGTCGAGCGCTTCAGTGTCGTCAGCGGGTGGTCGGTGATGTATCCCGGCGATCTCGGCACGGGCCGCAGCAGCCATCCGCTGCAGGCCAGCCTGCCGCCGCTGCAGGCGTTGCAGGTGGTGCTGCAGGACACGGGTGTCGAGGCCGAGCTGATTGGTGCACAACGCGTGGTGCTGCGCCGCGGTGCACACGCGGCCACCGGATCCTCCCTGACCGATGTGGCCGCCGACCCGGGGCAGCGTCGCCGCTTCGGCGACCTGCAGCAACGGCTGCGCACCGCTTTCTGTGGCGACCCTGACCTGGCGCCGGGAGCCTATGCGGCGACGCTGCGCTTCCGCATTGCCAACGATGGCCAGGTGCAGGAACCCGAACTGCTTGCCGGCAGTGGCAGCGCACGCCGCGATGCGCGCCTTCTGCAGGCGATGCAGGCCCTGCGGCTGGGCGCCGATGCTGCCGCGCTGCCGCAGCCGGTGACCCTGCAGATCCGTCCTTCCAGCGCGGGCCACGACTGTGGCCGGCGCCCGCCCCAACCATGATGTCAAGGAATCGAACATGAGCAACAGCACGGCTGGGGCGGTGGACCTGATGGACCATCTGCTGGGCGCCTACGACGAACTGAAGCGCCGACTGGTGCGCAAGCTGGGCTCGGAAGAGCTGGCCGGCGACGCGCTGCAGGACACCTGGATGCGCCTGAGCACGCGTCGACACCGCCTGGACCCGGTGCAGAACCCTGCGGCGTATCTGCTGCGCATGGCGATGAACACCGTGATCGACCGCCAGCGCGCCGACCATCGCCTACTGAGCCTGGAAGAAGTGGATACGTTGATGGACATGGCCGATCCCGGCCCGGGGCCGGCACAGGCGGCCGAGCAGGAGATGGCGCTGGAAGACATGGTCGGCCTGCTGCAGCGGATGCCCGAGCGCCGCCGCCGGATATTGCTGGCGATCCGCGTGGACGGCCTGCAGCAGCGCGATGTGGCCGAGCACCTGGGCGTGTCGCTGCGGCTGGTGCAGCGTGAGCTGAAAGCCGCACAGGATTACCTGGCCGAACGCAGTGGGCAGGGGCGGCAGGTGCGGTTCTGAGGCACGGCATCCGTCTACACTTTGACGCCGAGCAGAACCCCGCAGCGTGCGGGGACGGCAAGAGCCCTCATGGACGCTGACGATCAACCGCACCGCCCGCTCGACGCCGTGGAGCGCCAGGCCCACGCGTGGGTGGTGCGGTTGACCTCGGGCGAGGCCACGGCGGCCGATGGCAGGAAATTCCGCCAATGGTGCGAGGCCGATCCCGGCCATCGGCAGGCCTTTGCCCGCGCGAAGCGGCAATGGGAACAGGTACGCCTGGCCGGCGAGCAGCTGCCTGCCGCCGCGCGCCAGCCGCAGGCGGCAACCCCGGCGCAACGCTGGAGCCGGCGCGCATTCCTGGGGGCGGCGGTGGCGGCACCTGCGAGCCTGGCCGTGGTGGCTGCGCTGCACCCGCCGTTGGGCCTGTGGCCTTCGGTGACGGCGATGACGGCCGATTTCCATACCGGTACCGGCGAGCGGCTGCTGATTGCGCCGACGCCGCATCTGAAGATCGAACTGGATACGCAGAGCAGCCTGCGCCGGCGCAGCGACGCGCAGGGTGAGGGCTTCGAGCTGGTGCAGGGACAGGCGGCGATCGACGCCGCAGCGGGGACCCGCCTGGCACTGTTTGCCGGGCCGGGCTGTCTTGTAGCCGACGAGGGCGCAGCACGCCTGGATGTGCGCAACACCGACGGCCAGGTGCGTGTGACCTGCCTGCGCGGCAGCGTTCGCATCGAGCATCTGCAAGGTCGCCTGCAGCTGCAGGCCGGCCAGCAGACGGTGTATGACGAGCGCCTCAGCGGCGTGGTGGCCGAAGCGGTGGCGGCCGAAGTCAGCGCGTGGACCGAAGGCATGCTGGTGTTCCGCCGCGCGCCGCTGCGTGAGGTGGTGGCCGAGATCAACCGCTACCGGCGCGGCAAGGTGCTGCTGGGCGAATCGGCACTGGCGCGCGCCCCGGTCAGCGGCCGCTTCCGCATCGATGATCCGGATGCGGCGCTGGAGCAGCTCGGGCAGACCATGTCGCTCGGCCTGCGTCGCTTTCCGGGTGGAATTGCCGTCTTGGGGTAAGACCCTGGCTGCGCGCGACGCGCACGGCCGCTGCATGCATGGAGAGGCCAAGGATGCGCAACGAGACCATCGGTGTGTTGGATCTGCGCCGTAATCTGTCGGCGCTGCTGGAAACCACCCAGCGGCGGCCGCTGATGGTGCACCGCTATGGCGCGCCGTGGGTATGCGTGGTGTCCGACGCGCAGTGGCGACAGCAGGCGGTGCTGCTGGAGTTCGAGCCGCAGGACCATCCGTTGGCGATGCTGTTGCGGTTGCAGCGGCAGGCACTGCCGCTGTCCGAATCGGGGGCGCTGCCTGCAGCTGCACTGGCGCGCGCGCTGCTGTTGATGGCGATGCATGGCATCGAGGGTCTTGCGGCGCTTCACGATCACGTGCGCTACCACCGGTTGTGGCACTGGTTCGTGGCCGCCAGCGATGCGCAGATGGAGGGATGGCAGCTGCCGTTGCTGCAGGCGTCGATGGCGGTACTGTTGGATGACCCGGATGCGATGCACGCACTGGCCGCATTCGCACAGCGCAGCGACGTTGCCGTGCTGGCCCGACGCTGTGGCGGCGATGCTCCGCGCCTGGACCTGGAAGCCTGCAGGCGGATGACGCTGCGGTGACATTCCCGCGATGCTGCCACGCACTGCTCAACATCGCATTCGTGCTGTCGCTTCGGTTGCCTTGCTGACGTCTTCTGCAGAGTACGACGCTCCCGCGTCGCGGAGCGCAGGCGACGCCGATGAACGACAGTCGCAGGATCAGCATGCTGGAGCTGGATCGCCACCTGAGCCAGTCGCTGGAGCAGGCACGGCATGCACCCGTGAATGTGCAGCGCTACGGGCAGCCGTGGGTGTGGATGCTGTCCAGCGATGCCTGGGCCGACGCTGCAAGGTGGTCAGCGCTGGATGCCAGCGGGCATCCGTTGATGCTGCTGCGGCAGGCGCTGGACGCGCGCCTGCAGCCGTGGCCGGAATCGGCATTGGCCACGCTGGCACAGGAGTGCGGGGAGGTGCGCATGGTGCAGCGTGCGGTGCTGCTGGTCGCGCTGCGCGCGCCTGCGAGCGTGCAGCGCCTGCACGACGATCTTCGCTATCACCAGGTGTATCGGCAGTTCATCGGCTTCGACCATGGCATGGCCTGGTCGCCCCTGCAGTGCATGCGCCTGCTGCAGGCGTGCGCCACGCCACTGCTGCAGCGCTGCGTGGACGACACGCTTGCGCGTATTCCGTCGTCGCTGCTCGACGCTGCCTGCGTGGCCAATGCACGCCGCGTGGGTGATCGGCTGCAGGAACAGCGGATTTCCGCAGGATGTTTATCGTACTGACACATGCGCCGCTGACCATGGGGCAGCGGTCTCTTCCAGGATGATGAGGGCGGAACAATGGCAACGCAGATGGGTGGTCGCAGGGCTCGGCAGCAGGGCTTCAGCCTGATCGAGATCATGGTGGTGGTGGTCATCATCGGCATTCTGGCTGCACTGATCGTGCCCCGGTTGATGGATCGCCCTGATCAGGCCCGCGTGGTGGCTGCACGCCAGGACATTGCCGCGCTGATGCAGGCGATGAAGCTGTATCGGCTGGACAATGGTCGTTACCCCAGTGCCGAGCAGGGGCTGCAGGCGTTGGTGAAGCCACCGCAGGGCAGTGCTGCGATGCCGGTAACGCCCTACCTCGACCGCCTGCCGGATGATCCGTGGGGGCACCCGTACCAGTACCAGAACCCCGGCACGCACGGCGATATCGATGTGTTCTCACTGGGGGCCGACAGCAAGCCCGGCGGTGAGGCCGGCAACGCGGATATCGGCTCCTGGCAGTTGTGAGGCCAGACAATGGCAAGCCGTAAAATTCCAGGTGCGTTTGCCCGCCAGCAGGGCATGGCGGTGATCGTGGCGATGCTGGTGGTGGCACTGGTGGCGGTGATCGCCACGGCACTGCTGACCCGTCAATCGGCGCAGCTGCGTGCGGTACGCAGCGATCAGCTGCGCATGCAGGTGCGTATGGCGGTGGACGCCACCCTGGAGCGCGCGGCGCAGCAGTTGCGTGACGACGCGCGCGAGCAGTTGACCACTGTTGGCAGCGGACGCTGGGCGCGTCCGCTGCAGCTTCAGGTGCCACTGCCGGTGCACCTGCAGCTGGTGGACGCGCAGTCGAGATTCAACCTGCGCACGCTGCTGGCAGACGGCCAGCCTGCAGCGGAGGCACTGCGTGCGTTCACCACGCTGTGTGCCGGGCAGGGGCTGCCTCGCGCCGCCTGTGCCAGTGCCGCAACGCAGATCCAGTCGCGCCTGCGCGATGGCGAGCGGCAGGCGCGCGCACCGCTGCCGCGCGAGTCGCTGATCGAACAGGTACTGGCCGGCGCCGATCCGGTGGCGGTACAGGCACTGGCGGGGCGCACGGTGGTGCTGCCTGCGCAGACCCTGGTCAACGCCAATACAAGTGATATCGCCGTGCTGCAGGCGATTGCACCCGGGGTGGATGCCGGGCGCCTGCAGGCGCTGCTGGGCGAGCGCGATCGTGGCCACTGGCTGCTCAACCGCGGTGACATCGCCAACCGGCTGCAGCTGAGCAACGAACAGATGGCGCTGATGCCGCTGGGTATCCACAGCGAGTGGTTCCTGGCGGTTGGCCAGGTACAGGCAGACGGCGCATCGGTGGATTTCCGCGCATTGATCTGGCGCGAGTACCGCGATGACAGCGTGCGTGTGCAACGGGTATGGACAAGGATCGGTGCATGAGCACGCAGCTGAGAATGCGCCTGCCGGCGCTGGATCGATTGGATGGGGACAGCGCGGTCGAGTGGGCGCAGCTGCACAAGGACCGTGTTCTGGCGACGGGCAGTGACCGTCTGTCGACGCTGGGCCAGCGCTTTCCGCAGGCAATGGTGCATGCGAGCCTGGACCCGCAGGACCTGATCCTGCTGGAGCTGCAGCTGCCGCCGCTGTCCGGGCGCCGCCTGCAGGCGGCCCTGCAGGGCGAAGTGGAAGCGATGCTGCTGGATGATCTGCAGGAGGTAGTGCTCGGCCATGGGACACAGGCGGCCGATGGCACGGTGGCGGTGGCGTGGCTTGGCCTGCAGGCGATTGCGCGGGTACAACAGCAGTTGCAGGACTGTGGGCTGCAGTTGCAGGCGCTGCATCCGACCCCCTTGCTGCTGCCGTGGTCGGCCGGGCAGGCCACCTTGCAGTTGTGTGGCGAGCATGTACTGGTTCGCTGCGGCCGTGATCGTGGCTTCGTCCAGTGGTGCAGCGGGCGTGACCTGGCTTCGGTGATGCAGATGCTTGCCGTACGCTTGCAGCAGGCTGGGGTGCAGGCGGTGCAGTGGATCGATGCCGTACCGCCTGCCTGGGCCGAGCGCCTGCCGGCCAGCGTGCTGGCGCAGGCGGCGCAGTCCAGCGGTCCGCTGCCTGGCTGGTCGCTGCCGTTGCCGGCCGTGGGGGCAGGTGCGCCGCGGCTGGCCATCGGCCTTGCGTTGGCGGCGGCGGTGCTGGCTGCGCTGGGTCTGCAACTGCAGGTATCGCGCTGGCAGGGCGAGGGTGAAGCCTTGCGGCAGGACATGGCGCGGCAGTTCAGCACGCACTTCCCGGAGATCCACGATGTGGTCGACCCGGTGTTGCAGGCACGGCGGGCACTGGCGGTGCCGGCAGCGCCACGGACGCTTCCTGCCGTGCAGCAGCAGGTTGCCAGCGTGCTGCAGGCCATACCTGAGTTGGCTGGCCAGGTTCGCAGCCTGCGCTATCAGCCGGGCCAGTTGGAAATGGAACTTGACGCCGACGCGCAGGCGTTGGCCGAGGACGCGCAACGGCTGGAGCGCTGGCAACAGGCGACGCAGGCACAGGGGCTGCAGCTTGCGCGCGAAGCCGGTGGCCGGTTGCGGATAAGCAACGGGGCTGCGCCGTGATCGCAGCCTGGTGGCGCCCAGCGGCCTCCCTGCATGGACTGCAGCGCCGTTGGCAGCGGCTGGCGGCGCGCGAGCGCGCGATGCTGCTGTTGATGGCTGCCGCGTTAGCGGCGGCTGCACTGTGGCTGGGCTGGCTGCAGCCGCTGCTGAAACAGCGCAGCCATTGGCAGGCTGAACTGCCTCGGCTGCAGGCACAGTCGGCGGCACTTGCACCGCTGCTGCGTGCCCGTGAACAACAGCAGCAGGCGCAGGGCCAGCCCCCGACGCTTGCCGGGCTGCGCCAGCAGATCACCGCTGCCGGCCTGGCCGGCAGCCTGCATATCGAAACGCGTGACGGGCGCTGGCACCTGCAGGTGCGCAGTGTGCCCGCCGATGCGCTCTGGAACTGGCTGCTGCCCTTGCTGGCCGACCCGGCCATCGAACTGCAGCAACTGCAACTGCAACGCACAGGGGACGCGAACATGCCGGCGGCACGGATTTCCGGAAACATCGTGATGGCCGCCAATGGCGGTGGCCATCCATGAAGTCGATGCGCAGCCTGGGCTGCAGCGCGGTACTGGCACTGGTGGTGGGCCTGGCCCATCTTCCGGCGGCGGTGCAGGCGCAGGACGCCAGTGGCGAACCGGTACAGCTGAACCTGGTGGACACCGATATCGGCGGGGTGCTGCGCATGGCGGCACGCTTCACCGGCCGCCAGTTCCTGGTCGATCCACGGGTGACCGGCAAGATGACCGTGGTCTCCGATGGGCCGGTCAGCCGTGTGCAGGCCTACCAGCTGTTGCTGGGTGCATTGCGCATGCGCGGGTTTGCCGTGGTTGAAAGCGGGGGCGTCAGCCGGGTGGTACCGCAGGCCGATGCCAAGCTGCTGGGCGGGCGCGTTGGTGCCGGCGGTGCGGGAGGCGAGATAACCACGCGCACGTTTGCCCTGCGCTTCGAAAGCGCGGCGGCGCTGGTGGCGGTGCTGCGGCCGATGATTACTCCGGACAATCCGATCACCGCGAACCCAGGCAACAACACGCTGGTCATCACCGACTACGCCGACAACCTGGAGCGCATCGCGCGGGTCATCGCCAGCGTGGATACGCCGGCCGGCATGGACACCGACGTGGTCAAGCTGCAGCAGGGCATTGCCGTGGACGTGGCGGCGATGGTTGCACCGTTGCTGGACGCGCAGGGCGCGGAGCCGGCGCAGAAGGTGGTGGTGATGGCCGACCCGCGCAGCAACAGCGTGCTGCTGCGCTCCAGCAGCCCGGGCCGCACGCGCCTGGCGCGGCAGCTGGTGGAGAAGCTGGACAAGGCCCAGGACGAGTCCGGCAACCTGCATGTGGTGTACCTGCGCAATGCCCAGGCCACCCAGCTGGCCGGGGTGCTGCGTGGTGTGGTGGCAGGGCAGAGCGACGCTCCGGCGATGGGCAGCAGCGACGGCATCACCGCATTGCCGGGCGAGACCGGTCGCAGCGCCAGCACGCCGGCGCAACCCGCACAGGGCAAGAGCAAGGGCAATGCGCTGGAATCGCCACGGCTTGACCCGGGTCGTCGTGATCCGATCGATGCCGGCAGCAGCGGTTTCAGCCAGAACGGCATCTCGGTGCAGGCTGACATCGCCACCAACACCTTGCTGATTTCCGCCCCGGAGCCGGTGTACCGCAACCTGCGGCGGGTGATCGACCAGCTCGACCAGCGCCGGGCGCAGGTGCTGGTGGAGAGCCTGATCGTGGAGGTCAACCAGACCGATGCCGCTGAATTGGGCGTGCAATGGATGCTGGGCAACGGCCGCACGTTCGGTGGCACCCATTTCGGCGGCACCACCGGTGGTAGTGGCATCAGCACCACTGCGCGCACCACGCTGGATGTCCTGCCGAAGGACGGCCTGAACATCGGCGTGATCGACGGCACGATCAACCTGCCGGGCGTCGGCCAGATCCTCAACATGAAGGCGCTGGCCAATGCCCTGCAGAGCAAGGGCGGCGCCAACATCCTCTCCACGCCGAACCTGATGACCCTGGACAACGAGGCGGCCAGCATCATGGTCGGGCAGACCGTGCCCTTCGTCAGTGGCCGCTATGTGACCGACGGTGGGGGTGGCAGCAACAACCCGTTCCAGACCATCGAACGCGAGGACGTGGGCCTTAAGCTGCGGGTGCGTCCGCAGATTTCCGAGGGCGGCACGGTGAAGCTGGACATCTACCAGGAAGTCAGCAGCATCGATGCGCAGAGCTCGGGCAGCGCCGGCATCATCACCAACAAGCGAGCGCTGGATACCAGCGTGCTGCTCGATGACGGGCAGATCATGGTGCTGGGCGGCCTGCTGGAAGACAGCGTCAGCCACGGCCGCGACGCCGTACCGGGGCTGGGGAAGATCCCTGTGCTGGGCGCGCTGTTCCGCAGCGATACGCGCAAGCGGGCCAAGACCAACCTGATGGTGTTCCTGCGCCCGCATGTGGTGCGCGACCCGGCCGCCGGACAGCGCCTGACCCGCGACCGCTATGACTACATGCGCAATGCACAGGCCGCTGCGCAGCCGGTGCAGAGCTGGGCGTTGCCGGCGCTGTCGGCACCGCAGCTGCCGCCGCAGGACCTGTCGGTGCTTGGCCAGGGCAATGCGCGTGATGGCCAGGGCCAGCCGTTGCAGAACGGCAGCCTTGCGTCGTTGTATCCGGCCAGCGAGGGCAATGTGCAGGTGGTGCAGTACGCGCAGGGGCTGGATGCGGCGCGTGCGACCCAGGCCGTGGCACAGGTGCGCGCGCTTGGCCTGCAGGCCTATGCCGAGACCACGCCGGGTGAAACGGGACAGCGTCTGCGGGTGCGGGTGGCGCGCGACCCGGCCACGCTCGACCCGGCGCTGCAGCAACTGCGCGGGCTGGGCTACACCCCGGAACTGGTCATCGGGCCATGAGCACGCCCGTGCCGTTGCCACTGCTGCCGTATGCCTGGGTGCGCAGCCACGGGGTGATGCTGGCCGAAGCAGGCGGCGCGCCGGTACTGCTGGGCACCGCCGAGACCGCCGCCTGGGCAGTGGCCGAGCTGCGCCGCCGGCACGGGCCAGTACCGTTCCAGGTGCTGGATGCGGCGGTCTGGCAGCAGCGGTTGGGCGAACAGTATCGTGACGGTGGCGATGCCGCTGCGGTGGTCGGCGCGGCCGAAAGTGAGGTCGATCTCGACCGGCTGATGCAGGACATGCCCGAGGTGACCGATCTGCTGGACGCGCAGGATGACGCGCCGGTGATCCGCATGATCAACGCGCTGTTGGCGCAGGCCGCGCGTGATGGTGCCAGCGACCTGCACATCGAACCTTTCGAAACGCATTCGGTGGTGCGCTACCGCGTCGATGGCACCCTGCGTGACATGGTGCAGCCACGGCGTGCGCTGCATGCGGCGCTGGTATCGCGCATCAAGATCATGGCCCACCTGGATATCGCCGAGAAGCGCCTGCCGCAGGATGGGCGCATCGCCATCCGTGTGGGTGGCCGACCACTGGACATCCGCGTGTCCACGGTGCCGACGGGACATGGCGAGCGCGCGGTGCTGCGCCTGCTGGAAAAGGATGCCGGGCGTCTGCAGCTGCAGCGGTTGGGCATGGCCGACGATACGCTGGCCACCTTCACCGGGTTGATCCGCCAGCCGCATGGCATCGTGCTGGTGACCGGGCCGACCGGTAGCGGCAAGACCACCTCGCTGTATGCGGCACTGGGGCAGCTCGACAGCAGCACCAGCAACATCCTCACCGTGGAGGACCCGGTGGAGTACGACTTCGCCGGCATCGGCCAGATCCAGGTCAACGCGCGCATCGGCATGAGCTTCGGCGCGGCATTGCGCGCGATCCTGCGCCAGGATCCGGACACCATCATGATCGGTGAGATCCGTGACCTGGAAACGGCGCAGATCGCGGTGCAGTCGTCGCTGACCGGCCATGGCGTGCTGGCATCGCTGCATACCAACGATGCGATCTCGGCGGTGACCCGCCTGGCCGACATGGGTGTGGAACCGTTCCTGCTGGCCTCATCGCTGCGCGGTGTACTGGCGCAGCGGCTGGTGCGCAGGCTGTGCCTGCAGTGTCGGCGTGCCGAACTCGATACCGAGGGGCGCACGGTGTGGCGGGCCGTAGGCTGCTCAGCCTGCGCGAACAGCGGCTACCGCGGGCGCACCGGCATCCATGAGCTGTTCGTGGTGGATGAGCGCGTGCGGGCATTGATCCATGAAGGGCAGGGCGAACCCGCGCTGCGCGAGGCGGCGCGGCGTGCCGGCATGCGCAGCCTGCGCCAGGACGGGCAGCGCTGGGTCGACAGCGGGGTGACCACGCTGGAGGAGATCCTGCGCGTGACCGGTGACGACTGAGGCGCGCATGGCACTGTTCGACTACCAGGCCGCCAACGCACAGGGGCGCATCGAGAAGGGACAGCTGGACGCCGACAACGCGCGCGGCGTGCGCCAGCAACTGCGCGGGCGCGGGCTGACACCGGTACAGGTATCAGCCGCACGCGATGCCGGCAGTGGCTGGGGCACGCGCAGGCTGTCGGCCAGCGAACTGGCCTGGGCCACGCGGCAACTTGCCAGCCTGCTGGCTGCCAGCCTGCCGCTGGAAAGCGCGTTGAGCGCGGTGATCGAACAGGCCGAACGCCCGCACGTTGCGCAGGCACTCACCGCAGTGCGTGCCGATGTGCGCGCTGGCCAGCGGCTGACCGTGGCGCTGGCGGCGCGGCCGCGCGATTTCCCTGGGATCTATCGTGCCCTGGTGGGCGCCGGTGAGGATTCCGGCGATCTGGCGCGGGTGATGGAACGTCTGGCCGACTACATCGAAGAGCGCAACGCGCTGCAGGCGAAGGTACTGACGGCATTCATCTACCCGGCAGCGATCAGCCTGGTGTCGGTGGCGATCGTGATCTTCCTGCTCAGCTACGTGGTGCCCCAGGTGGTGACTGCATTCGTGCAGGCACGGCAGACGCTGCCGATGCTGACCCAGGTGATGCTGGCGGCCAGTGCTTTCGTACGCGCGTGGGGCGTATGGACGGGATTGGGCATCGGCGCGCTGGTGGTGGGCTGGCGGCTGGCACTGCGGCGGCCGGATCTGCGTCTGCGCTGGGACAGCCTGCTGTTGCGCGTACCGATGGTGGGCCGTTTCGTGCTGGGCGTGAACAGCGCTCGCTTTGCATCGACACTGGCGATCCTGCTGGACGCCGGCGTGCCCCTGCTGCGCGCACTGGACGCCGCACGACAGACACTGGGCAACGCGCTGCTGGCGCGCTGTGCCGATGATGTGGCCGCTCGCGTGCGCGAGGGTACTTCGCTTGGCGCTGCGTTGAAGGTGCAGAAAGTGTATCCGCCGATCCTGGTGCATCTGGTGGCCAGTGGCGAGAAGACCGGTTCATTGGCGCCGTTGCTCGACCGCGCTGCACAGACCATCTCGCGCGAGATCGAACGCCGTGCGATGGCACTTACGGCATTGCTGGAGCCCACGATGATCCTGGTGATGGGGGGCGTGGTGCTGACCATCGTGCTGGCCGTGCTGATGCCGATCATGGAAATGAACCAGCTGGTGCAATGACGTGCATCCACGCATGGCGTGGATCTACAGATGCCCGGTTTCTCCACACAATCCTCCACACCTTTTTTCGATCTTCCACAGGTTTCTTAAGCGGCCTGTCATCGGCGGCGACCAGCATGTCCCTGTCGCCGCAGAGTGGGCTGGGAGGCCCTCGGCGGCAGCAGGCGTGTAGTGACCGTTCCTCCCTTGGTGTTTCACCTTCGCAGTAAACCCTTCAGGAGAAGATCATGAACAAGTACAAGACCCTGGCCGCGCTGGTTGCTACCGCGCTGCTCGCCACTGCTGGCGCCGCTTCGGCCCAGACCGCCGTCACCGGCGGCGGCGCTTCGCTGCCGGCCGACCTCTACAAGGGCCAGGCCGACAGCATCCTGCCGGCCAACTTCAGCTACGCCGTGACCGGTTCGGGCACCGGCAAGAAGGCCTTCCTGGAAAACAACTCGGCGCTGTTCTCGACCACTGGCACCGTGCATTTCGCTGGCAGTGATTCGGTGCTGAGCGGCACCGAGCTGAACACCTACAACAGCACCTACAACGTGGCTGGCGATACCAACCGCTTCGGCGCGTTGGTACAGATTCCTTCGGTTGCCACCTCGGTCACCGTTCCGTTCAACAAGGCCGGTTCGGCGGTTGACCTGTCGGTTGCGCAGATCTGCGGCATCTTCTCGGGCAAGATCACCAGCTGGTCGAGCATCGACAGCAACCGCAGCGGCAACATCCAGGTCGTCTACCGTGGCGAGAGCAGCGGTACCAGCGAGCTGCTGGCCCGCTTCCTGACCAGCGCCTGCCAGCCGGCCGACGTCTCCGGTACCACCCTGAAGCTGACCAACGGCGTGCCGGCGTTCTCGGTGCAGTCGACCTTCGCCAACCTGTTCACCACCGTGCCGTCGAACTTCATCGCCGCTCCGGCTACCGGTGGCACCTCGCTGTACAACGCGGTGTACGCCGTTGACGGCCGCGTCGGCTACGTTGGCCCGGACGTGATCCCGAGCCTGGTCGACGCCACCAAGGTGGCCAAGGTCAAGGGCTTCTCGCCGGATGAAGTGAGCGTGCAGGCGACCCTGGAGACCGCTGCTCCGCCGACCGGCGCCGCTGCTGAAAACCCCGCCAACTGGGTGCCGGTGTTCGGCAACCCGTCCGCGGGCTATCCGATCGCTGGCTACACCAACTTCGTGTTCGGCCAGTGCTACAAGAACGCCACTGTTGGCGCCAACGTCCGTGGCTTCCTGACCCGCCATTACGGCAGCGTCGTGGTCGCCGGCGTCGAGCAGGGCCCGAACGATGCGGCCATCCGCGCGCACAAGTTCATCCCGCTGACCAAGGCCTGGCGTGATGCGGTCCGTACCCGCTTCGCGACCGCCAGCAATGCCGGCGCCGTGAACAACCCGAGCACCTGCTCGGGCATCGGCCGTCCGCTGTAACTGTCTGCAAAGCAACACCTGCTGATCGAAGCGCCGGCCGAAATGCCGGCGCTTTCTTTCGTGGTGGCACCGCATCCGCGCTGAACTGTCGTCTTCACGCCGCGGCCACCGTCTATCAGGTGCAGGGCATGCGTAGCGCAGGCCCCCTTCGTACTCGCCGCCGCCAACGCGGCCCATCAGGTTGACGAGGTCCCCGATGTCGCACCCGCATTCGCCCGCTGCCCGTTTCTCCGCCTCCCTGTGGCGCAGCCACCCGATGGCCTGGGCCGTGGCCGTGGCGCTGGGCACCGTGGTTGCTCCTGCCAGCCAGGCGCAGCAGGCGTTCAGCCCCGGCTGGTTCGCCGACCGCGGCGCCGCCCAGGGCGCGGCAGCGCAGAGTGGCCGCATGCCCAATGGCGTGCCTATCCAGTTCCAGCTGCCTGCACAGCAGCAGGATGCGGCGCGACAGAAGCTGCAGCAGTCGATCGACAACCTCGGCACGGCCGCGCAGGCCATCGCATTGCAGCAGCGCATGCAGGAGCAGGCCAGGCAGGCGCGACGCGAGGCGGGCTTCGTGGTGGCCGATGGGCTGGGCAAGGATGGCCTGAAGGTGGACGAGAATCCGCTGACCCGTGGCTGGATCAATGCCCGCGAAGCGATCCAGTCGCAGGGCGCCGACGGCCGGGTGCAGGTCAGCATCGAGCAGACCGCTGACCAGGCGATCCTGAACTGGGAAACCTTCAACATCGGTGGCAACACCACCCTCAATTTCCTGCAGAACCCGGACTGGGCGGTGTTGAACCGGGTCAACGACCCCAACGCACGGCCCAGCCAGATCCTGGGCCAGCTGAAGGCCAACGGCACGGTGTTCGTTGCCAACCGCAACGGCGTGGTGTTCGGCAACAACAGCCAGGTCAACGTCCGCAACCTGGTCGCCGCCGCAGCACGGATCAGCGACGCGCAGTTCCGTGACAACGGCCTGTACAGCGCCGACGCGAATACGTCTGCGCTCACCGATGCGGTGGGCAAGGTCATGGTTGAACGTGGCGCGCGCATCACCACCCATGAACCAACCAGCGCAACGCGTGGCGGTGGCTATGTGCTGCTGGCCGGCCACAGCGTGGAAAACGCGGGCCAGATCGAGACGCGCAAGGGCCAGGCCCAGCTGGCGGCCGGTGACAGCTTCGTGATCCGTCGCGGCGTGGGCACGGCGCAGAACACGGCTTCGACCACCCGGGGCAATGAGATCGCGCCGCGCTTCGTCACCGACAGCACGGCCGGCAGCGTTCGCAACAGCGGTCTGATCCAAGCGCGCGAGGGCGACGTCACTCTTGCCGGCCGCACGGTCGAACAGACCGGTGTAGCGGTTGCCACCACGACGCTGAACCAGCGCGGTACCGTGCATCTGCTGAGTTCGTCCTCCGACAGCAAGGGCAGCGTGACTCTGGCCACGGGTTCGACGACGGCGGTGCTGATCGAAGATGACGGCAAGACCACTGCGCTGGACAGCCAGCGTGATGCGCTCATCAAGGAGTCCGGTGAACAGGACAAGCTGCGCGGGGCCAGCAACAGCGGCACCTTCGACAACCTCTCGCGCCTGCAGGATCGACGCGAGCAATCGCGCATCGAGATCGTCTCCGGCGGCGACGTGAACTTCCAGGCTGGCTCGCTGGCGGTGGCGACCGGTGGTCAGGTGATTTCCGATGCGGGCCGCCGCAGCTATCTGGACGACGGCGCCCGCGTGGACGTGGCCGGTGCGGTCGGCGTGCAGGTGGCGATGGAGAGGAACAACGTCAAGGTGAAGGTGCAGGGCAACGAACTGCGCGATTCGCCCGACAACCGTGACAGCGGCAAGCTGATCAGCAGCGAGGTGTGGATCGACCGTCGCCAGTTGACCGAGGTGGCTGCGGGGACAGGGGGCTATGAAGGCACTCGCTGGTATGCCGGTGGCGGCTTGCTGGAAGTGAGTGGCTACCTCGACAACCAGGGACATTCGATAGGCGAATGGGCCGCGCAGGGTGGCACCGTCCAGCTGGCTGGCAAGGAAGTCGTCAGCCACGCCGGTTCGCGTATCAATCTGGCAGGTGGCAGCCTTGATGTGCAGTCCGGCGTGGTCCAGCAAAGCTGGCTGCGTGGCCGCGATGGCCAGCTGTACCGTCTTGATGATGCCCCGGCAGAGATGCTGTACGACGGCCTGTACCGGGGCTTTGAGGTGAAGCAGGAGCGCTGGGGCGTCACCGAATCGTTCCGCAATCCGCTGGTGGCACCGGCGCAACGCTACGACAATGGCTACACCGTGGGGCGCGATGCGGGTCGGTTGCTGATCTCGGCGCCTACCGCCGTTCTGCAGGGGCAGGTGGACACGGCCGCCTTCCAAGGGCTGCAACAGACACGGCGACCCGATCAGGGGCAGGATGGATACGCGCAGGCGCAGACGGCCGCTGCCCGCAACGCTCAACTCTGGCTGGGCCGCTACGACAACACCGGGCGCAATGCGGTGTACGACTCGCACGTGCGGATTGGCGAGATCGCCGCCGACGCCCGCCCCTGGTCGCTGCAGGCGCCGGTGGAAGAGTCACAGCGCAGCACGGTGTCGCTGGACAGCAATGTCCTGAGCGCACAGCGCTGGGGCCGCGTCGACATCGCCACGGCGGGACGTGTTGAACTGGATGGCACGCTCAGGCTGCAGGAGGGCGGGCAGCTTGCTCTCACCGGTAGCCGGGTCAGCTTCGGCGGCACCGTGCAGATCGCGGGTGGGCAGGTGGAGGCGGGCAACCTGCTTCCGGTGCTCGGTCGGCCCACCGCGTTGCTGTCCGCCGGGCGTGGCGCGGTCGATGTTGCTTCTGGTGCAGGGTTTGATCTTGCTGGTGGTTGGAGCAATCCCTTTGCCGTGTCGGATGGCGGCGCCACGCAGGCTTGGATTGACGGTGGACAGCTGCGCATCAATGTCAGCCATGACATCACCGTGGCTGAGGGCGCACGTATTTCGGTGGATGCGGGTGGCAGCATCGATGCAAAGGGCAAGGGCCGGGTAGGCAAGGGCGGCAGCGTCAGCCTGTTGGCGGCCAGCACCGATGTCGCCACCGATGGCAGTGGTCGGCTGCGTATCAGCGATGGCGTCCGCTTCAGTGCGCTCGGCAGCGGCAGCGGCGCCTTCACCCTTGCGACCGGGGGCAGGGTCGCCATTGGTGGTGAAGCGCCGACGTCGGAAGCGCTGCGGTTGCAGGCACCGCTGTTCAGCAGCGGCTTTTCCCGCTACGACATCGGTGGCTACAACGGGCTGACCGTTGAAGACGGCGTGCAGTTGAATGTGGAACAACCGGTCCTGCGCCTGGCCGAGGGTGCGCAGAGTGCCTCGAGCCGTGAGCAGGGTCTGCAGGCATGGTCACCCTTGTTGTACATGGTGGATCCTGCCAGCGGTCGCGTCAGCCAGCGCGCGGGTGCGAGCCTGACGCTGCGCGCCGGGCATCTGCTGTCGGCCGGTGACCTGCACATCGGCAGCAATGCCGTGCTCAACGTCGACCCAGGGCAGTCGATCGAATTGTTCAGTTCCGGCGACATCAATGTGGCGGGCACGCTGAAGGCGGCGGGCGGTCGCATCCGTCTGGATGAAGCCTTCGATCCATCGACGGTGCGCGCCGACGGACGCCGCGAACGCCGCTGGACGATCGCCGACGGGGCGCTGCTGGATGTGAGCGGCGATGCAGCTTCCGCCGCCGATGCGCGCGGGCAGCTGCGTGGGCAGGTACGCAAGGGCGGGACGATCGAGATCGGCGGTGCACTGGACTGGGAGGACCAGGACAACGTGCGCCACCTGCCGCCGGACACCTTCGTGGTGGTCGAGCGCGGGGCGCGGCTGGATGCCTCGGGAGCATCGGC
The DNA here is from genome assembly GCF_057799055.1 of Stenotrophomonas sp. 14P6.2.3. Taxonomy (NCBI): domain Bacteria; kingdom Pseudomonadati; phylum Pseudomonadota; class Gammaproteobacteria; order Lysobacterales; family Lysobacteraceae; genus Stenotrophomonas; species Stenotrophomonas sp. 14P6.2.3. Next base: position 87,807 of record NZ_JBYOLA010000001.1, read on the forward strand.
ACTGCTCGATATCGACGGCAGCGGGCGCACCCGGGTGGACAGTGACGGCGGCAGCATCGTGCTGCGTGCGGCCAATGCGCTGTATCTGCACGGTGCGCTTGATGCGGCGGCAGGTGGTGACCAGGCGCGTGGCGGCACGTTGGGCGTCGCCTTTGGTGGCGGCACCTATGGCAGCACGGCAAAAGATTCCGAGGTGCTGGCGCCACGGCTGATTTCGCTCACCCAGAACACGCGGCAGACGGAGGTGCTGCCCGCGCGCCTCGAGTACGGTCACGCCGCGCTGTCGGTCCAGCAGATCACGGCGGGCGGCTTCGATCATCTCTCGTTGTTCGGTGATGTCCGGGCGCAGGGTGACGTCAATCTACGCATGGACCAGAGCCTGCGGATCCACGGCGTGAACGAGCGTTCCCTGGGATTCGCACCGGGCAACAGCGAGGGCAGCCGCCTGCAGCTGAGTGCGCCCTACGTCCGCCTTGCGCAGGGGCGTTGGTGGCAGCCGGCCGGCGAAGGCACGCTGCGTCCGCTGGAGGCATCGTTCGACGCGGGCAAGCAACATCGTTTCGATGTCACCGCCGACCTGATCGACCTGCGCGATGTCACCTGGCTGGCCGGCTTCGATCACGTCCACCTGCGCAGCAGCGGCGACATACGCATGCTGGCCCCGGTCGCCAGCAGTTCGCAGGAATCCACCCTTGCAGGCCCGGGGTCGATCGATATCAGCGCCGCGCGCCTGTATCCGGCGGCCCAGGCCAAGGGTCGCATCGTTGCAGGCGTTCCGACCATCGGCCCTTCTGGATTGCCGTCCTGGGAAAATCCAGAGGCCGTACTGCGCATCCATGGTGTTGCGGGCGGTGCGCGACCGGCACCGGATTCTGCGTTCGGCAGCCTGGAACTGGTGGCGGCGACGGTGGTGCAGGGCGGCAATGTGCAGGCGCCATGGGGCCGTGTGCAGCTGGGCGGCCAAGAATTCAACTCGGATCGCGCCAGTCGTGTCGATCTGCTTGCCGGCAGCGTGACCTCCATTAGTGGCGCTGGCCTGACGCTGCCATTCGGCGGCACGGTGGACGGTGTGACCTGGCGAAAGGCAGGTGCCGAATTCAATATGCTTGACCCCGGATCGGTCAATATCCCGATTGGTGTGGACATCGTGGCCAATGCGTTCAACGGCGCCACAGGCAGCGTCGTGGATGTTTCCGGCGGAGGTGAGTTGTCCGGCGCTGCCTTCGTGGCCGGGCGCGGCGGCTCGGTCGATATCCTGCGACACACGTTGGCGGATGCGAATCCGCGCTATGGCTTCAGTCACGCTGGCAATGCGGTCTACGCCATCGTGCCGGGGCGATCGGACGTGCAGGCTCCGCTGGCGACAGCAGACGGCAGCGCCAACCCGCGTGTGGGTCAACAGATCACCATACCCGCAGGCGTACCGGGGCTGCCGGCCGGCACCTACACGCTGCTGCCAGCCAGCTACGCCCTGCAGCCCGGCGCGTTCCGCGTCGAGATCGGCGCGGAGAACGCGATCGGCAGTGGCCAGCCGGTGTCGACCGGTACCGGTTCCTGGCGGCTCAGCGGGCATCAGGGCCAAGGCTTCGGTGGTTCGGTCTCGCCGCTGCTCACCGATCTGCTGCTGACGCCTGCGGAGACCGTACGGCGCCATGCCAGTTACAACGAAACATCCTACGGCACATTCGTGCAGGGCGTGGCTGAACGTCGCGGTGAAGCGCTGCGCTGGCGACCCGTAGATGCCGGCAACCTCAGCCTGATGCTCGGCGATGGCGCGGGTCGCATGGGCACGCCGGCCGTCACCTTTGCTGGACTGTCGCGCTTCAATCCAGGCAGTGCACAGGGGCGCGGCGGCATTCTCTCGGTCAACCTCCTTGCCCCGCAGGATGCCTTGCTCGAGATCGTCGGCGACGGGCGCGGCGCGCCCAGCACCGAACGCGGTGCCACCGTCTTCGACGCAGCGCTCAATGCGTTGCGCCCGGCAACCTTGTTGATCGGCGGAACGTTCCGCCGCGATGCGACCACCAGCACGGTGGAAGGCAACGCAACGCGCCTGGCCGTGCGCAGCGGCGTCAATCTGCTGGCGCAGGAGGTGCTGCTCGCGGCTGCCTTCGGCGGCAAGGGCATCCTTCTGGAGCAGGGCGCCTCGATCGACACCCTGTCCCAGGCCGATCCCTCGCGCGTGGACCAGGCCACGGCGCCCTACCTGGTCACGGGTGGATTGCTGGCGGTGTCCAACCAGCGCCTGACGGCGCTGAGCGCACAGGGCGGTTCGGCGGCAGGGGCGGTGGCGATCGATATTGGTGGCTGTGCGGCGGGCTGCAGTGGGCAGACCCGTTTGCTGTCTGCTGGCAGCATCAATGTGGTCACCGACGGCGCCTTGAACATCGGTGATGCGGTGAGCTATGGCACCCGTCAGCTGGGACTGGGCATGTCCGCGCTCAACCTGGGCAGTGCCGAGGCCATTGCAGCGGCAATGGCGACGGGCGGATTGCCGGCCGGCATGACCATGAACCAGGATGTCCTGCAGCGGCTGCTGCGCGGCAATACTGCGTCTGGCGCGCCTGCGCTGGAAGCACTGAGCCTGACCGCGCGTGATGCGATCAATGTGTTCGGCAGCGTTGACCTGGATACCCGTGACAGCGCGACCGGGCGCAGCAGCCTGCGCAGCCTGGTACTGGGTGCACCGGCCATCCATGGCTACGGTGCCACCACGGACCGCGCGCGCATCACTGCCGATACGCTGGTCTGGGACGGCACGCTGGCGGGCACGACGTTGCCGGGCGGCGAACAGGCACAGCCAGGCGGGGAGGCGATGGTCGGTCGTCTCGGCAGTGGCCAGCTGGAGATCAACACGCGCACGCTGCAGTTGGGGCGAGCGCCGTTCACCCGGCCCAATTCGTCGGTGGCCGCCGATCGCCAGGTCCTCGGCTTTGCCGGGGTCACGCTGGCAGCGTCCGAGCGGATGCTGTTCTCGGGCAAAGGCAGTCTCGATGTTTTCCAGCAGCAAGGCGACTACGTGGCTGGCAGCGGCTGGCAGCTGACGGGAGGCGCGCTGGATATCGTCACGCCGCTGCTGACAGGCGATGCGGGCGCGCAACTGGCGATACGCAGTGGCGGCAACGTGCAGCTGCGCGGCGCAGGCGCCACCGCAGGCAATGACGCGCTGGGGGCGGAACTGTCGATCAAGGCCGATCGCATCGCGATCGACAGCCGGGTGGCGCTGGCCTCCGGCCGGTTCGATGCCTATGCACGCGAGGGAATTTCGTTGGGCGGCAGCGCCGTGCTGGACCTGGCCGGCCGCAAGGTCAGCCTGTATGACGTGGACAAATACAGCTGGGGTGGCGATGTCACGTTGTCATCCAGCGAGGGCGATATCAGCGCCGATGCGGCTTCGCGCATCGACGTATCGGCACGCAACAACCGTGGCGGTCGTTTGACGGTGCAGGCACTGGGCAAGCAGGGGGGCCGCGTGGCGCTGGCCGGAACACTGCTGGGCGGTGCAAGCGGGCGCTACGATGCCGGCGGCACCGAGGTGCCCTACGACGGCGCTGAACTGGTGTTGCGTGCACGCCAACTGCAGGACTTTGCCGGGCTCAACACACGGCTGACGAGCGGCGGCATTACGGGTGGCCGTACCTTCCAGTTGAGCGAAGGTGACCTGGTGATCGGTAATGAAGTGAAGGCTCGCCACGTCGATATCAGCCTTGATGGTGGCAGCCTGCAGGTCAACGGCCGCATCGATGCCAGCGGCGAACAGGTCGGCAGCATCCGCCTGTCGGCACGCGATGTGCTGCGCGTGGATGGAGCGCTGGATGCCCACGGCAGCGCCCTGCGCGTGGACAGCTACGGCAAGATCATCGACAGCCCGAACCGAGCGACGATCGAGCTGACGTCGGCCAGTGGAGGCCTGCAGCTTGGGGGGGCGTCGGCGTTGGATCTGCGTGCGGGCACCTCGGTGCCGGCCGGTACCGCTGCGGGGCAGAACGATGGACGTGCACGCGGCAGCGTCAAGCTCAATGTGCCGCGCGTGGGCACCGATGATGCTGCCATCGACGTGGCCAACGGCATCCGCATCGTCGGTGCCGGCGATATCCAGGTCAACGCAGTGCGCATCTATGACTCGGCACCGCTGGCCAGCGCGCCGGATGTGCATGGCCATCGCCCGCAGGTGATCAACCAGCGCTGGCTGGATACGGTGGTGGACCCGGACAACAGCGTCTGGATGAACGGCGCGCTGGCCAACACCGGCCTGCAGCAGCGCACTGCGGCCTTGGGGAGCTACCGCCTGCGCCCGGGTGTGCAGATCGTGGCGCGGACCAGCAGTGACAACCCGCGTGGCGATCTGGTGGTGGCCGGCGATATCGATCTGTCCGGCTATCGCTACGGACCGCAGTCGAACCGGCTCGATCCTGCGCGCCGCGGTTTCGGTGAATCGGCCGCGCTGGTGCTGCGTGCCGAGGGCGATATCAATGTCTACGGCAGCATCAATGACGGCTTTGCGCCGCCGCCGGCCAATCCCGATGAGGACGGCTGGGTGCTGCTGGAGGGGCGCAGTAGCGGTACGCCCAACACCGCGTTCGGCGGCGACCTGATCGTGCCCGGCGAGGGTGTCCAGCTGCAGCGCGGCACCGAGTTCCGCGCCGGCGCCACGCTGAACTATGCATTGCCATTCGAGGGCGTGACCTTGCCGGCGGGAACCGTGCTGCCGGTGGAAATGGTGTTGTCCGGGCCGCTGCTGCTGCCGGCCGGTACTGTGCTGGGCGCGGCAGTAACGACAGGCAGCGGGCAGGTGATGGCGGCCGGTACCGTGCTGGCACGGGCGCTGGCATTGCAGTCCGGCTCCCGTCTGGGTGCCGGCTTCCGCCTGCGCACGCCAGCGCCGGTGGCCGCACAGGTGTGGCCGGCCGGTGTCGCCCTGCCCATGGCAATGAAACTCTCCGGCGCACTGGATCTGCATGCCGGTGCGATCATTCCCTCGATGACCAAGGTGGAGCTTGCCGGCGACGCGCCGGTAAAGCTGCGGACCGCGGATGCCAGCGGTCGGCAGGGACGCAACTGGGCGCTGGCGGCTATGCTGCCTGAAGGCACGACGTCCTGGGATCTGACTGCGGTGGCGGGTGCGGATACCACCGCCGCCGACCCGCGCACCCGCCGCTGGGGCAGCGAGGGCAGCATCGTGCTGGCGGACAGCCACTACAGCACCATCGGCACGGTGACCACGACGACGGAATGGAAAGGGGATCGTCTCCTCAACCTGGAAGGGTCACTGTTCTGGTGGGGAGATGACAGCCTGGTCGGCAAGTCGCCCAAGGAAGTCGCCGAGCTTCTGGGGGTGCTGGAAGAATCGGTCTGCAGCGACGGCCCCTACTGCATTGCGGCACCGCGCCTGGTGGACAAGGAAGGGTCCTTGCAGTGGTGGGGCGATGAGTCGTGGGTCGGCAAGCCGGCATCGGAACTGGGTGTCGAACTGGGCATGTCCGAAGAAGAGGTCTGCGCGACGATGGGCTATTGCTACGGCGGCGGCACGTTGACCGAAGTGACCACTTACGGCAAGCGTTTGGGCGCCCCTGCCTGGAGCGTGCTGCGAACGGGCAAGGGTGACTTGACGCTGCTGGCCGCCCAGGACGTGCGCATGAAGTCCGGCTTCGGTGTGTATACCGCAGGTGCGCCGACGTCGTTGGGCGATGGCTACGACGCGCAGTTCAACCCGGCGCGTGCGGCTGCGCCCTGGCAGACCTCGCTGCTGGGCAAGAATCAAGTCTCGGGCAGCTATGATGCGGCGCTGGTCAACTACCGTGCCTGGTATCCAGATCATGGTGGCGATGTCAGGGTCGACGCGGGGCGAGACATCATCGGCGATGTCTGGACGGGCCGGTCCGAATCGGGCACCGTGCAGCGCGACCAAGCGGGGCATTCAAGTGCTGCGGTGGGAAACTGGTTGTGGCGGCAGGGTTCGGGCACGACAGAGGGTGTCCAGACCACAGCAACCAGCTGGTGGATCAACTTCGGCACCTACAGCACCGTCGGCGCCGAGCAGGACGCGACGCCCCGCATGGTCGGCTTCACTGGCTTCGGCACATTGGGAGGGGGCAATCTGTCCCTGGAAGCAGGCCGCCACTCGGGGGTGATCGCTTCGATGGGCAATGCCCTGGGATTGTTGACTGCGCCCCATTCCAGCGCCATCGTCGCTGCGGTCGGGTCGACCGGACGCGTCAGCAACGGTGAACTGCATCTGACGGGGGGCGGAGACCTGACGCTGCGAAGCGGCGGTGCGCTCAACCCGGGCCTGCGTGCGAGCGCGCAGCAGCCCGAAGGTTTCCTGCAGGATCTGGATCTCAATGGCGCCGTGACCAATCTGCGGGGCAGTACACTGCTGCAGGCGGCGCGCATCGGCGGTCTCAGCGCGGTACAAAGCAGCTACGGAACGTTGGGCCTGAAGAATCCGTTCGTGGCCGACGCACCCGTGGCGATGGCGGGGCCGGTGCTCATCCTGGGTGATTCCACCGCCCGCCTGCAGGCCCGTGGCGACATTGTTCTTGGTGGCGCCGCAGATGTGGGGCGTGTACCGACGTCCAACTACAACGACGTGGTTCTGAGTGATGGCCAGCATGCAGCTGGCACTACGTGGTTCTCGCTCTGGACCCGAGGCACTGCACTGGACCTGTTCTCGGCAGGCGGAAATCTCGCACCAAGCCTGGCCGGAAGTCTGCATGCAACCGGTAGCAACATGTTCGCTGAAGGCGTCGTGCTGCAGGATCGATCCGTTCCCCCCAACATCAATTACTGGCTGTATCCGTCCAGGTTCAGCGCGGTGGCAGCGAGTGGTGACATCATCAGTGCCTCGCTTCGAGGCCTCGGACCGGGCGCGAACACGGGCGATGTGATCCTGCTCGCGCCTTCGGCCAGCGGCCAGCTCGAGGTTCTGGCCGGGGGCTCGATCTTTGCCGCGATCGATGCCACGGGCATTGCACGTTCCGGTAGTGATGCCCGCCTCCCTGGTCCCCTTGATCCTGCATTCATGGCCCAGCGGGGCGTCAGCCGAATCCGGGTCAGCCACAATCTCTCCGACGATGGGGTGCAGGGGGCCGATCCGGCGGCGATCCTGCCATTGTTCGCGTTCGGCCCCAGTACCCCGACCACCGGTGCGCTGACATCCCACCCCACTTCGCCAAGTCGCTTCTATGCCGTTGCCGGTGACATCATCGGGTTGGGCAGTGGTGGCCGCCGACAGCTGATGCAGAACACCGGTATCGCGAACCGGACCCTGTTTGACTGGTATGAAGCGGGATCGGCGGTACAACTGCGCGCGGGTCGCGATGTGATCAACGCGAATGTCACCGCGCTCAACACCAGCGGTACCGATATCAGCGGGATCGACGCTGGGCGGGACATCATCCGCAGCAACCTGACGGTGGCCGGCCCCGGCAATGTCGAGGTGAATGCCGGCCGCCAGCTGCGCCAGGAAGAGGCCGGAAGCATCGTCAGTCTGGGAGGCGTCGTTCAGGGTGACACTCGCCCGGGCGCGAGCATTGCCGTGACGGCTGGCAATCAAGGCATAGACTTCGATGCACTGCGCGCGCGCTACCTGGACAGCGCCAACCTGGCCGATCCGGCGCAGTCGCTGGCGGCGCAGCCTGGCAAGGCGGTGAAGATCTACGACAAGGAACTGAAGCAGTGGCTGCAGCAGCGCTTCGGCAGGGCTGCCGACGGCGCCGAGGCGCTGGCCGTGTTCGACGCATTGCCGAAGGAGCAGCAGCGCATCTTCCTGCGCCAAGTCTACTACGCTGAACTGCGCGAAGGTGGTCGTGAGTACACCAATGCAGAAGGGCCGCGTTTCGGTTCCTACCTGCGCGGGCGCGAAGCGATCGCCACGCTGATGCCGGACAAGGATGCCAATGGCGCAACCATCAACCGTACTGGCGATATCGTGATGTACGGCGGTTCCGGCGTGCGCACCGAAGCGGGCGGCAACATCGAGCTGATGGCACCGGGCGGGCAGATCGTGGTGGGCGTGCAGGGCGCGGTGCCTCCGGCCAGCGCGGGCCTGGTCACCCAGGGCCAGGGCGACATCCGTCTGTTCAGCCAGGACAGCGTGCTGCTGGGCCTGTCGCGGGTGATGACCACCTTTGGTGGTGACATCCTGGCGTGGTCCGAGCAGGGCGACATCAATGCCGGCCGCGGCTCGCAGACCACGCTGCTGTACACCCCGCCGCGCCGGGTCTACGACACCTGGGGCAACGTGATCCTGTCGCCGCAGGCCCCTGCCAGCGGCGCCGGCATCGCAACGCTGAACCCGATCGCCGAAGTGGCGCCGGGCGACGTCGACCTGATCGCTCCGCTGGGCACCATCGATGCAGGCGAGGCGGGTATCCGTGTGTCGGGCAACATCAACCTGGCGGCACTGCAGGTGCTCAACGCCGCCAACATCCAGGTGCAGGGCGACAGCAAGGGCCTGCCGGTACTGGCCTCGGTGAACGTCAACGCGCTGGCGTCGGCCAGCGCTGCGGCCAACAGTGCCAGCCAGGCCGCACAGGACGTGATGCGCAAGAGCCAGGACGATGCGCGACGCAACCAGCCGTCGGTGATCAGCGTGCAGATTCTCGGCTTCGGCAGTTCCAGCAGCAGCATCGACCCGCCAACACGCGGAAACACGGCAGCCGCCACGGGCTACGACGTCAACAGCGCCTTCCAGTTTCCGCAGGCCCGGGCAGACGCAGGCAAGCAGCCGACCCAGTAGATCCACGCCATGCGTGGATGAGGAACGGTGCGGACCACGGTCCGCACCCACCACGCGCAGACCAGAGGATCGGGCCAGCTGCCAGGGAACGGTGGCGGCCCCAGCCAGGACGGCACCGAGGGCAGGGAGCAGCCATCAGCGGTGAGGACCACCGACACGGCGTCGCCGGGCGCGGGACAGCGCCCGGCGACCGGGGCAGTAGATCCACGCCATGCGTGGATGCAGCCCAGTAGATCCACGCCATGCGTGGATGCTCCTCTCAGAGCGCCAACACCCGCCGGTAACTCAACGGCCCGCGTCCATCACGCAACCCCAACCGCAATTCCAGACCGGTCGCCGGCAGTACCTCCCCCTGGCTCGGCAGCATCGCCCAACCAACCCCAGGCTGCCATGCCCGCACTTCGAAGCGCTGCACATCACGCGCCACCATCAACCCGCGCGTCGGCTCAGGCGCAGGCAGCGGATAATGATCGGACGGCGCACCGCTGGCACGCCACAACGTGCTGCCTTGCCGCCACCAGCGAACGCGCTGCCACTGCAGCCCATCACTGCCGACGCTGCGGGTGATCTCCAGGGTAAAGCCACCATCGGGATGGCGCTCACTGGTCAACGACGGCGGCAGCAGCCGCGCAGGCTGATCGGCCGGTCGCACCGCGCCGTTCATCAGCGCATCGTCGGCCCGCATCTCGATATCGCGCTGGAACTGCTGCAGCACCCGCATCGCCGTACTCGTCTCGGCATCGGCCTGGCGCAGGCGCTGATCGGTGCTGGCAACGCTGTCGAGGACGCGCCAGCAGATCACCGCCAGCACGCCCATGATGGTGATGGCGATCATCACTTCGATCAGGGTGAAGCCACCCGCAGCGCGTTTCATGGCGCCGTCGTCCATGGCAGCTGCAGGCGCGCCAGCGATTGTTTCGGTGCATCTTCGGCCACCACGCTCAGCTCCAGCTGCGGTTGCCCGTCGGCGCCGTCGCCCAGGTGCTGCTGGACCAGGAAACGGGTGCGCCCCTGCAGGCACAGCAGACGTGCATCGCCAGGTGGCTGCGCGGCCAGGCGCAGCTCCTGCCAGCGGTCCTGCGCGCACAGCAGGGCCAGCCGACGGTCACGCAGGCGCGACTGGTCATCGGTCGCCACCGCCACCGAGCGCATCACCGCCGCCAAGGCGATGGCCACGATGGCCAATGCGATCAGCACCTCGATCAGCGTGAATCCGTGTTGCTTCCGCTTCACTGCACGACCTGCAATTGCCCACTGCCATCATCACGAAGACGCAGTCGACGGCCGTCCAGCGACAACGCCAGTTCCCACGGCACGCCGATCCATTCAGGACTCAACTCGATGGCGGCTGTCGGTTGCACTTTTATGCCGTGGGTTTGCCACTGCTGGGGGCGCAGCAGGTCATCTCGCCGCAGTTCAACCCAGCCTTCGTTGTCGCGGCGGCTGAAGCGATAGCCTTCTGCGCTGGCCTGCCAGCGGATCGGCCGACCATCGATGCGTGCTTCATCGCGCGCGACCTGCAGGCGCTGCGCCAACCGCTCCGATTCCTGGCGCAGCTGCCGCGCAGGGTCGAGCAGGCTGCCAAGGCCAAGACCGATGCCCGCCGTGCAGATGCCGATGATGACCAGTACCACCATCAGTTCAATCAGGGTGAAGCCGCGTGGTCTGCGTTGCATCGGACATCGCCTCCCGTCCCTGCCGATACCTGCCAGCGTAGGCGCGGATGATGAAACAAAAGCGTCAGCGTCAGCTGCTAGCGTGGCCGCACAGGAACCTGGCGAAGGTGCGGAACATGGACGGCAGGCGTTGGGATCGCAATCGCACGTTGACCCTGCTGGCGGCCATGCTGCTGCTGACCGTGGCGGGATACTGGAGCATCGCCCTGTTCATGGCGCCGGTTCGCGTTGCCGCCGCCACGGTGCAGGTCGCCGTACCCGCTGCCCCGGCCTTCGACGACGCTGCGAGCGCACCGCTGGTGCGGCTGCTCTCGCCCGGCGCTGTGCAGACCGACGTGACCGTGCTGGGCGTAATGGCCGGGCAACACGCGCCGCTGGCGCTGCTGTCGGTAGATGGCGCGCCTGCCCAGGCCTATGCACCGGGCCAACGTCTGGGTCCATCTACCGTATTGGCAGCAATCAGCGCGAACGCGATTGAACTGCAGCAGGCAGGACAGCCGCGCTCGCTGCCCGTGCCCGAATTGCCGCCAATGCCTACCGATGGCATCGTCCCCGCCGCGCTGGGGCGGCACTGAACACGGCTCAGCGCGCTGGGCGCTGTGGCACCACCGAACGCCCGAACGCATCGCCCATGCGTTGCCGCGTGCCTTCCAGGTTGTACTGCAGCAACTGGTTGCCGGGCTTGCGCATCAAGCGTTCGGCCTCGGGAAGAGCAGGGCGGGCGGCTGCGTTCTCCGCCGGCGCCAGCTTGCGTTGCAGGCAGTCCCAGGCGGGGATGCGCTCGCCATTGACCTGTACTTCGATGCATGGCGCTGCATCTGCCTGTTTGGCAGCCTGGTCGGCCCGCGCCCAGGGTGAGGCCAGTGCCAGAACCAACGCCACACAGAGGGCAGGGCGGGCTGGCGTAAGCAGGGTGGCGTGCATGTTGAATCTCCTGAGGCAGCAAGCGCTTTGCAATGAAGACGTATGCCAGACGAAGTGTCCGCCTGCGCCTGTTTCAGCATCGTCAAAAGATGACAGTGCTGTCACAAAACTGTTGGCGGTTTTGACGCGGCCTGCACGTCCTGTTGGTAGACCCACGCGCCGCTCCCTGGCCATTCCCTTCGATACGACGCGATGCCTTCGATGACTCCCGTTCCGTGCCGTGCCGCTCGCCTTCCGCTGCCCCTGCATCCTCTGATGCTGGCCCTGGCGTCGCTGCCATTTCCAGTGCTCGCGCAGGACGCCGCGCCAGCGCCCACGGTGAACATCAACGAGTACATCGTGCGCGGCAACACCGTGCTCGATGCGCGCCAGATCGAACGCGCGGTCGAGCCGTTCCTCGGCCCCGGCAAAACGCTCGCCGATGTCGAGAAGGCGCGTGATGCAGTCAACGCGCTGTATCAGCAGGCCGGCTACCAATCGGTCTATGTGGAGCTGCCCGAACAGCAGGTCAATGCGGGTGTGGTGCTGCTGAAGGTGCAGCAGACGCCCATTGGCCAGCTGCGCGTGGTCGGTGCCCGTCATGACTCACCCGAACGCATCCGCGAGCGGGTACCGGCGCTGGCTGAGGGGCGGGTGCCGGACTTCGACCAGGCGCAGAAGGAACTGACTGCGCTGAACGAGGGGGGGCGTCGCCAGGTGCTTCCGCTGGTGCGCGAAGGCAAGGTGCCGGGCACCATGGATGTGGACCTGCAGGTGGAAGAGAAGTCACCCTGGCGTGCCAGTGCGGCGCTCAACAACGATCACAGCGCCGATACCGAGAAGCTGCGGCTGAGTGCATCGCTGGCCCACGACAACCTGTGGAAGCGCGGGCACAGCGCCAACATCGGTGTGTACCTTGCACCGGAAGATACCAAACAGGCGAAGGTGTTTTCGGCCTCGTACACGATGCCCTTTGAAGGCACGCCGTGGAGCCTGGAAGCGTCCGGCTACAAGTCCGACAGCCGCGTACTGAATGCAGGTGGGCAGGTCGGCACCGGCACCGGCACCAACGTGATCGGCAACGGTCATTCCATTGGTCTCAAGCTCAACTACCGCCTGGCCGGCAGCAGCCAGTGGTGGCGCCAGCTCAGCCTCGGCGTGGACTTCAAGGACACCGAAGAAGACACGCAGATGGGCAAGGACAGCCTGAAGACGCCGTTGAAGTACGCGCCGGTCACGCTGGCGTTCGTCGGCGTGCGCCAGGGCGAGAGCGATCAGCTGAGCATCAACACGCAGCTGGTGGCGGGAACCCGGCGTCTGTTCGGCTATGGCAGCAACGCCACCGATTTCGGCCAGAAACGCTACTGGGCCGACCCGAGCTTCGTAGCGTTCAAGGCGGATGTCTCCAATACGCACACCTTCGGCAACGACTGGCAGTGGTATGCGCGTGGCTCGCTGCAGGCGACCGATGCGCCGCTGGTCTCGGCCGAACAGTTCGCCGCCGGTGGCATGTACACCGTGCGTGGCTACCTCTCGGCCGAAGCGATCGGCGACTACGGTGGCCTGGCCAATCTGGAATGGCGCACCCCGGCGTGGTCGCTGTGGAGCGGTACCGACCTGCGCCTGTACAGCTTCGCCGACGCGGCCTACCTGCGCCTGCGTCAGCCGCTGCCGGAACAGCGCGACAAGTACAACCTGGCGTCGGTCGGGCTGGGCGCGCAGCTGCGCCTGGGCGAACACCTGCAGCTGCGCCTGGACTACGCCTGGCCTTACGCCGATGGCCCGGTCACTCGCAAGGACGACCCGCGCCTGCATTTCAACATCAGCACCAGCTACTGACCCTTCCCTTGAGATGCGTTCTCCGGAGACCTTTTGCATGGACCGTCTGCTTTCCCGAATGTTGCTGCTGCTGGCTGCGCTGATCGCGCTGCCCGCCGCCGCGGCCGATGCCAACTGGTGGCAGGCCGAATGGAAGTACCGCAAGCCGATCACCGTCGACGCCGGCCCACAGGGCGCAGGGTTGGCCGGTAATCCCGGACGTACCCCGCTGCTGCTGCGCCTGCATACCGGCAATTTCGGTTTTGATGGCACCCAGGACAGTGGCAACGACCTGCGCTTCGTTTCAGCTGACGGGCGCACCGTGCTGGCCCATCAGATCGAGCAGTTCGACCCGAACCTGGGCCTGGCCCTGGTCTGGGTGGACGTTCCGGCGCTGACTGCCACCGCGCCGCAGACGATCTGGATGTACTACGGCAACGCGAAGGCACCGGCCAGCGGCAATGGCCAGCAGGTGTTCGATCCGGACTACACGCTGGTCTACCACTTTGCCGAAGCCAATGCGCCGGCGCGTGATACCACGGCCTACGGCAACACGGCCGGTGCGGTGGTGCCTGCGGCGGAAAGCACGGTGATCGGGCGTGGCGTGCAGCTGGGCGCGGGTCCGCTGCCGCTGCCGGCCAGCGCTTCGCTGGCACAGGAAGCGGGCGCGCCGCTCACCGTTTCTGCCTGGATCAAACCGGGCGCGCAGACCACCGCGCAGGCGATCTACGCCCGGCGCGATGGCACCGCCGAGCTGGTGGTGGGCATCGACAACCGCGTGCCTTTCGTGCAGCTCAATGGTCAGCGCAGCACGCCGGCACAACCGATCCCGGAAGGACAGTGGGCGCATCTCGCGCTTACCGCCGAGAAGGGGTCGCTGCAGCTGTATCTGAACGGTCGCGTGGTGGCCCAGCTCAGTGGTGAATTGCCGGCACTGACCACCGCTGCGGTGGTGGGTGCCGATGCACCGGGTGCGACGCAGCCGCTGGCCAACTTCGATGGTGCGCTGGATGAACTGCGGATCTCACGCGTGGCGCGCCCGGCGGCGCTGCTGCTGGCCGATGCCACCGCGCAGGGAGCCGATTCGCGCCTGATCAGCTACGGTGCTGACGAGCAATCGGCCGGACAGAGCCACTTCGCCTTCATCCTCAAGGCGATGCCGTTCGACGCCTGGGTGGTGGTGGCCATCCTCGGCCTGATGATGCTGTTGTCATGGGCGATCATGATCGCCAAGAGCCGTCATTTCGGCCGCACCAGCAAGGCCAATGCAGTGTTCACCGAGAGCTTCAGCAAGCTCTCCGGCGTGCCGCTGCGCACCTTGTCCGAGATGGACCGGCAGGGCAAGGTGCCGACGGCGATGCACGACGGCTCGCTGTGGCGCATCTACCAGGTGGCCATCGATGAAATGCAGCAGCGCCATCAGCGCGACGGCAACTCCGGCTATCTGAGCGCGGCCACCATCGCCGCCATCCGCGCGTCGATGGACGCGGTGATGGTGCGCGAACAGGAGGCGATGGCGCGGCGCATGAACTGGCTGTCGACCACCATCGAGGGTGCACCGTATGTGGGTCTGTTCGGTACCGTGATCGGCATCATGCTGGTGTTCGTGGTGGCGGCGATGGCCGGTGCGGTGGACATCAATTCGGTGGCCCCGGGCATGGCGGCAGCGCTGCTGTGCACGGCCGCCGGCCTGGGCGTCGCGATTCCGGCACTGTTCGGCTACAACTGGCTGGGTGCACGCGCCGAAGCCATCGGCGCCGACATGGCGGTGTTCGTCGACGAGTTCGCCGCCCGCCTGGCCGAAGAGCAGGACGGGCGCGGCCCGGCCGCGGTCCAGGGCTGAGGGACCGGCCATGGCCTACAAGGCGAAGTTCGGCATCAAGAAACGTGAGAAGGGCATCAACGTGACGCCCTTCGTCGACGTGCTGCTGGTGGTGCTGGTGATCTTCATCCTGACCAGCAACGCCTCCATTCCCGGCATCGAGGTCAACCTGCCGAAGGCCAGCAACAGCACCGCACTTGAGAAGCCCAAGACCAAGGCGATCACCATCGACCCCAGCGGCCAGGTATTCCTGGATGCCTACCCGGTGACGATGGCCGAGCTGGAGGACCGCCTGCGTACCGAACGCGCGACGTCGCCGGATTTCCCGGTGATCGTGCGCGGTGATGCGCAGGTGCAGTACGCGCGCGTGGTCGAGGTGCTGGATCTGCTGCGGCGGCTGGAGCTGGCCCAGGTCGGTCTGGTCACCGGCAAGGCGCAGGGCTGAGGCATGGCCGGCCATCGACCACCCCTGCAGGAGCCTGGTACGCGCGGACGCCAGTTGCTGGTGACGATCGCGCTGGTGCTGGCGGTGCTGCTGGTACTGGGTGTTGCCCTGTGGTGGCTGCTGTTCAAGGACACCGCCAGCACCCGCCGGCCGGTGGTGCAGCCGCCGATGCTGGCGTTGCCACCACCGCCGCCGCCGCCACCACCGCCGGAAAAACCGCCCGAGCCGGAGACGCCGCCGGAAGAGACCGTGCCTGAGCCGGAGCCGCTGGACCAGCCAACGCCGGCCGAAGAGCCGACGCCGACGCCGGACAACGCCGACCCGGTAACCATGGACGCCGATGCGCAGGCCGGCGGAGACAGCTTCGGCATCCAGTCGGGCAGCGGCGGTGGCTCGTCCGGTGTCGGCCGTGGCGGTGCCGGCAATGCCAGCTACGGCCGCTACCTGGGCTATCTGATGCAACAGGCGATCTCGCGCGATGCGCGGGTCAAGCGCCTGGCCTTCCAGCTGCAGGTGAATGTGTGGCTGGCGCCGGATGGCCGGCTGGAGAAGGTCGAGCTGGTGCGTGGCAGCGGCAACGAGGAGGCCGACGTGGCCGTGCTCGATGCGCTGCGGCAGATCGGCAAAGTCGACCAGATGCCACCGGCGTCGCTGGATTTCCCCGCGCGCGTGCTGATCCAGGGGCGCCGCCCCGGCGCTTGACCGATGACCTCCGTGATTTCCCTTCTTTCGATGAGAACCGTGATGAACGACCACGACCGCGCTCGAACCGCATCCCGCCGCCCGCGGCCGGCCCGACGGGCGCTGCTGTGCTGCGCCGTATTGCTAAGCCTGGCCGTGCCGGCCAGCGCAATGGCTGCCGAAACCACCATGGTCAAGCTGATCAAGGGGCTGATCGCCAGTGGCGCGCTCAAGCCCGAAGACGGCCAGGCCCTGCTGGTCCAGGCCGAGGCCGAGGCGGCGGCCGCGCAAGGCGGCACTGCGGGCAGCGCAGCCAGCAGCGGCGGCGTGGCGCTGGAAGCAGGCGACGTGCGTGTGCCGTACGTGCCGCAGAGCGTGCGTGATGGCATCCGCGATGAAGTACGCCAGGACGTGATGGCGCAGGCCAAAGCCGAGGGCTGGGCCGCGCCGAACGAAGTGGCCGAGTGGACCAAGCGCATCAAGGTGACCGGTGACATGCGCGTGCGCAGTGAGTCGCGCTTCTACTCCGAACGCAACAGCGACATCGAAACCAACTGGGCCTCGGTGAATGCGGGCAGCGGTTTCGATACCAACAACAACACCAACCTGCAGCTGCCGCCGCTGCTCAACACCCGCCAGGACCGCCGCAACCTGTGGCGCATCCGTGCACGGCTGGGCATCGAAGCGATGATCGGCGATCACACCACCGCAGGCGTGCGCCTGGCCAGCGGCAGCAGCAACGGGCCGGTGTCCACCACCGAACAGCTTGGCGGCGGCCTGGGCAAGAAGGATGTGTGGCTGGACCAGGCATGGCTGGCCTACAGCCCGGCCGACTGGGTGACGGTGCGCGGCGGACGCTTCGGCAATCCGTTCTGGACCAGCGACACGCTGTTCTCCAACGACCTGAACTTCGATGGCCTGGCGGCCAATCTCAGGTACGACATCGCTGACGACGTCGGCCTGTTCGGCAAACTGGCGGTGGTGCCGTTGGAGTACACCTCCGACAGCGCTCCCAGCCAGAGCCGGGTGAAGACGCCCAACGAGAACAAGTGGCTGTCCGGTGCACAGGTGGGGGTGAACTGGCGCTTCAACGATGACAACAGCCTGCGTGGAGCGCTGGGCTACTACGATTTCAAGAACATCAGCGGCCGCCTGTCGTCGCCGTGCGCGCTGTATGCAGGCGCGGTCGGGTGCGATACCGACTGGTCGCGGCCGGCGTTCATGCAGAAGGGCAACACCCTGATGCTCATCCGCGACATCGCCCGCAATCCGCTGGATCCGGCCAACACGCCCACACCGCAGTACGTGGGCCTGGCCTCGGCATTCCGCCTGGCGACCTTCAACCTGCGCTGGGATACACAGCTTGCGCAGGACATCGGCATGCGCCTGGACGCGGACTACATCCGCAACCTGGCCTATGACAAGCAGGCCATGTTCGCCCGGGCCAACAACGGCATCGTCAACAACTACGGCGCCGGTGGCAGTGCCAGCATCGACACCTTCCGCAGCGGCGACACCGCCTGGATGCTGCAGGCGACTTTCGGCGCCACCGAGCTGAAGGAGAAGGGCCAGTGGCAGGCCCTGCTGGGCTACAAGCGGATCGAGGCCGATGCGCTGCCTGATGCTTACAACGATCCGAACTTCCACCTCGGCGGTACCAATGCGCGCGGCTACTACGTCGGCGGCGCCTATGCGCTGGATGCGCGCAGCTGGATCAGCGGCAAGTGGATGGCGGCCAAGGAAGTGTCGGGTCCACCGTTGTCGATCGACGTGTTCCAGCTGGAGTTCAATACCGGTTTCTGATCGGACAGCGTGATCGCAGTCACGGACATGTGTGGCGGGGGCGCGGCGACGCGCCCGTCTAAGGAAGGAAGACCACGCGTTGCACAAAGGAGGAGTGGATGAGCCGTCGCAAGCTGTTCGAGAGTTCCGAGCCCGCCGCACACACACTGGGCATCGGGCCGGCCTATGTCTCGGTGGAGGGGTTGCGCCAGCACCTGGCCGAATTCCTGCTGTATGCAGGGCGCCCGGTCGTCATCATGCGCGGGCGAAGCGAGGTCGGCTATTTCCTGCCGGCACGCTGCTGGCGCCAGCGTGAGGATGATCCGCTGGCTGCCGCTGCCGCCGATCAACTGCTGGATGCCGCCGGCTTCCAGGCCGAGGACATCCAGCAGGTCGAACAGGAGTTCAACGCCATGCGCCAGCGCACCGTGCTGCACTCCCGGCGTTGAAGGGTCAGTAGATCCACGCCATGCGTGGATGCACTTATGCTGCCGCCCCGCGCTCGCTGGTGATCCGTGCACCCTCGCGCATCACCAGCGTCACCGGGGTCTTTTCCACCACCTCCAGCAGGCGCTGCCACTGCGCATCATTCAGCTCGGCGGTGGCATGCAGCACGCGGTGCACGTGGAAACGCCCATCCACATCGCGTTCGGAACGCAGCTCGGCGTGGAACTCGCCCAGCTCCCAGCCCTTGCGCTGGGCGTACATGCGCAGGGTGATGGCGGTACACGCGGCCAGCGAGGCCAGGTACAGGTCGAACGGCGCAAAGCCCTTTCCCTGGCCACCGAGCGAGGCGGGCTCATCGGCCGCGACATCGAAATGGCCGTTGCTGATGTGGTGCAGGTAGTTGTCGGCGGTCGAAACAATGCGTGCGTAGGCCATGGGAATCCCCGGTTGTAGCGCCGGGCCATGCCCGGCTGCAGGAAAAGGCGGCGCCAGCCGGAGCCGGAGCCGCCACGGAATCATTCCGTACGATCGTACGAGAACTGGATGCCGGCCGTACCACCGGTTTCGATGAAAAGATTCATGAAGGCCGGCACCGTCTCCGCCCGTACCCAGTCGCGCTGCAGTTCGCAGAACAGCTGCGTCACGCTGATCAACTGGCCACCGGCCTGTTCGATGCGGCGCAGCGCGGCGTCATGCGCGGCCAGCGAGGTGCCGCCCACCGCATCCACCACCACGTAGACTTCATAGCCTTCCTTCAGCGCATCCAGGGCGGGGAAGGTGAGGCAGGCTTCTGTCCACAGCGCGGTCATGATCAGTTTCCTGCGGCCGGTCGCTGCCACCGCCTTGCGGAACTCGACGTCTTCCCAGGAATTGATGGTGGTGCGGTCGTAGGTCGGGTGGTCGCCCAGCACCTTGCGCAGCTGCGGGATCGGTGGCTTGTTCAGGCCGGTCTGCACGTTCACGGTCGAATGCACGATCGGCAGGCCGTAGGCGACTGCCGCCTTGGCGGTGCCGACAATGTTGTTGACCAGCAGCTGGCGGTCCATCGAGGCGATGGAGTTCACCTGTACCGGCTGGTAGTCGATGATGATGAAGGCGGAATTCTGCGGCGTCAGCAGGTGGTCGCTGACGGGGTCACGGATCGGTTCACTGGCCATGAGGGTGTCCTGGTCGGGGTTGGCTTGCGGTGGAGCCGGCGGTGTGCCGGCAGGCGGGAATTGCCGTGGATGCAGTGGGCTCAGCTACGCTGCGAATCCAGCGGCTCGTGGTTCTTCTGCACGTCCTGCGCCTTCTGGTAGCTCTCGATCAGTAGCTGGTAGTTGGGGAAGATCTGCGTGTAGATCGCCGCCCACTGCTGGGCGTCCTCGCGGTTCCAGGTGCGCTGGATTTCCGAGGCAACCGCAGCGGTATCCATCGGCACCACGCCGGCCTGCACCACGCGCGCCAGCGTGATTTCCTCGGCCATCTTCGAATAGGTGCCGGAAGCATCGACCACCGCGAACACCTGGTAGCCGTCGGCGACGGCGGCAATCGAGGGGAAGGCCATGCATACGCTGGTGATGGTGCCGGCGATGATCAGCTGTTTGCGGCCGGTGGCCTTCACCGCGGCGACGAACTCGGGGTTGTCCCACGCATTGATCTCGCCACGGCGTGCCACGTACTGCGCATGCGGTGCGGCGTCATGGATCTCCGGGATCAGCGGACCGTTCGGTCCCTGCGGTACCGACGCGGTGGTGATCACCGGCATCTTCGCCAGCGTGGCCATCTTCGCCAGGGCGGTGGCGTGCGCGCGCACGGAGGTGAACGGCATGTCACCGATGGTCTGGAACAGGCCACTCTGGTGGTCGATCAGCAGCATCGCGGCGTTGTCCGGGTCGATCACCGGGCGGGCGCCGTTGAAGTTGGCGGGGGTACTCATGGTCAATCTCCTGGGGAGGGGGCGAAGGCCCGGAAGGCGGCGGGCGGTTGCCCGCCGCAATGCAGTGGATCAGTGCGCGATCTGGCCGAAGCGGCCGCCGTTGAAGTCGTTGACGGCCTGGCGGATCTCGGCCTGGGTGTTCATCACGAACGGCCCATAGCCCACCACCGGCTCATCGATCGGTTCGCCGCTGAGCAGCAGCACCGTGGCGTCGCTGTCGGCATCGACGAACACGTCTTCGCCGCTGCGGTCGAAGGTCACCAGCTGTGCTTCGCCGACTGCCTGGCCGCCGTTGATCCGCACCGTTCCCTTCAACACCACCAGCGCCAGGGTGCGGCCATCGGCCACCGGCAGCTCGGCGTGCTGGCCCTGCAGCAGGCGGATGTCCCACACGTCCATGGGGGTATGGGTACGTGCCGGTCCAGCATGGCCATCGAATGCCCCGGCGATGACGCGTACGCGGCCGGCACCGTCAGGCAAGGCCACCGAAGGAATCTGCGCATCGAGCAGGGTCTGGTAACCCGGTGCACCCATCTTGTCCTTGGCCGGCAGGTTCACCCACAGCTGCACCATGTCCAGTGTGCCGCCGCGCTTGCTGAATTCCGGCGTGTGGAATTCCTCATGGAGGATGCCGGAGGCAGCGGTCATCCACTGCACGTCACCCGGGCCGATGGTGCCGCCGGCGCCGGTCGAGTCGCGATGGGCGACTTCGCCTTCGTAGACGATGGTGACGGTCTCGAAGCCGCGGTGCGGATGCTGGCCGACCCCGCGCGGGGTTTCGCTGGGCGGGAAGCTGTACGGCCCGGCGTAGTCCAGCAGCAGGAACGGGCTCAGGTGCTGGCCATGGGTGTTGTAGGAGAACATCGAACGGGCGGGGAAGCCGTCGCCCACCCAGTGCGGGCGGGGGGCGCTGTAGGTACCGGTGACACGCTTCATGGCGATCTCCTGACCGGGGCAACCGGTCGCTGTTTTTCGTTGCGGAGACGATATCGCCGTGACAATGGGCCCGGTAGTCGGCAGAATTTGCCGTCATAGTCCTATTCCGTGAACGATGAAGGCCCGGCAAGGGCCGCAGGAGATCGTCCCGTGTTCATCGCCGACATCCGCCGCTGCGACCTCAACGACCTGTTCTATTTCGCCATGGTGGTCGAGCACGGCGGCTTCTCGCAGGCAGGGCGCGCACTGGCCATGCCCAAGTCCAAGCTCAGCCGCCGCATCGCCCTGCTGGAGGAACGGCTGGGTGTGCGCCTGATTCAACGTTCCACCCGCCGCTTTTCGGTCACCGAGATCGGCCAGGACTACTACCGGCATTGCAAGGCGATGCTGGTGGAAGCCGAGGCGGCCGAGGAGGCCATCGCGCTGTCACGCGCCGAGCCGCGGGGCACCCTGCGGCTGGCTTGTCCGATCGCACTGCTGCACGCGCGCATTGGCGGCATGCTGGCCGACTTCCTGGCCCTGCATCCACAGGTGACCCTGCAGCTGGATGCCACCAACCGGCGCGTGGACGTGGTGGGCGAGGGCGTGGACGTGGCCATCCGCGTGCGCCCGCCACCGCTGGAGGACAGCGACCTGGTGGTGCGCGTGCTGGCCCGTCGCATCTGGTGTACCGCTGCCAGCCCGGCCCTGCTCAAGCAGATGGGTACGCCGAAAGTGCCTGCCGATCTGGCGATGATGCCCACCGTGGACCTGGCGTCTCCCGCCCAGCTGCATGCCTGGGAGTACGCCGGGCCAGAGGAGGTGACGGCCAGCGTGCACCACCGTCCGCGACTGGTCAGTGATGACATGATCGCCCTGCGCAGTGCGGCGGTGGCCGGTGTCGGCGTGCTGATGCTGCCGCGGATGATGATCACCGACGAACTGGCCAGCGGCGCGCTGGTGCCGATCCTGCCGCAGTGGCAGCCCAGGCACGGCATCGTGCATGCCGTGTTCCCCTCGCGGCGCGGCCTGCTGCCGGCGGTGCGCGCGTTGATCGACTACCTGGCCGAGCGCTTCGATGCGCTGCAGGAACCGTAGATGCACGCCCTGCGTGGATGGGGCGCGTGACCATCCATGGGCCGGCCTTGCTCGGTTGGAGCAGTTCTTCATCCACGCATGGCGTGGATCTACTGGCCTACGGCGCGGCACCCTCCGGCACGTACACCATGCGGCCATCGGGCAACCGGTAGGTGACGCCCGCTTTCACGCCACCGCCTTCGCCGATCTCGCCCGTGGATTCGTAACGGGTCAGCTCCTCGCCCTGCTTGACCGTGATGCGCATGTCGGCCTGGCCGGGATTCTCGATCACGGTCACGTTCTGGCTGGCGAACGGATTGAGCGGGTTGCGCACGATCACGATCATCAGGATGCCGGCCACGACCAGGAACAGGTCGATCAGGTTGACCACCGACAGGATCGGATCATCGGCGTCGTCGTCATCGAGGAAGCGCATCAGCGCACCTCCTGCAGGCGCTCGAACTGGCGCAGTTCCTGCAGCAGCCAGCGGCGGCGCACGGTCAGCACCAGGAACGTCAGGCTGGCCGCGACCAGGGCCAGGATGACCGACGAGAAGGCGACCACCATGTTCTCGCCCACGCCCTGTGCATCGCTGCGGGTCAGCGCCAGCAGCGCCGGGCCCATCGGGATCATGGTTGCGACCAGGCCCAGCATCGGCGCGGTCCGCGACACGATGCGCAGACCCTCCAGCCGTTTCAGGATGCGCAGCTCAAGATCTTCACTGCTGCCGCCGTGGCGGGCCTGCCAGGCCAGCAGTTCGGGGCGGTAATGGCCGCGCCGCCGCTGCAGCGCTTCCCACAGGAACGCACCGAAGCTGAGGAAGGCATAGGCCAGTGCCAGCAGGATCAGCAGCAGTACCGGTGCCAGGAACAGATGGGACAGATCGTAGAGGGTGGATTCAAGGGCATTCATGCGTTGGCCGTGTTGGAAGGGGAGGGGGAGGGCGCCCGTCGCGCATTGCGCCAGGCCTGCAGGGCCGCGCCTGCGCCGAGCAGGCCAAGCAGCGCGACCAGGGCAAGCCACAGCGATGGGGTGTGCGGTGAGGGCGGCGGCACCTGCTGCATCACCCGTCCACGCACACTGGCCGCTGGCGTCGGCGCAGCATCGGCAGGCAAGGTCTCGATGGTGGCCGCCGCCGCAGTGACCGCTGCAGCAGGTGCCGGGCCACGTGCGAGTCCGTAGCCACTGGAGCTTGCTGGCGACGCGGCCGCAGCAGATGTCTGCAGCTGATTCAACCGCGCCTGAAGCTCGCTGCGGGTACGATCGTCGGCCTGCCAGTAGCCCCGCGCGATGGCTTCCTGCAGGCGCTCGATCATCTGCACCTGCGCATCGGCATTGTGGCTCTCGAACCAGCGCGCCATTCCCAGCTGGCGACTGTCGCGGACGAAGGTGTCATGCACGGCCTGCCACTGCTCGGCGCGCACCGTATCCGGCGCCGTTACCTGCCAGCCGAAAAGATTGTCAACGTTCTTCAGCACTTCCAGCGTGCCGGCATAGCCTTCGCCCTGCATGGCGCTGATCCACTGTGGGTTGAGTGTCTGCGCACGCAGCTCATCGGCAAGGAAGCGCGCGGCACTGCGCGTGCGCGGCGTCGGTTCGCGCAGGTCCGAGATGTAAAGGGACGGACTGGCACCGTCGAGGTGACGCACTGCCAAGGCCAGACCACCGAGGTATTCGAACGGATGGTCGGTACTGAGCAGGCCGTGGGTATTGGACGATCGTGACAGCACCGCCGCCTGCACCCCGCGCAGCTGTTCGGCGAACAGGTTGCTGCCGGGCAGGGTGGTGGCCTGGCCATCACTGCCATAGCCATGCTGCAGGCGATCGAGGAAGCCGGCAGCCAGTGCTGCATCGTCCTTTCCAGCAACGGTGCCGCGCTCCAATACGGCATGATTCAGGCCACTGCCATACGTGCCGGGCGCATTGCTGAAGATGCGCAGGCGCGACAGGGCGGCGGCTCGTTCAGCGGGCACACCGCGCTGCTGCAGGCGGTGTTGCATGTCCTGTGCGTGTCGCGCGATGGGGTTGCTGGCGGTGGCCGGCATCGCCGCAAGCTGTTCGATCGCCGCAGCCAGCATGCGCAGGAAGGGATCGAACTGGTCGCGGTAGACGCTGGTGGCCTGTATCACGACATCGATGCGTGGCCGTTTCATGTCGGCGTCCGCCACGATGTCCAGCGCCACCACCTTGCCGCCGCTGTCCCAGCGCGGGCGCAGGCCTAGGGCATGCAGCACCTGCGCTTCCAGCACGCCAAGATGGCGGATGGCCTCGCTGGACCACAGGCTGATGGCGAGCTTCTGCGGCAGCTGTCCGCCATGTTCATCGGCATAGGCCTGCAGTAGTTGCTGCAGCGCTGTCTCGCCGGTGTCGAAGGCAGCGCGGGTGGGAATACGGTCCGGTTCGAAGGCGAACAGGTTGCGGCCACTGCGCAGCTCCGGCGTGCGGATCGGGTCGCCGCCGGCACCGGGCAGCACGAAGCCACCGGCCAGGCCGTGCAGCAATCCCTCTGTTTCCTGCGGATCGGCCAACGATGCGTCCAGCTGCGCGGCGCGCTGCAGTTCGCGGCGCAGTTCCGTGTCGGCAACGCTGCCGATCGGCACGCCGTCGCGCAGGTGGCGCGCCAGCGTGCGATAGGCGATGCCCTGCTGGATCTGCCGGTAGTCCACGGCGCTGGCCTCCACCGCGTCCTCGCCAAGTGCCTGCAGATAGGCCGGGCCCAGCTGCTGCATCACCGTCAGCAGCCGGTGATCGGCCGACGCCGGTTGGCCAAAGGTGTGCAGGCCCAGGGGCAGGTTGCGCCGGGCCAGCTCATGCAGGTGGTCGTGCAGCAGCGGCAGGAAGCTGGCGAAGCGGGCCTGCATGTCCAGTGCGCTCCAGCCAAGGTCGGCAGCGATGCCGCTGTCGGTGGCCAGTGTGCGCAGGCGCGCGGCGGTGGCGTCGCGTACCGGGCCTTCATCCAGCTGCTGAAGTTCGTGCACCACGGCGTGCAGGTCACGCAGTTCGTCGTACAGGCCGGATGGGGCGAAGGCCGGTGTCTGGTGGCTGACCACCACCGCGCGGCCACGGCGCTTGGCCTGGATGGCCTCACCCACGTTGTCCTGGATGTACGGGTAGAAGACCGGCAGGTCGCCCACCGCCAGCCAGGGATAGTCGCCGGCCCACAGGCCACGGTCCTTGCCCGGCGTCCATTCCTGCGTTCCATGGGTACCGAAGTGGATCAGCGCATCGGCCTTCCACTGCGTACGCAGGTAAAGGTAGGCCGCCAGGTAGTAGTGGCTGGGCACCGAGGCCATATCGTGGGTGGCCTGGCCGACCTCGCCTGCACGTGGTGGCTGCGGCATCAGCAGCAGATTGCCCATGCGCAGGCGTGGCAGCACGAACACCGCCTTCCCCTGTATGCGGCGCACTGCTGGATGATCGGCCGGGTCGCCCCATTGGCGGCGCAGTTCGTCGCGGCGGTTGGCGGGCAGGGTAGCCAGCCAACGTGTGTAGTCGGCCACCGGCAGGGTGTCGGCCAGGCCCTGTGCCAACAGCGCGTCCAGGCGCTCGGGATGGTAGTAACCGCTGAGCAGCGCCTGCAGCCGGTCAATCAGGGTTCTTTCGTCGGCCGCGTCCACCGTATAGCCCGACTGTGCAAGGCGTGGCAGCAGCGCTTCGATGCTGCGCGGTACGTTCAGGTGTGAAGCCGACAGGTTCTTCTCGCCATCGGGCGCGTTCCAGAACAGCAGCGCCAGCCGTTTGTCGGCGGCCGCGGTATGCCGCAGCGCGGCCAACCGCTGCAGCTTTGCGGCCAGCGCATCCACCTGCTCGGCAATCGGCAGCAGTTCGCCGTGCGTGTTGGCCGAGACCACCATCGGATCGCTCGCTCCCCATGCCTCCGGCACCGCCACGAACGTGGCCAGCATCGACATCGGTACGCCGCTGGCGGCATCGC
The DNA here is from genome assembly GCF_057799055.1 of Stenotrophomonas sp. 14P6.2.3. Classification (NCBI taxonomy): domain Bacteria; kingdom Pseudomonadati; phylum Pseudomonadota; class Gammaproteobacteria; order Lysobacterales; family Lysobacteraceae; genus Stenotrophomonas; species Stenotrophomonas sp. 14P6.2.3. The sequence continues at coordinate 113,965 of NZ_JBYOLA010000001.1, forward strand.
GCCAGGCATCGGCATCGCCCTGGCGGTAGTTCAGGGCCTGCAGCACAGGTACATCCAGCGCCGCGAACTCGGCGGCGCGTGCAGTACCGTTCTGCAGATGGGTCAGGTTGACCACGGCATCCACCGCGATCCCGCGCAGCGCGTGCTGCAGGGCATCGTCGGCGGCCGCATCGAACCACACCCCGAACAGCGCCACCTTGCGTGCACGGCCGGCCTCGATCAACGCGTCCAGTACTTCGGTCTGCATGGTGCCGACCATGCTGCTCGAGATCAGCACCGCCACCTTCGGCCACGCGGCTTGTCCCTCCTGCCGCCACTGCGCCTGCAGCGCTGCCGCGTCATCCAGCCACTGTCCGCCGCGGGTGCTGTAGCCGGTGGCCGGCATCACCTGTGGCGGCGGCACCGCGATCGCCTCCGCAGCGTCGTGCCAGCCACGCAGGTACTGCGTCAGATGCTGGCTGTTGGCTTCGCCACCGTTGCCGTAATAGCCGGCAATCTGACGGGCGACGTCGGCGGGCAGGCCATGGGAAACCGGCGCACCACCGCCCACGCGCAACCAGGGCACCGGGGCGTCGCGCAGTGCTGCGTCCACTGCCGAGGTGACCTGCTCGACGTCATTGGGGCGCGGCGTATCCAGCAGCACCAGATCGATACCGCGTGGCCAGTCCGCCGGCAGCGATGTTGCGGCGTCGACCACGCGGTGCTGGAAGCGCACGCCCTGCGGGCTGCCGAGTGCATCAAGCCGGGCGATCCTGCCCGGCAGTACGAAGCTGCTGCTGACCACCTCCACCCGCAGTGCAGGCGCTGCTGCCGCAGCGTGGGCCATTGGCGCGGCCACGCACAGCACCAGCGCCAGCCACCGTCGCCATCCGCGCATGCTCAGAAGCCCAGCTCGATGCCAGCGTGCACGTAGCGACCGGTTTCCGGGTACGGATACAGCGCGCCGGTCTCATCCAGCCGCTTGTTGGCCAGGTTGTCCACGCCCGCCAGCACGCTTACCGTGTCGGTGATGCGCCAGCGCGCATCCAGCGACCACAGCCAGTAGCCGGGCAGGGTGGTCTGCGCAGTTCCGGCAGCCTGCTGCTGTGGGCCGATGTATTCGCCACGCACGGCCGCCTGCAACGGGCCGCGCTGCCAGTTCAGGGCGGTGGCGCCGCTGCGGCGGGGCCGCTCCAGCAGCCATCGGTCAGTCTGGCGGTCGCGCGGGTCCAGCCAGCTCCAGTTCGCTTCGGCGGTCAGGTGCTCGCTGATCGGCGCCGTAGCTGCCAGCTCGACGCCACGGATCCGCGCACGCGCCACGTTGGTGTAGTTGCGCAGCTCGCGGCCACGCACGCCGCAGGCGCGCACGCAGGTGGTCTGGATCAGATCCTTGAGGTCGTTCTGGAACGCGGTGGCCTGCAGCGACCAGCGGTCACGCTGCCACGCCGCCGACAGTTCGGCGCTGCTGTTCTGTTCCGGCTTCAGCTGTGGATTGCCGACAATGGTGAAGCGCCCACCACCGCCCACCGCCGAGTACTCGGGCGACAGCTGTTTCAGGCTGGGCGCCTTGAATCCGCTGCCGATACCTCCCTTGATCGTGAATGCTTCATTGGCATGCCACACCGCGTATGCGCGCGGGCTGTGGTGCCAGCCGAATTCCGGATGGCGATCGCTGCGGTTGCCAACGACCAGCGACAGGCTGTCGTTGAGCTGGATCTCGTCCTGTACGAACACAGCGGTCTGGTCGGCCTGCAGATGGCCACTGCGCGCGCCCGAGGCGTCGTCCAGTTCCTGGCGCCGCCATTCGCCACCCACGCTGACGCGGTGGTGTGTGCCGAGGGAGACGGTTGCACGTGCATCGACAATCTGGTCGGTCAGCTGCTGCGGGCGGGTCGCCTCACCGCGATCGCGGCGGTTGTCCCGGTCCAGCTGTGCACGATAGGCGCTGACCCGGGTCTGGCCCCAGGCCCAGTCGCCCTGGTGCGACAGTGTCGTCTGCCGACGCTGGATGTCATCCACGGTTTCATACACGTACGGTGCGGTGCCGGCCTGCAGCGCATGGCGGCGGCGTTGTTCGCTGCCCTGCAGGTGCGACAGATCGATGCGCTGGCGCGCGTCCGGGGTCCACGTGAGCACCGCGCGGCCGGTGTTGGCGCGGCGGGCTTCCTGCTCGTCCAAGCGCTCGTCGGTGGGGTCGCGTGTGGCGTCCTTCTGCCGGTGCTCGGCGAACACACTCAGGCCCAGCACGCCGGGCAACAGTGCGCCGCCTGCGTAGAGGCCAGCCTGGGTGCTGTTGCCGCCGCGATCGCCAGCCACCACGCCGCCGTTGTAGATCAGGTTGCCCTGCCAGTCATCGGTGGCGCGACGGCTGATGACATTGACCACGCCGCCCAGCGCCTCCGAACCGTACAGCGATGACATCGGCCCGCGCACCACTTCGATGCGTTCGATCGCCGCGGCCGGCAGCCAGCCCAGGTCGAAATCGGAATGGGCGATCGCGTCGGCCGAGGCGCTCACGCGCTGGCCATCCAGCAGCACCAGGGTGTAGCCCGGGTCCATGCCGCGGATGCGGATGCCGCGTCGGCCGAAGCCGACCCCGGCCACGGTCACGCCCGGGCTGCCACGCAGGGCATCGGCCAGGTCCAGCACCGGCCGCAGCTGGATCTGCTCGCGGGTGATCACGCTGATCGAGGCCGGCGCATCGCTGGCCAGGCGGTCGGTGGCGGTGGCCGTCACCACCACCGGGTCCAGCTGAGAGGGTGTCGCAGCGGCCACGGCCAGCGGCGGCACCAAGGCGAGAAGCACGGCGCAGGACAGGCGGCCCGCATCGGGGAATCGGATCATGGGAAGGGGGCTTCAATAGTGACGATATAACATAACATCCTTTTCACGCGGCCTTCATAGGCCGAAGGTCCTGCCTGCCGTCATGGCCGGGGGTGCAGGATCGGCGGTTGCCGCCTACACTCCCGGTCCGGACCGTCGCCATCACGCCCATCATTCCCCGGTCCGGCCTTGGCACTTATGTCTCCCAATGCCCTGGCGCTGATCGAGCTGTTGATCCGCGAGCGCCGTGCGTTGTCCCGCTTCATTGCCCGCTACCTCGACCCGGCCAGTACCGAAGACACCCTGCAGAACCTTTATCTGAAGGCCAGCAGCGTGCCCGGCGACCCGCCGATCCTGGAACCGCGCGGGTATCTGTACCGCATGGCCTACCACCACGCGCTTAACCGCAGCCAGGCCGACGCGCGCGAACGGCGGGCGATGGCGGAGTACGCCAGCGACCTGGCCGATGCCAGCAATGATGGCGAGGCGCAGGTGTTGGACCAGGCCCAGCTGCGCGAGATCAGCCAGACCATCCTGGCGCTGCCGCCACAGGTGCGCGAGTGCTTCGTGCTCAACCGCTACCTGGGCCTGAGCGAGCGCGAGATCGCGGTGCGTCTGGGTATTTCCAAGAGCGTGGTGGGCAAGTACGTGCTGCGCGCAGCCCTGCTCATCCAGCAGCACCAGCGGGGAAGCCGCGCATGACCTGCATGTGCCGTGGGCAGATGCCGCTCACCGTTGTCTCAACTGTAAGGCGCACCCGTTGGTGGTGCCGCGGGCCACAATCATGACTACGTCCATACCCTCGCCGCGTCAGGCCAGGCAGGCGTTGCGCTGGGTGATACGGTGCAATGCGGGCCGGTTGCCGGAGCGCCAGCAACGCGCCCTGCAGCGCTGGCTGCAGGCCGATCCCCGGCATGCCGATGCCTGGCGCCAGCAGCAGGCCTTCTGGCAAGGCCTGGATGCCGCCGGCCCGGATGTCCTGGCGGCGCTCCCGGAACTGACCGCCGAACCCGCGCTGCGGCCGCTGCAGCCACGTCGTCGACTGACTTGGCTGCTGGCCAGTGCGGCGGTGCTGCTGCTTTCGGTGACGGTGGCGCCGCACGCGTGGCTGCTGGTCCGCAGCGATGTGCGCAGCGGCAACGCGCCGCGCACGGTGCAGCTGCAGGATGGCAGCACTGCCATATTGGATGCAGGCAGCGCGCTGGCGCTTGATTTCAGCGCCGGCCAGCGCCGCCTGCAGTTGCTGCGTGGCAGCGCCTGGTTCCAGGTCGCGCACGAAGCACGACCGTTCCGGGTGGAGGCCGGCGGTGGCGAGATCCGTGACATCGGCACGGCATTCAGCGTTGCGTTGCAGGATGCCGTGGTGACCACCGAGGTCAGCCAGGGCGAAGTGGAGATCAGGCCAGGTCATGTCGCTGCGCAGCGGCTGCAGGCCGGGCAGGCACGCGCGTTCCGTGATGGCCGCTGGCTGCAACCGCTGCAGCTGACCGATGTGGAGGCCATCGCACCGTGGCGGCGCAGCGAGATCGTCATTGATGATCTGCCTGCGCAACGGGCGATCGAGCGCCTTGCCCGCTATCGGCGTGCGCCGGTCTGGGTTCTGCGCGGGCAGGGCGCGCAGGTGGCGGTGAGCGGGTTGTTCCACCTGCAGCAGCCGGATGCGGCGATTGCCGCCGTGGCCCAGCAGGCCGGCCTGCGCAGCCAGCGCCTGCCGGGCGGCGCGTTGTTGTTGTGGTGATGTCGAGGGGTGGCGGGTGGGCCCATCCACGCATGGCGTGGATCTACTGCGTGATTCGGGTTCATCCACGCATGGCGTGGATCTACCAAGAGCCCGGGTAGATCCACGCCATGCGTGGATGATCTGCCGGTCAACAAAAAAACCGTGGGCAGATCCGGCCCCCCCCTTGTCTCTAGTGGTATAGCCAGAGCGAAACCGCGTTTCTTCTCAAGCCAACCGAGCCGCGTGCACCCGATGTGCGCACGGTACCGCCACCTTGAGGAGTCACCGTTCATGCCGTTCCCGGCATCCGCCCGTCATCGCCACGCCACCGTCCTCGCCCTGGCCATCGCCACGGCACTGGTTCCCTTCGCTTGGGCGCCGACCGCCCGCGCCCAGGCGGCTACTGCCTCCGTGCGCACGTATGCCATTCCCGAACAGGCCTTGGCCGACGCAGTGCGCAGCTTCGGCCGCCAGTCGCAGGTGCAGGTGGTCTTCCGCAGCGATCTGGTGGAAGGGCGGCGCTCGCGTGCAGTGCAGGGCCGATACAGCCCCACCGAAGCACTGGACCAGTTGCTGCAGGGCAGTGGCCTGCGCGCGCAGCAGGAGCTGGGCGGCACCTGGACCCTGCAGGCCGCCGCCGCTGACGGCGGGGTGGTGGTCACCGACACGCTGAAAGTGGGCGGGCGCCTGCAGGCCGACGGCGGCGAAACACGTGATCGTTGGGGATACGACGACGTGTTCGCGCTCGACCTGAGCACGGCCTATTCCGGGCGCGACCGCGTGGAGCGCTATCGCGGCGCCAACCCGGCCGATGTGGTCAAGGACCTGGTCGGCGTGTTCAGCGGCGACGCCCGCAACAGCGGCGCGCTGGACCTCAACATCCGCGGCATCCAGGGGCCGGGACGGGTGCCGGTCAGCATCGACGGTGGCGAGCAGGCGCTGACCGTATGGCGGGGCTACAACGGCGTCAGCAACCGCAACTACATCGATCCCAACCTGATTGGTGGCATCCAGGTCATCAAGGGGCCAGCGTTGGTGCGCGATGTACACAGCGGTATCGGCGGAGCGATGGTCATCAAGACCCTCGACGTCGACGACATCGTGCCGGCCGGCGAGCGCTTCGGCGGGGAGCTGAAGATCGAAGGCAGCAGCAATGCGGTGTCACCGCGCCTGCCACGGCTGCACACCGGCGAGGACTACCGCACGGTGGATGGCTTCCCGCAGCAGTCGCCGAACTCGCCCTATGCTGACCGCACCCTGGTGGTGCCGGTGAAATCGCGCAGCGGTGACAACCCGTTCGATGGCGATGACCAGGCCTGGCGGCTGGCGCTGGGCTGGCGCGGTGAGCGGGTGGACGTGATGGCGGCCTACGCGTGGCGCAAGCGCGGCAACTATTTCTCGGGTAGCAAGGGCAGTGCCTACTACGATCAGGACCCGCGCGAGCAGTACGAATACCAGGGCATCGATTACATCACCACGCTGGCGCGCTACTTCAAGCCGGGTGATGAAGTCCCCAACACGTCCAGCGAACAGGAGTCGTGGCTGCTGAAGGCCACCTGGCAGATCAGCGATGACCAGCAGCTCAAGGCCACCTGGCGGCACACGCTTTCGCACTACGGCGAGATCATGCCTTCGCGCATCCTGTCCGCGCCGGATTACGGGCGCATCCAGTGGCCGCTCAGCCGGGTCGATTCGGATGCCTGGAACCTGGAGTACCGCTGGCAGCCGGCCGGCAGCCGTTGGCTCGACCTGCGCGCCAACCTGTGGCGGACCGAAACCAACAGCGATACCTACACCGCCGGTGGTTTCCCCAACTTCGCCTCGGGCAACCCCGATTGGGACCCCAGCCGCAGCCCGATCCTGCGCAACACCGCACTGGCCAATGCCCGCAACGACCGTACCGGGTTGACCCTGAGCAACCGCTTCGGCCTGCATTCCACGCTTGACCTGACCGTGGGGGGCAACTGGCAGTATGAAAAACTGGGGTCGGGAGACCCGTACTTCGGCGTCAGTGATGGCTGGCGCATGTACCCGCGCGCGGGCCGTCGCCAGGAAGGCGAGGGCTACCTCACGCTGGAGTGGCGGCCGGTCGATTTCCTCACCCTCAATGCCGGCGTGCGCTACAGCCGCTACTGGGCCTTTGATGACTTCCTCGGCGAGCATCCTGAACTGTTGACCCGCGGGGTGGGCGGCAAGCAGGCAAGCTACCGGGTCAATGAGCTGCCGGAGCGCCCAGCCAGCGTGCAGGCGCAGGTGGATTCGCTCGAAGCCGAGCGCGCCTTCTGGGAGAGCATCGGCATGGGCTGGTTCGTCGACGATGCGATCCGTGGCCTGCTGCAGAGTTACCAGACGCCACAACCGGTGGAGCACACCATCGCCTGGCTGCCCGATGCCGACGGCAACTACTCCCGTGCCACCAATCCGTGCCTCAATGGCGAAGTGGCCGCCATCCCCGGCGCGCTGCCGCTGTTCCCCGGCAGCGACCAGGTCTGCAGCATCCGCAACACAGTGCAGTCGCGGCCGGTGGATGGACGCAATACCCGCCGTCGCGACCATGCCTGGCTGCCCACCTTCTCGGCAACGGTGAACCTGTCGCCGGCCGCGCGCATCTACCTGCGCTACAGCGAGGCGGTGCGCTTCCCGAGCATGTTCGAGAGCACCATTGCCTTCTCCAGCAGCCTCAATCCGCTGTACGCGCTCAAGCCCGAGCACGCCTACAACTACGAGCTGGGCTATGTACACAATCTGTCCGCGCTGTTCGGCGGCACCGCCGATGCCGACGTCAAGTTGGCCTACTACGTGCACAAGACGCGCGATGTGATCGAGCGCGACGCCTACTTCCTGTTCGACAACATCGACAAGCAGACCATCCGTGGCATCGAACTGCAGGCGCGCTTCGACAATCGACGCTTTTTCAGCGACCTGGGTATCGCGCGCACGCTGGAAAACGAGGTGTGCGACGAGAGCAGCGCGATGCTGCTCGACGCCAACCGCGGGCTGGTGCCGAACTGTGTACAGGACGGTTTCGTGGGCGGCTACCTGCTGACCCAGGCGATTCCCAAGCTGTCGGTGAATCTGTCACTGGGCACGCGCCTGTTCGATGAGCGGCTGGAACTGGGCAGCCGCATCGTGCACTACCGGCGTCACGACAACCCCGACCTGCAGGTCTACCGCGATCGTCTGCTGGCAGGTGGCAGTAGCCTGCTCTGGCAGAACGTGCCGTTCACCTGGGGAAACATCACCACCGTGGATGCCTATGCGCGCTGGCGCTTCAACGACCACGCCAGCGTTGAACTGGTCGGCAGCAATCTCGGCAACCGCTATTACGTCGACCCCGCCACGCGCTCCACGCTGCCGGCGCCGGGTCGCACCGTCAAGCTTGCGCTCACTGCGCGCTTCTGAGTTCCACCGTTGCAAGCGTTGTACCTGTAGTTCCCTCAATCCAAGGAGTTTTTCCATGAAAATGATCTCCCGTTCCCTGCTTGCCGTCGCCGCCAGCCTGGCCCTGGCCGGTGCCGCCCACGCTGCCGATATCGTCGGTGCGGCCAGCGCCGTCACCGATCCGCAGTTGAACGTCAACGTCGGCGAATCGCAGGTCAATGGTGGCCCGCACTCGGCAGGCAAGGCCGGTATTGGCGTCGGCACCGTCTCGGGTGGCACGCGTGTGGACTTCCAGGGCTTGAGCGCCTACTCGGCACCCACCGTCATCAACGGCACCACCGTGCGCACCCTCGCCATGCCGATCACCGGTACCCCGGGCAGCCACGCCGGCATGGGCCACTTCAACTTCGTCAAGGTCGGTAGCGGCGATGTCTGGTTCGGCGAATGGTCCAAGGATGGCGCGGCTGGCGGCTTCAACAACCGCCAGGTCTACTTCGCCGGTGACCGCGCGGGCACCACGCTGCCGGCAGGCGTGGCCACCTACGCCGTCGCAGGCCTCAACAAGTTCAACGGCAGCAACCTGCTCAGCGGCACCTTCCGCGCTGACTTCGGCACCGGCCGCCTCAACGGCGCGCTGGCCGGCTCGGGCCTGACCGTGGCCGTGGCTGCATCGATCAACAGCGCCAACGCGTCGTTCGCCGGTTCGGCTACGGCCAACGGTACGGTTGCCGGCACCAGCCAGGGCCAGTTCTTCGGCGCCAACGCCGCTACCCTGGCCGGCATCGCCACCTTCGCCGGCAACAGCCAGTACGACACCGCCTTCGGCGGCAGCAAGAACTGATCGCCACGCCCCTGACGGGGCAGGGCAGGGACAAGCCGCGATCCGCCAGTCCCTGCTTCGGCCCGCGATAGTGCTTCAACCGGATCGAACATGCGCCACCTTCTCTTTCTTGTCGTCCTGCTGCTGGCATGGCCGCTCAATGATGCCCGCGCCCAGCAGGATGACCTGCGCCGCGTGCTCGAACAGGGCAGCGAGCTGCGTCATCAGCAGCAGGACCAGCAACGCCTGCGCCAGGCCGAGCACGAGCGACCGACCATCACCCTCGACGGCCAGCAGTACCGCGTGGAGCGCACTGTCGACGACCTCGGCCAGGCGCTCTATCTCTCGCTGCAGCATCAGCAATGGCAGGCCGTGGCCGCCTTCCTGGCCGAGTACATCCAACTGCCCGGCCATGATCCGCTGCTGCGCCACTACGCGCAGGGCGCGCTGGCGCGGGTGGCTGGACAGCACGGCAAGGCCGCCGCCGAATACGAGGCCGTGCTCGCCGCGCAGCCGGACTTCCTGCCGGCGCGGCTGGAACTGGCACGTGTCTACGCCGAAGACCAGCGCGACCGCGATGCCATCGCCCTGTTCGAGGCGATCGCAGCCGGTATCGATGGCGACGATCCGGCAACAGCGGGCGTGCGTACGCGGGTGGACGGCTACCTGCAGGCCCTGCAGGCGCGCCAGCGCTGGAAGGGTGGGATCGCCGCTGGCCCGGCCTGGAGCGACAACATCAACCGCAGTTCGGCCAGCCGTACCTGCCTGTTCGGTGACGGCACCACCTGTTTCATCGAACGCCGGTTGCCCGATGCACAGGCAGCATTCGGCCTGGACTACGACGCCAGCCTGGAACGGCGCCTGCCGTTGGCCGGCCACCATGGGCTGTACCTGCGCGGGCTGGCGTTCGGCCAGGCGTGGCGCGGGCACAGCGACTACAACGAGCTCAATGCCAGCGTGCAGGCCGGTTACAGCTGGCGCAGCGCACGGCATACCGTGCTGCTGGCGCCCAGCTACGATTACCAGGGGTTGGGCAACCATGCGCTGCAGGGCGGTGCCGGCGTGCATGGCGAATGGCAGTTCGCCGCCGATGCGCGCAGCCTGCTGAAGCTGGAAGCCGACTGGAAACGCCAGCGCTATCGACAGCCGGGGTTGGCCAGCAACTACGACGGTGAACTGGCGGCGATCTATGCCACCTGGTTCCGTGCGCTCAACCCACGCTGGACGGTATTTGCCGGGGTCGACCTGAGTGACAGCAGCGCCGCTGATCCCGCCAATGGCTACCGGCAACGCGGCCTGCGCTTGGGCGCAGCTCGCCAGTGGAGCGGCACCACGGCTACCGTGTTCGTGTCGCTGCGTGAGCGTGACTACGATGCGTGGAGCCCGTTGCTGGAAGCGCGTCGGCAGGACTGCGAGCAGAACCTGATCGCCATCGTGCGCAGCGAGCGCCTGGCCGTGGCCGGGCTGGTGCCCAGCCTGAGCCTGCGTTACGCGCGCATCGACAGCAACGTGGACTGGCTGTACAGCCATGACCGCAGCCTGCTGAGCCTGAAATGGGAACGGGCGTTCTGAGCCGTCGGCCGGGTCCGGAGGGTGGGAGGGTCCATTTATCCCCAATTTGGCCAAATTGGGTATAGTGGCCTCATATCCTTCCGCTGGAGCCGTGCCATGATCCTCCCGCTCGACCTGCCCGGCCTCGACAAGGCCCCGGCATCCTCGGTCAAGACCCGTGGCTGGCCCAGCCTGATGCGTACCGTGCGCGAGAAGCAGGCGCTGGTCATCACCAACCACAACCACCCCGAAGCGGTGATCGTGGACATCAAGACCTACCAGGAGCTGCTGGCCAGGGCCAGCGGCAGCGATACCGAAGAGCGCAGCGACGTGCTTTCGCGCCTGCGTACCGAGTTCGACCAGGCGCTGGCCGGGCTGCAGCAGGGTGAGGGGCTGGGCAAGGTGATGGGCAAGCCGATCCGCCGCGGCCACAAGGTCGCGCTCGGCCGTCCGCTCTGACTCATGGGGCGGATCCTGGCGTTGGCCGGCGTCAACGGCGCCGGCAAGAGTTCGCTGCTCGGTACTTGGCTGGAGGCCGACGGCCTGGGCTGGTACAACCCGGACAGCTTCACCCGACGGCTGGTGGAGGCGGGCTGGCCGTTGGCCGAAGCCAACGCTGAAGCGTGGCAGGAAGGCGCACGACGGCTGCGCCAGGCGATCGCCGACGGCAGCGATTTTGCCTTTGAAACCACCTTGGGGGGCACCACCATTCCGCGTCTGTTGCGTGAGGCCTGCAGCCAGCACGACGTGGCGATCTGGTTCTGCGGGTTGGCCACCGTCGAACTGCATGTAGCCCGCGTGGCCGCCCGCGTTGCTGGCGGCGGCCACGACATTCCGCAGGACAAGATCCGCGCTCGCTTCGATTCCGCACGCGAGAACCTGTTGGCATTGATGCCGCACCTGGCCGAACTGCACGTGTATGACAACAGCGCACCAGCCGATCGCTACGGACGTGTTGCCCCCTTGCCGGTGTTGGCGCTGGATCGCCAAGGCCTGCAGTATCCGGTGTCGGTGGTGGAGCTGCTGCACACCCCGGACTGGGCCAAGCCCATCGTCATGCGCGCGATGGAACTGCATGCCGACAGCACGCCGCTTGCCGGTCCGCCTGTGCGATGATCCGACTCCGCAGATTCAGTGATCGAGGAACAGGGATGTACGAGCGGAAGCACTGGCAGGCCATCGGCCTGCGCGCGCTGGTGGCGGCCATGGCATTGACGGTGGCGGCACCGCTGCTTGCCCAGGATGCAACGCCGGCCGACGCCAAGGATGAAGCGAAGAGCGAGCCGAAGAACGAGCCGATGAGCTACGACAAGGCGCGTCGTACCGCCGAGGCCTCCCTGCGTCTGCACCCCGGCACCGACAGCCAGTACGATTACCGTCCGCTGTGGGCCGGCAATGCCGACCTCGATGGCGATGGCCGCCCGGAAATCGTTTATCTCTACACCGCGACCCAGACCGGCAGCGCGATGCAGCTCAACGAACTGGTGGTGATGACCCCGCTGGCCGAAGGCGATGCGCGGGGCCAGACCGCATCACCGGGCAAATCCGCCTATGACGACGAAACCTACGCGTTGATCCGCGCGTCCGGCTACGCCGATGATGCCAGTGCGCACATTCCCGGCGAGATGGAAACGATCACGATGGACGGTGATCGTATCCGTGTCACCTTCAACAGCACCCGCAATTCGAAGCTGTGCGTGCGTGGCAAGGTGGCCTGCCCGCCGGAAGGGCAGCATGCGTGGGTGTACCGCTGGACCCCAGGCAAGCTGACCCGCGCCGAGTAATCGCATTACCGGCTGCACCATTCACCAAGGAGAACACCATGCACGGACCTGCATTTTCCCGTTCCATCCTGCTGCCTTCCGCATTCGCACTTTGCACGCTGGTCGGTTGTGCCCCGGTGTTTGCGGCATCGAAGGCATCGCCACCGAGCCTGGTACAGGCGTTCAACGCAGCCGAGGCCTCGCTGCGCCTGATCCCTGGCGATGACATCGAGAGTGATTTCCGCCCGGTGTGGACGGCCGTTGCCGATCTGGACGGTGATGGTCGTGCGGAGGTCATCTATCTCTATACGTCGACCTATACCGGTGGCTCGTTCGCACAGAGCAATGTGGTGGCCGTGATGACTGCACTGGCAGCAGATGATCCTCGGGGCAAGGAAAACCCCAAGAGCCTGTCGCCTGTGGAGGCAGAGGACTTCGCCGCCATCCGCGCGTCAGGTTATGGCGATGATGCGGGCGAGCAGATTCCGGGTGCCGTGCATTCCATCAAGATCGAAGGTGACCGCATCATCGTCGCGTTCAAGGTCGTTGCCGGTGCGAGCACCTGCGATGTCGTGGGCTACAAGCATGTCTGCCCACCGGATGGCGACTATGTCTGGACCCTGCGCTGGACGCCGGGCAAGCTGACCCGCGCCGAGTAATCGCGTTACCGGCAGCGCCGGGCAATGCCCGGCGCTGCCTCAGCCACTCAGGCCGGGGTCACCTGTTCCGGTTCGGCTACGTCCGGCAAGGGCGGCAGGGTGCGATCCACTGTTACCGGGGCATCGCTCTTCAACAGCGCCGCCGCCTCCTTGTTGCAGCCCACGGCTGGCGGCGAACCGCGCAGCGGCAGGCCGGCGGTTTCCTTCACGAAGATCATCGTGATCAGGCCGATCACCGCCGCGCCCATCAGGTAGTAGGCCGGCACCAGCGGATCGCCGGTGCGCTCCACCAGCCAGGCGGTCACCAGCGGCGTGGTGCCACCGAACAGCGACACCGACACGTTGAACGCAATGGACAGCGCGCTGTAGCGCACCGGCGTATAGAACAGTGCCGGCAGCGTGGAGGGCATCGAACTGGTGAAGCACACCAGCGCCAGGCCCAGCAGCATCAGGCCAAGGAAGATCAGCCAGTCGTTGCCGCTGCCCACCAGCAGCAGGCTCGGCACCGCCAGCACCAGCAGCGCGATGCAGGCGCCAATGATCATCGGGCGCCGGCCCAGCTTGTCGCTGAAAAGGCCACCGACGATGTTCAACGGCATCATCACCAGCATCACGATGATGATCAGCAGCAGGCCCTTGCTCTCCGCATACCCCATGGTCACGCTCAGGTAGCTGGGCATGTAGGTCAGCAGCATGTAGTCGGTCACGTTGAACACCAGCACCAGGCCCATGCAGACGATCAGCTGGCGCCCGTGCACACGGAACAGATCGAGCAGGCCGGGGCGCTCATGGTCGCGCTTCTCGGCTTCTTCGGCGAAGGCGCGGAACGCTGGCGTTTCCTCCAGCCGCATGCGCATATACAGGCCCAGCAGGCCGAGTGGGCCGGCCACCAGGAACGGAATGCGCCAGCCCCAGTCCAGCATCTGCTCGCTGCTCAGCAGCATGTGCAGGGCGGTGACCGTACCGGCGCCGGCGATGTAGCCGCCCAGTGTGCCGAACTCCAGCCAGCTGCCCATCAGGCCGCGGTTGCGGTCGGTGGAGTACTCGGCAATGAAGGTTGCCGCGCCGCCATACTCGCCACCGGTGGAAAAGCCCTGCACCACGCGCGCGAGCAGCAGCAGCACCGGCGCCCAGATGCCGATGCGTTCGTAAGAGGGAATCAGGCCGATGGCGAAGGTGCCCAGGGCCATCATGATCATGGTGAAGGCCAGTACCTTCTGGCGCCCGTACCGGTCGCCCAGGGGCCCGAAGACCATGCCGCCCAGCGGGCGTACCAGGAAGGCCACGGTGAACGTGGCGAACGCAGCGATCACCTGCGCGGTGGGGTTGCTGGAGGGGAAGAACACCTGGCCGATGGTGACGGCGAGATAGCCATAGACACCGAAGTCGAACCATTCCATCGCATTGCCCAGTGCAGCGGCGCCCACGGCGCGCTTGAGCATGGGTTTGTCGACAACGGTGATCTCGTCGACCTTCAGATGGCGGCGGCGTTTGAACCAGCCGAAATGGGCGTGGGCATCGGAGTTGTCCTGCATGGGGACTCCCTTGGAAGAATGGAAATGGAGTGGAATGGGCGGTACGGATGTCCCGAAAGTCGGAAACGGCGATGCTGGCGCAGCAGGCGCAGGGGCATCGAATGGAAGGCCCGGAACGGGGCGAATGGTGTGTGCGATCAAACGCCGCGCACGCGACAAGCATTGCCCGCTGCCAGAACGCGGGACAATCGGATGGGTCCGATTACATGTCAGACCGCGTCAGTGCACGTGGGGTGGTGGCAGGCGCAGAGAACAGGCGGGGCAGGGCCCGCAGGCGTCATCCGCCGGGATCCAGCGCGAGGCGATGGAAAGGCGAGGGGGAAGCAATGATGGAAAGCGAAGCGCCGGTCGGCAGTGCTTCCCGCATGCCAGCAACAGGTGCTGACGCGCAGTGGGTCGTGTCGATCATGTGTTCATGATAACGGTTACAGTGTGAGCGTGCCGAGAATCGCGCCAGCACGAACGCAGCGTTCCATGTTGCCTGTTCATGCAGATGACCCACGCACATCGAATGAACATGTTGTGCTCACCTCGCTCACGCCATGCCTTCTACGGTGGTTGCGAACCAACGCAAGGAGTAACGCATGACCCGTCGCATTCCCGAAGGCACCCTGGTTATCGTCGCCGATGGTGGCTCGGCCCGCGTGTTCACCAACGTCGGCAGCGAGCAGAAGCTCACCTTGAAGCAGGAAGGCGAGCTGCGCCTGCAGGACATCAGCGAGCAGGGTGTATCCGGACAGGGGCCGTCCGGCGCGGTGCCCAAGGACATGTCGATCTCGCAGCTCAACGAAGCGACCTTCGCCAAGCAGGTGGCCGAGCAGCTCAACGAAGATGCACTCAACAACCGCTACGCGCATCTGGTGCTGATCGCCGATCCCACCACGCTTGGCCGCATCCGTCCGTTGCTGCATAAAGAGACGCAGGCGCGGTTGCTGGTCGATATCGCCAAGGATCTGACCAACGCGCCGCTGGAAGACATCCAGCGCACGCTGCAGGCGTAACCGGCATGCCCTTCATGCGTGATCATGTAGCCGCCGAGCCGGCCCGCGCGGAGGTGGATGCGCAGGCCGGTTGGCTGCTGCTGGAATTCGGCGCGCCGTGGTGCGGCCATTGCCAGGCCGCGCAACCGGCACTGCAGGCCTTCGTGGATGCGCATGATCTGCCGCACTGGAAGATCGAAGATGGCAAGGGCAAGCCGCTGGGCCGCTCGTTCCAGGTGAAGCTGTGGCCGACGGTGATCCTGTTGCGTGACGGCAAGGAAGTGGCGCGCGTGGTGCGGCCGGTGGATGCGGCAGATCTCGCCACACTGCAGAGCGCGCTGCCGGATTGACCGGCTCCTGTAGAGCCGAGCCCATGCCCGGCTTGCTCCGTCACCAACCGTAGTGCTCGATCACACCAGAGTCGAGCATGGGCTCGGCTCTACACGCTTCAATGCAGCGTCACCCGCACATGCTGCTCGCGCAGTTCATGCAGCAACCGCCGGCCATGCTGGCTCAGCGCCATCATCGCAACCATGATCTTCTGTAGGTTGTAGCCCGGGCGAAGATGCGCCTGTGGGTCTACCGGTTCGTTCTCACCGATCATCATTGCCATGCCCTCGGCGGTGTTCAGGGCGTGCTCGATGCGGAAGAACAGGGATTCCATTTCCGGGGTCAGGATGGGCGGTTCATGCGACATGCGATGGCTCCTTGAGGTACGTGGCCACCGGAGGGTGGCGGGCGATGCGGGTTGGAACTTCGGCTGAGCTACGAGAAAAGCCGGAGGGCCATGCGGCCGCCGCGCACCGCCCGCCGTAGTCATGGCAAGCAGCTCTCGTAGCTCATTCCGGGGTTCCAATCCCGGCAGCGGTGTTCGTGCTGCGCGGACATCCTGCACACGCCAGCCAGCGCAGTTCCAATAGATTTTTCATACGGAAATTTCTCCAACTGAAGCGCGAGCATCTGCATGTCGCGAGCAGCCCAGCAGACGACCTGATAGCGGCATGATGTGGCGCGATGCGCTCGTTCCGCGGTGACGAGCGCGCTCGCCGGCGCAACCCGAAAAGCAAAAAGGCAGCCCGGCACGCAAACCCGGGCTGCCCTCACAAGGCCAGAAACGCCTTACCAGCTGTAGCTCACACCCACCTGCGCACTGGTCTGGTGGAAACCGCTGGCCTTCTGCAGCGACAGCCCACCCCACGCACCCACACCGTTGCCGAACGTCAGCGACGCACCGGCACTGAATTCACCACGGCTGCGCGGGATGCGCGCATCCACCACCTCATCGTCCATGCGGATCTGCGACTCGGCACGGGTGTGCAGCCAGTGGGCCGCGATGTACGGCTGCACTTCGGTCGTTCCATTACCCCAGCGCGTCACGCCGGACAGGCGCAGGCCAGCACGACCGAACAGGCCATCGGCATCCTCGCTGGTTACCACCGTGCCGTTGGCTTCGGTGTGGCGGTTGCTGTCCCAGCGGTTGTAACCCAGCTGCAGCTGCGGCTCCAGATAGATGCCGCCGTTGCTGGCGCCACCCACACGGAAGGCGTAGCCGGTTTCCACCGCACCCTGCCATGCACGGCTGTCATAGCGCTCGTCGGCCAGGCCGATACCTTGCACCCGGTTGCGGAACTGGGCGCGCTGCACCGAGCCATCCACGTAGAAACCTGCATACGGGTCGGCGCCATTGCCGCCGCGCCAGGTGCCGTACAGGCCCAGCGCTTCGCCCTTCACCTTGCCGCGGGCGTAGTAGCCGGTCAGCGCATTGGTGGAGGTGCTGGTGGCGTTGCCGCTGGACAGCATCACGCCCACGCTGCTGCCCGAATCGTGGCGCCACACATCGGCACCGACGGTCAGTGCCTGGCTGTTGCCGCGGATGTCGAGCTGGCGGCTGACCGCATCGAAACCGTTGCGTGAGCCGTCCACGCGCGCCCACGCACGGCCACCGTTCTGGCCGGCCTGGCGATCGTGGTAGCCCAGGCGGAACATCGTCTGCGCGGCCTGCAGGTTGGCCAGGTAGGCGCCGGGCTCGGGGCGCAGCACTGGGTCCGGATCTGGACCCGGCAGCACCGGGTTGCATTCCGGCAGGCTCGGGTCGACCTCGCACGGTTCCGGCTGGGTCGGCAGCTGCGAACGCAGATACCAGTTGCCATCGGTGCCGGTGCCCTTGAACAGGAAGTAGTCGTACTGGCCGCCCACGGCACGGCCGGCCAGGGTGAACTGGCCATTGGAGGCACCGCCCACCTGGATCAGCTCGATACCCTTATCGGTCTGCGCACCGGCACCGCCGACGTTGTTGACGCGCACGTTGGCGCTGCCGCTGGTGTCGCCACCGATGATCAGCTTGTCGGAGGCAGCGGTGTCGCCAGCCAGCACGGTGTTGAACAGGATCGTGCCGTCATTGCCGTTGAAGTTGCCGGCGACGTTGAGGGTATTGAAGGTTGTGCCATTGCCCAGCGACACCGTGCCACTGCCGAGATCGAGCCGGCCAACGGTGGAATTGCCGGTCATGTTCCAGGTGGCGGCGTCCAGCGCAACGCTGGTGACGTTGGTCATGGCGCCGGTGATGCTGGCGGTGTTGGACAGGGCTACGTGCATCTGCGACGCCGCATCGGCGCGCAGGTCGCCTTGCAGATTGGAGGCCTGCACATTGAAGTCCAGGGTGCCGCCGTCGATGACTTCGGCGATCACGCCGTTGCCGCCAGACACCGTACTGCCGTTGGTCACGTTGATCGTGGTGTTGCCGAGATTCTGGCCAATACCAACGAGGATCCCAGATCCATTGCGACCGATGACAGCTGAATTGTCGAGGGTGATTGCGTTGTCAGCGATCTCGCTTTCAGGCCTGCTCCATTCATCCCTGACAACGATTCCGTTCTCGTCGCCAGCGATGGATGAGCCGTCGGTGACGCGAATCGTAGAGTTGGAGGAGATAAGGATTCCGGCAGACGTTGTTGGATGGAGCCAGCTGGATCCAGCAGCGTCAACGCTCGTGTTGGAAAGCTGAAGCTCGCCGCCCCAGATTGAAACGCCCGCACCTCGCCCGCTGATGGTTGAATCCGTGACGATCACATTGGATGGCGTGGAGGGTATCGTTCCATCGACAAGGGGGCCGTTGGACAATGTGAGGCCGACAGACAGGTCATTGCTCAGGCGGGAAGAGGAGATCCTGGCGGTTGCTGAGGTGACATAAACCGCCTGGAAATCGTCGCTGCTGTTTACAGTGGCGCCTTCCATGATCAGGTGGGCGCCGGGCCCCACGCCTGCGCGGGACGCCACACTGCCGGCGGTGAAAGCAAGCGTCGCGCCGTTACCGCGAGCCGTCCAATCTTCAATTGGATCGCCTGCGTTGACGGTGGCACTTTCTCCAGGGTTGAGGTTCCTGGCTTGAACGGCGGGGGCAATGGCAAGACCAGCCGCAATGGCCAGCGCAAGCGAACAACGAACAGCGATCTTCATGGGGACTCCTGGTAGATGGAAATTCCGGAAAGGGACCGCATTCATGTCGCCGACGTGAATCAAGCGCGCAGATGCGGTGAAGGCGTTGTGATTTTTTGAGGCCTTCGGGCATGGCTGTGACAGAGTGCGAAAGCGGTCACATCACGACTCGCAGTGGCGTCTTTGCTCAGCTCTGGTCGGAATTGGCATGGGGCACAGTCTGTTGATCGGGCAGGGTTCGATCCATGCAATTTGTTGCAATCGTTCCGTTCGATAGCCCTGGTGAATAAGACCATTCAGCCGCAGCGCAGCATGCGGTGTGGCAGGGCCGGTGCTAGGATCTGACCATCACCTGAATCGATCCAAATGCCGATGCCCACGCTGGACCGTCGTCTCCTGATCGCTGTCGCCGCTACGGCGATGTTCGCCTCCGGCCTGGCCGTGGCTGCCCCGGCCAAGACCGCCGCCGACAAGGCCTATGCCTCGGTCGATCCGTTCATCGGTACCGGCGGTGAGGGGCACACGTACCCCGGCGCAACGGTGCCGTTCGGCATGGTCCAGCTCAGCCCGGATACGCGCATCCAGCCGCGAGAGAAGGCCTATGGCTGGGCGGCGGGCTATCGCTATGACGACAGCAGCATCGTCGGCTTCTCGCACACGCATTTTTCCGGCACCGGCCATTCCGACCTGGGCGACATCCTGCTGATGCCGTTCACCGGCAACCCGGGCCTGGAGCGCGGCGACCCCGAGAAGCCCAGGAGTGGTTACGCCTCGCGCTTCCGCCACGACGACGAGAAGGCCGAGCCGGGCTACTACGCGGTCACCCTGGACGACTACAAGGTGCGCGCCGAGCTGACCACCAGCGCGCACGTGGGCGTCCATCGCTATGCGTTCCCCAAGGGCACCGAGGCCAAGGTGCTGCTGGACATGCGCACCAGCATGTATGACTACCCGGGCAAGATCCTGTGGTCACGGGTACGCGTGCGCGACGATGGCACCGTCACCGGCTTCCGCGAGACCCGCGGCTGGGCCGCCGGCCGCCAGCTGTACTTCGCGATGCGCTTCTCGCGGCCCCTGGCCAGCCACGAACTGCACAACACCGAACAGAACATCGTCTACAAGGGCTTTGCGCCCCCGGGCGAGAAGGACCCGAAGCAGCGCGCGCAGATCGAGGGGCGGCAGCTGGTGGGCACCTTCGACTTCGGCAAGCTGGAGGCGCCGCTGGTGGTGAAGGTGGCGATCTCGCCGGTCAGCGAGGCCGGCGCCATCGCCAACCTGGATGCCGAAGTGGCCGACTTCGATTTCGACCGCGTGCGCGTGCAGGCAAAGCAGGAGTGGACGCAGGCGTTGTCGGTGCTGGATATCGACGCGCCGGAGCACGCGCGTCGCAGCGCCTACACCGCGCTGTACCACACGCTGCTGGGGCCAACGCTGTTCATGGATGCCGACGGCCAATACCGCGGCTCTGACAATGCGGTGCATCAGGCCAAGGGCTACACCAACTATTCGACGTTCTCGCTGTGGGATACCTATCGGGCGCTGCACCCGTTGCTGACCCTGGTGCAGCCGGAAAAGCGCAACAGCGATTTCGTCAATTCCATGCTGGCCCATCACGAGCACAGCCCTTACGGCATGTTGCCGGTGTGGTCGTTCCATGGCCTGGAAGACTGGTGCATGATCGGCTACCACGCGGTGCCGGTGATCGCCGATGCCTACGTGAAGGGTATCCGTGGTTTCGACGCGGACAAGGCGCTTAAGGCGATGGTGGAGACCGCCAACTACGGTCCTTACGATGGCATCGCGCAGTATCGTGAGCTGGGCTACGTGCCGATCGACGAAGAAGGCGAAGCGGCCAGCAAGACGCTGGAGTACGCCTTCGATGACTGGACCATCGCGCGCATGGCACAGGCGATGGGCAAGGCCGATGTGGCGGCAACCTTCGACAAGCGTGCCGGCAACTGGCGCAATGCCTTCGACAAGGACACCGGCTTCATGCGTGCGCGCAAGCGCGATGGCAGCTTCCGTACGCCGTTCGACCCCAGCGCCAGTGGCTACGGCACCGACTACACCGAAGGCAATGCCTGGCAGTACTCATGGTACGTGCCGCAGGATGTGGCAGGCCTTGCCGCCGCGCATGGTGGCAGTGACAAACTGCTGGCACGCCTGGATGAAGTGTTCAACGCCAAGGTCGATCCGGCCATCTTCGAACACATGGAAGACATCACCGGCCTGATCGGCTGGTATGCGCATGGCAACGAACCCAGCCATCACGTGGCCTACCTGTACTCGTATGCCGGCCAGCCGTGGCGCACGCAGGCACGCCTGAAGCAGATCATGGACACCCAGTACGCCGACCGCCCCGATGGTTTGGCCGGCAACGATGACGTGGGCCAGATGTCGGCGTGGTATGTGTTCACCGCGCTGGGCTTCTACCCGGTGGCGCCGGGCTCGGGCGAGTACATCCTCGGCCGGCCGTTCCTGCCGAAGACCGCAATGCGGTTGCCGAACGGAAAGACGTTCACCATCGTGGCCGAAGGCCTGGACGACAAGCACACCTATGTCGGCAGCGTGACCCTCAACGGCAAGCCGTTGCAGCGCACCTTCCTGCGCCACGATGAGATCCTGGCTGGTGGCGAGCTGCATTTCACCATGCAGGCCGAACCGAACAAGAACTGGCCGGGGCAGGGCGCGCAGGCACCGTATTCGATGAGCCCGTGACGCAGCGCCCACCAGGGTGGGCGACTACCGATGTGGCGTGATTTGGTAGATGCCAACCTTGGTTGGCATGCGATCTACACCATCCCACCATTGGCGCGCAGCACCTGGCCGTTGATCCAGCCACCATCGGCACCGGCCAGGAACGCCACCGCACCGGCGATGTCTTCCGGCGTACCCAGCCGCTCCAAAGGATTCATCTTCGCCAGCCGATCAATCAGCTCGGGCGACTTCCCGTCCAGGAACAGATCGGTGGCGGTCGGCCCGGGTGCCACCGCGTTCACGGTGATGCCACGCCCACGCAGCTCCTTGCTGAGGATCGCCCCCATCGTCTCCACGGCGGCCTTGCTGGCGGCATACACGCTGTAGTTTTCCAGCTTGATGCCCACCACGCTGGTGCTCAGGGTGACGATGCGGCCACCATCGCGCACGCGCCGCGAGGCCTCGCGCAGCACGTTGAATGCGCCCTTGAGGTTGATGCCGATCACGCGGTCGAACAATGCATCATCGCTGTCGGCCAGTGCGGCCAACTGCAGTACGCCGGCACTGTTGACCACCACGTCGATGCCACCGAAGCGCGCCTCGATCGCATCGAACAGCGCATGCGCGGCTTGCGGGTCGGCCACATCGGCCTGCAGGGCCATGGCGTGGCCGCCATGGGCGGTCAGTTCGGCCGCCAGTGCCTCGGCCTCATCGCGGCGGCCGGCATAGTTGATCACCACGGCGTGGCCGTCGGCGGCCAGGCGGCGCGAGATGGCAGCGCCGATGCCACGGGAGCCGCCGGTGACCAGGGCGACAGAGCGGGAAGCGGGGGAGGTCATGGCACATTCCAGGAAGTCACGCCGGGATGGCGCAGGGCCATTTTCGTCTCTCCGCCGTCGCGGATAATCACGGATAATCCGGAAACATCATCCGGCCAGCCGAACAATGGATCGATTCACCGCCCTGCGTGCCTTCGTCCGGATCGTCGAGCGCCGCAGCTTCAGCCGTGCCGCCGAAGACCTGGGGCTGCCGCGGGCCACGGTGACCGACGCGATCAAGGCATTGGAGCTGCGCCTGGGCGTGCGCCTGCTGCACCGGACCACGCGCGTGGTGGTGCCGACGCTGGAAGGCGAAGCCTTCTATGGCCGCTGCCTGCGCCTGATCGCGGACATGGACGATGCCGAAGCCGCGTTCCGTGACGTGCCACCCCGTGGGCCACTGCGGATCGAAGTGCACGGTACGCTGGGGCGTCACCTGCTGTTCCCGCACCTGCCGGATTTCCTGCAGCGTTACCCGGACATCGAACTGGAGGTCAGCGAGGGCGATCGCTATGTCGACCTGCTGCGCGAGGGCGTGGATGCGGCCATCCGCGTTGGCACCCTGGCCGACAGCGATCTGGCCGCGCGGCGCCTGGCGTTGCTGCGCGAGGTCACGGTGGCGTCGCCTGCCTACGTGCAGGCGCACGGGCAGCCGAAAAGCATCGCGTCGCTGGCAGCGGGACACCAGATGGTCGGCTACCGTTCCAGCGCCACCGGCCAGCTGATTCCGCTGGAGTTCCAGCAGGGCGGCCAGGTGCGCCATATGCCGTTGCCGGCACGCGTGCGGGTGTCCGGTGCCGACGCCTTCCTCGGTGCCGCGCTGGCCGGGTTGGGCATCATCCAGGCGCCGCGTTACCGGATGGACCCGTACATCGCGCGCGGGCAGCTGCTGGAGCTGCTGCCCGAGATGCCGCCCACGCCGAGCCCGGTCAGCCTGGTCTATCCGCGCAACCGCACGCCATCGCCACGGCTGCGGGTGTTCATCGACTGGGTGGCGGGTGTGTTCGAGGCGGAGCGCGCGCACGGCGGCCCATCCACGCATGGCGTGGATCTACTGGCGTAACCGTTCGCGTTGGCGCCGCGTGGTGGCCCATCCACGCATGGCGTGGATTTACCGGCGTGGCCACGCTGACGGGGAGACGCCGACAACGCGGCGGAAGGCGGCGCTGAACTTGCTGGGATTGGCGTAGCCACAGGCCATGGCCACCTCGGTCACGCTGAGGCCGCCCTGCAGTGCCTGCTGCGCCCACTGCATGCGGCGCTGGGTCAGGTAGGTATACGGCGGCATGCCAGTGGCGGCGCGCAGCGCGCGGCTGAAGGTGGTTGGTTCCATGCCGAGTACGCCGGCCAGTGCTGCGACATCCAGCGGCTGCGAACGGTGTTCATCGATGAAGCCCTGCAGCTGGCGCAGCTGCCGCGATGACAGCGGTGCGGCCATCGGCGGCCGGGCGTGTGGTTGGCCGGCAAGCTGGGCCAATCGCCGCACCACCACTTCTGCGCCGTACTGCAGGAAGCCGGGCACGCTGGCGTCAACCTGCGCGCTGGACCATAGCGCCTGCAGCACGGAGGCGATGACCGGGTCGCGATGCAGCCGCAGGGAAAGGGAGGGGACGTCCGGGAAGCCGCCAGGCGCATCGCGCCACTGCGCGGTATCGATGGCCATTCCCAGCAGCTCCACCGCAGGGCTGGCGTAGTGTCCATGATCGCCGGGCAGTACCACGTTGAACTGGCCCGGATGCCACTGTGCCTGCAATACCCCGGCAGTCGTGCGTTGGTACAGGTTGCCGCCGCCGGCCAGCAGCAGGCCCAGCCGCAGTTGGTGCGGGTGCCCCATGGGGCCTTCGCTGGCCTGGAAACCATGGCGCAGCAGAACGACCGAGCCATCCTCGCTGGTCACGGTTCCCTCCATGGGCTGGGCGGCTTCCCGGTGCAACTGGTCGGCGAGGGCGGGCATGGCGGGTCCAGGAATGGAGCAGCGCTGACTGCAATGGAGTGGCGGCGAGCGTCGAATGTTACAGGATAACAGTTTGCGCCAGCCGGCCCGCCAGGCGCGTTTCCGTTCCTCATGAGGTTGCCCTTGAAAGCCCCCGTGTCCTCCGTTGCCCTCGTCGCAGCGTCGTTGCTCGTTCCTGTTCTTCCCGCCCACGCCCAGTCCGCCGATGCCACCACCCTCGATGGCGTGGTGGTCACCGGCTCCAAGCGCGACACGCCCTACCTGAAGAGTGACCTGTCGGTGACCGTGCTTGACCGGCAGGCGCTGAAAGAAGCCGGTGTCACCGAGTTCCGTGACCTGGACAAACTGGCCCCCAACGTGAAGTTCAACGTGATGGGCCAGCTGAGCAACATGTTCATTTCCATCCGCGGCATCGAATCCAATCCTTTCCTGGTCAACCGCGCGTCGGTCTACATCGATGGCATTCCGTTCCGCGAGCTGAGCAACGCGGTACTCAACCAGGTGGAATCGGTCGAGGTGCTGCGGGGGCCGCAGGGCACCCTGTACGGCGCCAACAGCGAATCGGGGCTGGTGCTGGTGCGCACGCGCGGCCCGGCCGATACCCGCGAGGGTGAGGTGAACGTACGCAGCACCTGGTTCGGCAACGGTAACGGTACGGCCGTGGATGGCTTCCTGGCAGGCCCGCTGAGCAAGGACGGCACGCTGTCGGGCTCGGTGGCGTTCATGGGGTCCGATGAGGATGCCCACCTGAAGAACCTGACCCCGTACGGCGCGCGCGGCGAAGTGAAAGAGGGCTATCTGCAGGGCAAGCTGCGCTGGCGGCCCAGCGATTACGTGACCGTCAACGCCTTGGCCTATCACCTGCGCACGCGCGCACCAGGCATGTTCGAGTACGAGTACCTGCCGCTGGATACCGGCCTGTACAACCGCACCTATGGCGACCGCCTCAATGGTGGCCGCCATGCAGGTGATTTCACCTACATCAACGATGCGCCCAAGCGCACCGAAAAGGACGAGACCGTTGCCGGCCTCAGCGCGCAGTGGCAACTGCAGTCCGGCACCCTGGATGTCGCCGCCTCGTACCGCAGCGAGGAAACCACCTCGGCTGGCTATGACTTCGACATGACCGCCAGCTCCGCGCTGGCCGGCTACATCTACGACAAGAAGGATGCATGGAATGCCGAGGCGCGCTTCAGCTCGCCCAGCGACCAGGCGCTGACCTGGATGGCCGGTGTATCGACCTATCGCATCGACAAGGATTCGATCCAGGGCACCTTCGTCGGCCCGGCGCTGCGCGGGCTGGACAGTTACAACCTGGGGCCGCGGCAGACCTCCAAGGGTGAGGACTACAGTGTTTTCGCGACCGCCAGCTACACGCTGCCTGCATTGCCGAAGCTGACCGCCAGCCTCGGCATCCGCCACGAGCAGGCCCGCCGTTCCACCGAACAGCGCGCCGGATTCCTCGACCTGGGTGCGGGCGGCCTGGTGCGCTACCGCGACGCAGCCCTGGCGCATACGTTCTCAGCCACGTTGCCGCGCGTCTCGCTGCGCTATGACGCCAGCGATGATCTGTCGTTCTATGCGGCCTCGGCCAAGGGCTATATCCCCGGTGGCTTCAACCTGGCCGCCGCGCAGAGCGATGTGATCAACGACAAGGTGCTGCGCTACGAATCCGAACGCATGTGGAGCCATGAAGTAGGCTTCAAGATGAACCTGGCGGGCGGCCGTGGCCATATCGGCGGCGCCCTGTTCCATATCAGCTCGGACAACTGGCAGGAAATCCAGGTGGCCACCGATGCCAACGGCCGGCCGATCTCCTCCGACTACGTGGGCTCGGATGCCTCGATACGTTCGCGCGGTGCAGAGCTGGAAGGGGTGTTTGAAGTCGCGCCGGGGTTCACGGTGATGGCCAATGTCGGCTATGTCGATGCGACGTACACCAAGCTGTGGGTCAGCCCGCAGGAGAACCTGCACGGCAAGCGGGTCAAGCTGACGCCGCACTACACCGGCTACCTGGCCGCGCGGTATCAGTTCGATTCCGGCATCTATGCCCGGGTGGAATCGCAGTTCACCGGTTCCAGCGCGCTGGACGAGCGCAACCGCGCGTTCCAGCCGGCCGTGGCCGTACTGGGCGTGCAGCTGGGTTACGAGCGGGGCCCGTGGAGCACGCGCGTGTTCGTGCAGAACCTGACCGACAAGCGCCGCATCAACGGCCTGATCTTCGACAACCTGGCCTTCGGCCGCGATGGCAACTACTACGGGCCGGTGGACAGCCCGCGCATTGTCGGTGCCGAGGTCGGCTACCGGTTCTGAAGGGTCATCAGCCGGCGGACCGCAGGGCCCGCCGGTTGCGCAGATGTGCGACGGCCAGCATCACCCCTCCGCAGGCGGTGGCAGCGCCATGCCAGAGCAGCGATTCCTTCAATGGCAGGTACAGCGAGGCCGACAGCAGCAGGATCGCGCCTGCAAGGGCCACGCACAGCGGCAGTGCGCGCTGATGGCGGCGCTGCCCGGCGGCGGTGCTGAGCAGGGCGATCGTCGAGGCCAGCAGCGCGAACAGCCATTCCCAGCGCGACATCACCAGCAGCGCGGTCATCGCCGCGTGGCCAGGGTGCTGGAACGAGCGCAGCGCCATCATCGCCGCGGGCGTGAAGGCCAGCAGCAAGGGCAGGGCCACGCAGTGTGCGGCACAGGCCAGCGTCAGCCAGGCGCCTGCCAGATCGAAGCGGGGATGCCAGCGTGCCGAAGCTGGCGGCTGGGTGCGGGCCCTTGCGGGCGAGGTCGGGATATGGTCCATAATGTTACATAGTAACAATACGGAGCTCCCCCATGAAACGTTCTGCCGCCCTTCTACTGCTGCTTGCTGCTCATTCTGCGAACGCCCACGACGTGCGCCATCACGATGCGCATGTCCATGGCCAGGCCGATGTCGATCTGGCCGTGGACCAGGGAACGCTGGAACTGGCACTGCGTGCGCCGGGCATCGGCATCCTCGACTTCGAACGACCACCTGCCGACAGCCGCGAACAGGCCGCATTGGCGCGGGCGCGATCGATCCTGCAGAGCGGCAGCTGGGTCACGTTGCCGAGCGCTGCGCAGTGCCGGTTGGACCATGCCGAGGCGACTGCGGAGGGCTTTGCGCCAGTAGCAGTGGCAACGCAGCCTGGCCAGCACACGCACGCCGGATTCACCGCAGCACTGCGCTACCACTGCGCCAACCCGGCGGCATTGCGTGGGCTGGCATTACCGCTGCCGACGCTGTTTCCAGGTCTGCATGAGGTGATCGTCAATACCGCGACGTCGACCGGGCAAGGCCGCAGCGTGGTGACCGCCGACAGCCTGCGGGTGCCGCTGGCGCCATGAACGAAGCGACCATCATCGACCTGCAGGGCGTGCAGTTCGGCTACGCAGACCGAGCAGTGCTGGACATCGCACAGCTGCAGGTGAGTGCGGGCAGCAGCGTGCTGCTGCGCGGCACCAGCGGCTCGGGCAAGAGCACGCTGCTGGGCCTGCTGGCAGGCATCCTGCTGCCGGGCCGCGGCAGTATCCGTGTCGCCGGCCACGCAGTGAACACGCTCGGCGCCGCCGCGCGCGATCGTTTCCGCGCCGACCAGCTGGGCGTGATCTTCCAGCAGTTCAACCTGCTGCCGTTCCTGAGCGTACGCAACAACATCGCCCTTGGCGTGCGCTTCTCGCCGTTGCGCAATGCGCGCATCGACGGTGGGCTGGATGCCGAGATCGCGCGCCTGCTGCGCGCGCTGCAGCTGGACCCGGCACTGATGCCGCGTGCGGCGGGCACGCTCAGCGTTGGCCAGCAGCAGCGCGTTGCCGCTGCCCGTGCCTTGATCGGCCGCCCAGCGGTACTGCTGGCCGACGAACCGACTTCGGCGCTGGACCCCGACGCGGCCACGGCCTTCCTGCAGCTGATGTCCGCGCAGTGCCGCGCCGCCGGCACCACCGCACTGGTGGTCAGCCACGATGACCGCCTGCAGCCGTTGTTCGACCAGGTGCTGTCGCTGGGCGATCTGAACCGGGCAGGGGGCGCACATGTTTGAGTTGGCCTGGGCCAGCCTGCGCAGCCGCGCCCTGAGCGTGAGCCTGACCGTGCTGGTCATCACCCTGAGCGTCGTCCTGCTGCTGGGCGTGGAACGCATCCGCACGCAGGCCCACGAGGGCTTTGCAAGCACCGTCTCGGGCACGGACCTGATCGTCGGCGCACGCTCGGGGCCGGTGAACCTGCTGCTGTACTCGGTGTTCCATATCGGAGACCCGACCAACAACGTGTCCTGGCAGTCCTACCAGGAACTGTCGGCGCTGCCGCAGGTGAAATGGGCAGTGCCGCTGTCATTGGGCGATTCCTGGCGTGGCTATCGGGTGATCGGCACCACTGCCGGTTACTTCGAACACTACCGGCATGGCGCGGGGCATCCGCTGGCATTCGCACAGGGCAAGCCGTTCGACGACCTGTATGACGCGGTGGTCGGCGCTGAAGTCGCGCAGGCGGCGCATATCGGCGTGGGCGCTGACATCGTGCTGGCCCATGGCACCGGTGCGGTAACCCTGGCCACGCATGCCGACAAGCCGTTCCGTGTGGTCGGCATCCTGCAGCGGACCGGCACGCCGGTGGATTCTTCCGTGCTGGTGTCACTGCCGGCGATCGAGGCGATCCATGTCGACTGGCGCTCCGGCGTGCACCTTCGCAGCCAGCATGTCAGCGCCGAACAGGCGCGCCAGCTCGACCTGACCCCGACCAG
Organism: Stenotrophomonas sp. 14P6.2.3; assembly: GCF_057799055.1. Lineage (NCBI taxonomy): Bacteria > Pseudomonadati > Pseudomonadota > Gammaproteobacteria > Lysobacterales > Lysobacteraceae > Stenotrophomonas > Stenotrophomonas sp. 14P6.2.3. Next base: position 142,834 of record NZ_JBYOLA010000001.1, read on the forward strand.
CATCACCGCCTTCATGCTGGGCCTGAACTCGCGCATCGCCACGTTCGGCGTGCAGCGCAGCATCAACGAGTATCCAGACGAAGCGTTGCAGGCCATCCTGCCCGGCGTGACCCTGCAGCAGCTGTGGCAGTCGCTGGGGACGGCCGAGCGCGCGTTGCAGTTGATCAGTGCGATGGTGGTGCTGCTGGGCATGGTTTCGCTGATGGCGCTGCTGGTATCGACGCTGCAGGAGCGCCGCCGTGAGATGGCGGTGCTGCGCGCTACCGGTGCGCGTCCAGCCTATGTGGCCTGCCTGCTGGTCGTTGAAGCCGTGGCCACCGCTGCGATGGCCTGCGCGCTGGCGCTGGCCGTGCTGACCTGCGCCAGCGTGGTGGGGCGCAGCTGGGCGCTGGCCAATTTCGGTCTGTCGATTACCCACGTCTGGCCGGACGCGCGCGAACTGGCCTGGGTGGGGGGCGTGCTGCTGATCAGCGCGGTCGCAGGCCTGCTGCCTGCGCTGCTGGCCTACCGGCGCACCCTGGCCGATGGCCTGGCGCCTGCGTCATGAGCCCGGGCGTCCGCGGATTGCTGCTGGCTGCGGCAATGCTGCTGGTCGCCTGCACGCGGCCGACCGATACCGGTGTGCAGGCACTGCCTCCGTCGCCGGTGCAGAGCAATGCTGGCACCGAAAGCGAGCAGGAACTGGACTGGTTGCAGATGCTGCCGGGCGATGAACTGGCCGCACTGGAGCGCGGCGAGGGGCCGGAGGTGCAGCACAGCGGCAACCGGCGCATGGCCCAGTTCGGTACGTTCCGTACCGTGGACGCGGTACTGGATCGCGCGGTGCGGTTGCCGGGCTATGTCGTGCCTTTGGCCAATGCGGCGGATGGTCGACTGCTCGAATTCCTGTTCGTGCCGTACTACGGCGCGTGCATCCACGTGCCACCGCCGCCACCGAACCAGATCGTGCACGTGGTACTGCCGCGGCCGATCGCCATGCCCGACATGTACTCGCCGTTCTTCCTGGCCGGCGTGTTGCGCGCCGAGCGGGTGGACGATGATCTTGCAGGCTCGGCATACAGCATGGCCGACGCCGAATTGAGGCCTTATGAACCGTAGCGCGAAGGTGCTTGCCGTTCTGCTTCCCGGTGTACTGCTGACCAGCTGTGGCCGGCCCGCCGTGGAGGCTCCGCAGCCACAGGCCAGCAGCGCTGCCGCTTCGCCAGCGGCGCCGTCTGCAGTGATCGACCGCTGGGACGCGCTGATGCCCGGGGAGGACAGCTTCCAGCGTCCTCCGCCGCAGATCGGGCTGTCGCGTGGCAACGGCATGGATGGGATAGGCGGATTGATCGACGACACCGGGTCGGGCTCGCTGCCCGGGCAGGCCATCGATCATTCCAGCCCTGTGCGCGCGCAGCAGTTCGGCTCGTCGGCGGTGGTCGATGGCGTGGATGGACGGGCGCTGGACCTGGATGGCTATGTGGTGCCGCTGGCGATGAACGACGCCGGGCAGGTGGACGAACTGCTGTTCGTGCCGTTCTATGGCGCGTGCATCCACGTACCGCCACCACCGCCGAACCAGATCATCCATGTGACCCTGGCCACTCCGATCACGATGGGCGCGTTGTGGGACCCTTACCGGCTGTCAGGGCGCCTGCAGGTGAAGCACTTCGAGGCGGATATCGCCAGCGCGTCCTATGACGCAGCCGCGGCGACGCTTTCCGCGATCACCCGATGACCAGGCTCCGCGCACGCACCGTTGCGCTGCTGATGGTGGTGCTGCTGCTGGCAGGGACCGGCGTGGCGCTGCTATGGAACGCAACGCACGCGCCCTCGCCACCGGCAGTGGCATTTCCCGCACCGGCGGCGGAAGCGCAGGCACGCATCGAACATCACATGGCTGCAGACAAGGCCTTTCGTGATGACCTGCTGTTCCTGCTGGTGGCGACGCTGCGCGACCGTTGCGAACCGGCGCAGGCGGGAGTGCTGGCACGCATGGCCAACCGTGCGTCGCTGCCGGTGTTGGCGGCGGTGAGCACTGTGACCACGCAGGATGCGAGCCTGGATCGGCCGATCTACCAGTACATCCAGCACCGCGCCGATGCCACCGGCTGCGGCGCGGTGCTGCGCCTGCCGGCAGGCGATGGCGGCAGCATCGAGGTGGATATCGAACAGTACGCACGCACGTTCCCGGACAGCTACTTCGACCCGCAGCGCAGCAGTGCGCCGCGTGACTTCGGCGGGCGCCCGCTGCCAGAACGCGCCGGCAACGCCTGCAACAGCGTGGTCTATTCGGTGCTGCCGCTGGGAGGGGGGGATTGGCGCTGCAGCACGCTGCGCAGCAACGCCCGTGCGCGGGTGCGTGCGCTGTGCGAAGACGTGATGCAGCGGCAGCACGGCCATCTGCGTGGCGAACTGGATGCCGCAGTGGGACACGCCATGCAGGACCCGATAGTGCAGGCGGTCGCTGCATTGCCCGCGGAATGCAGGTGAGCCAGGGCCTGTCGGCAGCGGGTATTGCGCCTCCGGGAAGCTGAATGGCGTTCGTTGGGACAGCTATAACTATACAGGATGTCCTGTATAGTTATGGGCGTACTCCTTCCCCTCCAGGTTCCCATGGCTCTCTCCCAGCCCTTGGACGGTGCTCCGTCCCTGTCGCGCGCCCGACGCTGGTCGCTGCTGTTCACCGTCGCCGCCGGCCTGCTGCTGGTCACGTTGGACAACTCGGTGCTGTACACGGCGCTGCCGACCCTGACCGAGGAACTCTCGGCCAGCGCCGGGCAGGCGCTGTGGATCATCAACGCCTATCCGCTGGTGATGGCTGGCCTGCTGCTGGGCGCTGGCACCCTGGGTGACCGCATCGGCCACCGGCGGATGTTCCTGATCGGCCTGGTGGTGTTCGGCATCGCCTCGTTGGCGGCCGCGTTCTCTGCGACCGCCGCGCAGCTGATTGCAGCGCGTGCCTTCCTCGCCGTGGGTGCGGCGGCGATGATGCCGGCCACGTTGGCATTGATCGGGCTCAGCTTCCATGAAGAGCGCGAGCGCAACATCGCCATCGCGATCTGGGGTTCGGTGGCCATCGTCGGTGCGGCACTGGGGCCGATCATCGGTGGCTGGCTGTTGCAGCACTTCTGGTGGGGCTCGGTATTCCTGATCAACGTGCCGGTGGTGGTGGTCGCCTTCATCGCGACCCTGGTGCTGGCGCCGGAAGGGCAGCGCGACAGCACGCGGCCGTGGGACCTGCTGTCCTCGTTGCTGGCACTGGCCGCGCTGTCCGGGCTGGTGCTGGCGATCAAGTCGCTGATCGCTACGCCGCCCTCGTACGGTGTCGGCGCGGTCTCGCTGCTGCTGGCGGTCATCGCCGGCTTCGCCTTCAGCCGCCGTCAGCAGCAGTTGCCCTATCCGCTGCTGGATTTCGCCATCTTCCGTAACCCGGCGTTCCTTGCAGGCACGCTGTCGGCAGTGTTCACCCTGTTTGCGATGGCCGGGCTGCAGCTGCTCACCACCCAGCGTTTCCAGCTGGTGGCCGGCCTCAGCCCATTGCAGGCGGGCCTGCTGGTATCGGTGGCGGCGCTGGGCAGCCTGCCCAGCGCGTTGCTGGGCGGCAGCGTGCTGCATCGGGTCGGCCTGCGTCCGTTGATCTGTGGCGGCCTTGCGGCTGGCGCGGTAGGTGTCGGGGTGGTGGCGCTGGGCTTCCCGCACGGTCTGGGCTGGGTGGTGGCCGGCATGGCGATCACCGGCTTCGGCATGGGTGCTGCGATCTCGGTAGCGTCCACTGCCATCCTCAACAACGTACCGCCGCATCGTGCGGGCATGGCCTCGTCGGTGGAGGAGGTGTCCTACGAGTTCGGTGGCCTGCTGGCGGTCGCGCTGCTGGGCAGCCTGAGCGCTGCGATGTACGGCGCGTTCCTGCCGGAGTCGGCGGACATTCCGGCCGCCGCGCGCGAGGGGTTCACCCAGGCATTGCACGTGGCGCGTGAGGCGGGGCAGGGTGAGTGGTTCGCCCTGGCAACCGCGGCCTACGATCGCGGTTACCAGATCGTGCTGCTGGTGATCAGCGCGGTGCTGGCGGCCGGCGCGGTGATCATCGCGCGCCTGCTGCGTGGACGTGCCGGTGGCCGCGACGGCGCTGCCGATCGCGTAAAATAGCGGCAATGAGAACCAGCAAGCGCGAGCGCATCCTCGACGCCGCCGTCAGCGTGATCAACCGCGACGGCGTGCGTGCGGTCACCTTTGAATCGGTGGCGGCCGAGGCGCAGTTGACCCGTGGCGGCCTGCTGTACCACTTCCCCTCGCGCGAGGCGTTGCTGCGCGGCATCGACGAGCACCTGGTGCAGAGCTGGGAAGCATCGATGGAGGCGCTGCTGGGCAAGTCGGCTGGCGAGGCCACTGCGCTGGAGCGCTATCAGACCTTCGTGCGCGTTTCGGCACAGAGCGCCACCCGCGCCGAGCTGATGTTCATGCTGGACTCGGTGGACCCCGAGTTCCCCAGCGACCGGCCGTGGGCACCGGTAGTGCAGCGCTGGGCGCCTTCGCCACCGGCCGCCGGCAGCAACGACCCTGCGGCGCTGGACAATTTCGTGGCGCGGTTGGCCGCCGACGGCCTGTGGATCTACGAGGCCATGTACGAAGGCCAGCTGGACGAGAAGGTGCGCGCACAGTTGACCGAGCGGATCGGCGGGCTGCTCTCTCCCGAACAGTCCCCGAAGGACTAGCCGCGGGCTACAGCGTCGCCAGCCACGCGCGGGGCGAGAGCCCCAGGCGTTTGCGGAACGCCTTGGACAGCGAGGCGGTATCGGCAAAGCCGACGTCGGTCGCCACCTGCTTGGCCGCTGCCCCCGCGCGCAGCTGCGTGCAGGCCAGGCTCAAACGCCAATCCAGCAGGTAGCTGGCCGGCGTGGTCTGCATCACTTCCTTGAACACCGCCGCGAACGCGCTGCGCGACAGCCCGGCGATGGCCGCCATCTTCGGCAGGGTCCAAGCCTGCTGCGGCGACTGGTGCAGGGCCACCAGCGTGCGTGCCAGGCGCGCATCGGACAGCCCGCGCATCAACCCGTGGCTTACCCCCGCAGCATCGGGATGATCGATCACCCAGCGCAATACCTGGATCAGGGCAACCTCGAACAGCCGGTTGGTCAGCAGGCGCGACCCGCAGCGCTGGCGGTCGGCTTCCGCGAACAGCAGGTGCAGGGTGCCGTCCAGTTCACCGATGGCCGACAGCGGCACCACCATCACCGGCGGCAGCGACTGGACGACCGGATTGCGTGCACCGCCGTCGAAATCCAGCGTGGCGCAGGTGAAATCAGGACCGTCCAGCGGCGCGTTGAGGAACACATGCCGCAGGGGCCGCGGGTACAGCAGCAGGCTGGGGGCGGTGACCTTCAGCTGGCGCGTGATGCAGTCCGCATCGGGGTGATGCACCTCCATTTCCCCCTTGCGCAGGATGTGCAGGAAGGCGCGCCCCGGCTGCGGTTCGAACACGTGCCGTCCGCACAACGGGCCGGAATGGAACAGCGCTGCCTGCACCCGGAACCGTTCGAGCAGGGTCGACAGCCGGTCAGGCACATCGTCGGTCGGTGGGAATGCGGGCGGCGTGGCGTTCATGGATGAATGGACAACATATGTGGAAATAAATGCTCTATTCGTCCGGCGAGTCTACCTACGATGAGCCCATCGTCCAATCCCGGGCGCTATCGCAAGGAGTACCCCATGTCCCGCATTCCCCTGATCGACCCGACCTCGACCACGCCCGAGCGTCAGGCCCTGCTGGGCCAGGTCCACGCCGCCTTCGGCGCCACGCCGGCGATGTTCCGTGCCGTGGCCAACTCGCCCGCCGCACTGCAGAGCATGTGGGGCGCATTCGGCGCGCTGGGTGGCGGCCGTCTGTCGCCGCTGCTGGGTGAACAGATCGCGGTGGCCATCGCCAACCGCAATGCGTGCGAATACTGCCTGGCCGCGCACACGGCGCTGGGGCGCAAGGCCGGCGCCAGTGGTGAACAGATGGCCGCTGCGCAGATCGGCCAGTCCAGCGATCCGGCCACCGCCGCCGCCTTGGACTTCGCGCTGAAGGTGGTCGAGCAGCGTGCGCAGATTGCCGACGCTGACGTGCAGGCGCTGCGCGCGGCTGGTTTCGATGACGAGCAGATTGTGGAGATCCTGGCCCACGTAGCGCTCAATCTGTTCACCAACTACGTCAACGTGGCCTTTGACGTGCCGGTGGACTTCCCGAAGGTGGCGCTGCGCTGAGGCCGCGCCGTCAGGCAGGAGGGTGGCCGTGCAGGCCATCCCCCTGCAGCCGCTCCGGATGGGTGTACACGTTGAAGCCCCCTTCGCGGGCGAAACCCACCAGGCACAGACCGGCGCTGCGGGCCAGATCGATGGCAAGCGCGGTGGGGGCCGAGACGGCGGCGAGTACGCTCGCTCCGGCGCGTGCGGCCTTGCTGACCATTTCGTAGCTGGCACGGCTGGACACCACCAGCAGGCCACCATCGATGCTGTGTTCGTTGTGGTGCAGCGCACCGATCAGCTTATCCAGCGCGTTGTGACGGCCCACGTCTTCGCGCACCCAGCCGATGCGGCCGCTGGCATCGGCCCACGCCGCTGCATGGGTCGAACCACTGGCAGCATTCATCGGCTGGTGCGGGGCCAACCCGGCCAGCGCCCGCTGCAGGGCAGCCGTCTGATAGGTGCGGCGGTCTTCTACCGGCGGCAGCGGACGCAGCACGTCTTCCAGCTGACGCGCACCACACAGTCCGCAACCGCCACGACCAGGCAGCAGGCGGCCATTGTCGGGGTCCAGCCCTGCGCCAGGGGCGTTGGCGGACACGGTCATCTTCAGCTCGATGCCTTCCAGTTGGGGCTGCACCTCGGCGGACAGCAGCTGATCGGGGCGCTCGATCAATCCTTCGCTGAGCGAGAAACCCAGGGCGAAATCCTCCAGGTCGCACGGCGTGGCCATCATCACCGCGAAGGCGGCACCGTTGTAGCGCATCACCACCGGCACTTCTTCGGCGATCACGTCCACCTGTTGCTCCTGCCCTGTGCTGCGCCAGCGTTGCAGCGTGCGCAGTGCCGTGCCGGCGGGCGGAGGGGAGGGCGGCGTCGATCCGGGCATGCGGCACATCCTGGGCAAAGCAGAAGGGCAGGCTACGCCCGCAGAATAGCGCAGCCATCCAGTGAAGACGCGGCGGTAACCGTTGCCATGGCAGCCTGCGTTACCACAGCCGGGCTATGGCGCCGCGGTTGCCGGCGTGCTTGACTGGCCACGGCAGCCGGGCGCGGGCCCGGCACTGCAGGCAGGCACTCCACCAACGCAGGTTCCCGACCATGTCCGAACAGAAGCCGCCGCGTTACAAGCCCTACAACCAACCGGCAGGCGGCTGGGGGGCCGCCGGTGCGACCGCCAAGGTGCTGCTGCAGCAGAGCGTGATCGGCAAAGGATCGAAGGCACTGCTGGCGATGAACCAACCGGGTGGCTTCAAGTGCCCCAGTTGCGCATTCCCCGATGCCGACCACCGCAAGAAGCTGGAATTCTGCGAGAACGGCGCCAAGGCCCTGGCCTGGGAAGCGACCCAGCACCGGGTGACCCGCGAGCTGTTCGCCCAGCACACCGTCACCGAGCTGATGGCGCAGACCGATTACTGGTTGGAGCTGCAGGGCCGACTGACCGAGCCGATGCGCTACGACGCCGCCACCGATCACTATGTTCCCTGCGAATGGGACGAGGCGTTCGCGCTGATCGGCCGCCATCTGCAGGCGTTGGACCACCCCGACCAGGCCGAGTTCTACACCTCCGGCCGCACGCCCAACGAGGCGGCGTTCCTGTATTCGATCTTCGTGCGCGAGTTCGGCACCAACAACTTCCCGGACTGTTCGAACATGTGCCACGAGCCGACCAGCCGGGGCCTGCCGCCGGTGATCGGCGTGGGCAAGGGCACCATCGTGCTGGACGACTTCGAACACGCCGAGGCGATCTTCGTGATGGGCCAGAACACCGGCACCAACTCGCCGCGGATGATGAGCAATCTGGTGGAAGCGCGCAAACGCGGCGTGCCGATCGTGGCGGTCAACCCGATGCCGGAGCGCGCCCTGATCCGCTTCACCGAACCGCAGGACGTGGTGCAGATGGCCACGTTCGGGTCCACCGAGATCACCAGCGAGTTCGTGCATGTCCGTATCGGCGGCGACCTGGCGCTGATCAAGGGCATGATGAAGGTGATGTTCGAGCGCGAAGCCGAGGGCGAGCAGGTGCTGGATCATGCCTTCCTGGCCGAGCACACCGTTGGCCTGGAGGCATTGCGCCAGGATGTGCTGGCGCAGGACTGGGATGAGATCGTGCGGGTGTCGGGCATCGCGCAGGAGCAGATACGGCGCTGCGCGGAGATCTATATCCGTTCGCGTGCGACGGTCATCTGCTATGGAATGGGCCTGACCCAGCACCAGCAGGGTTCGCGGCTGCTGCAGCAGGTGGCCAACCTGCTGTTGCTGCGCGGCAACTTCGGCAAGCCGGGCGCGGGCATCGGCCCGATCCGCGGGCATTCCAACGTGCAGGGCGACCGCACGGTCGGCATCGATGAAAAGCCCACCGCGCGCTACCTGGATCGCGTGCAGCAGGTATTCGGTTTTGATCCGCCACGCGAACACGGCCACCACGTGGTCGAGTCGATCGCGGCGATGCTGGATGGCAGCGCCAAGGTGTTCATCGGCATGGGCGGCAACTTCATCCATGCCGTGCCCGATACCGAACGCGCCTACGAAGCCATGCGCAGACTGGAACTGACCGTGGGCATCGCCACCAAGCTTAATCGAGGCCATCTTGTGCATGGCCGCGACGCGCTGATCCTGCCGGTGGTGGCGCGTTCGGAGTGGATCCGCACACCACTGGGGGAACAGTTCGTCACCATCGAAGATGCGATGTCCAACGTGACCGCGTCGCGCGGCGTGCTGGAGCCGGCCAGCGAGCACGTGCTGCCGGAAGTGGAGATCGTCTGCCGCATGGCGATGGCGGCGTTGCCGGACAGCAAGGTGGACTGGGCCGCGTACATGCACGATTACGGCCCGATCCGCGACCTGATCGCCGCCGTCTACCCGGACATCTACACAGGCTTCAACGAACGCATCCAGGCACTGCACGGCTTCCACCTGGATATTCCACCGCGCCGGCGCGTGTGGCCGACGCCGAACGGCAAGGCCAACATCCTGGTCATGCCCGGCCTGGAAGTGAACACGGTGGTCGATGATCCGGAGATGCTGCGGCTGGCCACGGTGCGTTCGCACGACCAGTACAACACCACCATCTACAGCTACAACGACCGCTACCGGGGCGTGTACAACGACCGCATGGTGGTGTTCATGAACATCGAAGACCGTCTGGCGCGCGGGCTCGGCAAGGAAGCCCTGGTGAGCCTGGAAACGATCAGCGACGATGGCGTGACGCGGCGCATCGAAGGCCTGACTGTGCTTGACTATCCGATGCCGCGCGGTGCGCTGGCCGGCTACTATCCTGAGCTCAACCCGCTGCTGCCGCTGGACTACTACGATCGGATCAGCGGTACGCCAGCGGCGAAATCCATTCCGGTACGCATGCGCGCGCAGGTCGAGGTGCCCGCGTAGAGGAGGGTCATGCCTGCTTGCCGGCGGGGCCGGTGGCGTCGAGTAGACTCGGCGCTAGCGGGCGCCCAGGTGTGGGTTGGTATCTTCGTCCAGGGCAAACGAACAGCGGTAGTAGTCGGCGGTATCCCGCCACACCGCCAGGATGGGCTCCTGGATCTTTGTCACCAGTCCGCGGGCCGTTTCCCGATCATTGGCCTGGCAGGCGAAGTAGGCGAACGCCTGCTGGTTCCATTCGTCCGGGTAGCGCGCCAGGATGTCCTCGAAGCCGCGTTTCATGCTCGGCCAGTCGACGGCCGAATCGACGAACAGGCGTTTGCCATACTCATCCTGCGAGGCTACCCAGTAGATGCGCGCATACAGCATGTACTGATCGCGCGGCGGCGCCAAAGCCATGACCCGCCGTGCGTAGATCTCCAGGCCCTGTGCATCGCCCCCCCATTTTGGCGCGAAGTAGCGGACGGCCGCGAAGTACAGCGGGTAATAACCGGGGAATCGCTTGATCCCTTCGTCGTGCAGTGCGATGAACTGCTCCAGTGGCCAGCTGCGCTCGATGGCGAGGTGTTCCATCAGCTCGTACCAGTATGGATCCGTCGAGACGACGGCCTTGTGCTGCTGCAGGTAGTCGATGGCTTGTTGCTGGTAGGTATTGAAGGGCCCCCAGTCTTGGTCCTTGACCGTGTTGGCATAGCCGCTGCCGCGAATGCTCCATGCGTGGCTGGACAGCATCCTGGCCATGGCCAGGTGCGCCGCTGGCGACTTCGGATGCCGTTCGATCCAGGTGCGCACGATCTTCTCGCGGCCAGCCCAGTAGGCGGGGTCGCGGTTGGTGATGCTGAACGCTCTGGAGATACCGGCGTAGTAGGTGGACAGTTTCCAGACGCCACTGCCGAAGCGCTGATCCGTCGTGCGGTAGCGTTCGCCCAGTCGTTCCAGCGTGGCGAAATCCTGCTTCTCGAACAGTTCCGTGGCCTGCCGGGTAACAGCGTGGCGATCAGTCAGTTCGTCGGCACGTATGGACGTGGCGGCGAAGAGCAGGACGAGCGCCAGCAGCGATCGCATGATTCCATTCATCGAGACAATTCCGTGTCCTGGAGGAGGCCCGAGCCTAGGGGCAGCGGCGCGACCGCCATATCGCCACAGACCGGTGCACCGCGCAAGTCCGGGACGAGTCAGCCAGCCGAACAGGCCGGCGGGTACCGCCCCTACGGTTTCTCGCTGTCGCTCAGCACGATGCTGCCGTCCAGCAGCACGGGAACCATCTGGGTCCAGCCCTTGGCGTTGTAGTCGAGGCTGACCAGGTACACCCAGCCGCGCGCTGCGTCTTCGTTATGCGCCGCCGCGCCGGCGGTGAAGCGCTGCAGGCTGACCTCGGAGACCACGAAGTCGTCGCCCGGATAACGCAGGCGTGCGTGGGCCAGCGCTGCCGCCGTCGCTTGATGTACCGACAGCGGCGGCTCGGCGCGCGCCGGGTCGAAGGCGGGCAGCGTATGCAACCGCGTCGCGCTCACCTGCCAGCGCTCATGGGTGTCGTCAGCAACGCCGCTGGACAGCACGGTCCATTGGCGTTCGCCTGCCATGACCGGAAAGCTCAGCAACGCAGACAGCAGGAGGGCGGCAGGGGTGCAGCGGGCAGACATGGAAATGCTCCAATGAACGTCATCCATGATGACACCAGGCAGCGGCGACGGGTGCCTCGTGCGTCGGCTATCATCAGCCCGTGGATATATCCGGCCTGCTGCTGCGACTGATGCTGCTCCTGACCCTGGTGCTGAATGCACCGGCGCTGGCGCTTGCCTCGGGCGGCATCAACGGTCAGGCCAGCGATGGTCATTGCGGTGCGCCCCACGAGAGCGCCAACACTGCAATCTCTGCCGCGCCCGCCTGCTGCGATGAACGGGACGCAGGCGCGTGCAGCAGCGAGGGTTGCGAATGCGTGCCGGCCAGTGTGGCCATGCTGCCGTCGGCGGCAAGCGTTGCTGCATCGCCGCGACGTGCAGTGCCCGGCGAGGCGCTGCGACCCGGTCATCCCGCGCCTGCGCTGCCGCACCTGATCCGTCCGCCGATCGCCTGATCGCGCGCAGGCATTGCGTGCCTGCCGTCCTGCAGTACCCCCCTCATTTACCTGACCCACGCGAATCCGTCGTGTGGGTGGCAGGCGCGCGCGCCTGCGATTGCAAAGGACAACCTGACATATGAACCGCACTCTTTCCCTGAGCCTGTTGCTTACCACCGTTCTGCTGGGCAGCGCCTGCGCGCGCGCCTCCGAAGAAGCCGTGTCCTCGTCCGCCACGGCAACCGCAGTCGCAGCCGCAACCGCCTCGGCAGCGGCGGTGACGGCAGAGGCGACGATCGATCCGGAACTACCGCTGGCCATCGTCCACAAGACGGCCAGTTGTGGTTGCTGTGGCGTGTGGGCCGACCACCTGAAAGCCGCAGGCTTCCCGGTTGAGATACGCGACACCGATGACATGCATCCGGTCAAGCAGCGCCTCGGCGTACCGGCCGGCAAGGCGTCCTGCCATACCGCCGAGATCGGTGGCTATGTGGTGGAAGGCCATATTCCTGCCAGCGACATCAAGCGCCTGCTGAAGGAACGGCCGACGGCGCGTGGCCTGGTGCTGCCGGGGATGCCGGCCGGATCTCCGGGCATGGAAATGCCTGATGGCTATGTGCAGCCGTATACCGTAGAGCTGGTGCTGGCCGATGGCAGCACCCAGCCCTTCGCACAGCACGGGCAGGGAGGCTGACAGTCAGTGGCGGTGCCGGTCGGTCTGACCGGCACCCTTCCACGCGGCCTGTGTAGAGCCGAGCCCACGCTCGGCTGCTTTCGGCCGGCAAGCCGAGCATCGGCTCGGCTCTACAGAATCAGCGGGCCCCGGCCGCTTGGCCAGCTGCGTGTCGAGCGCCCATTCGGCTGCATCCACGTAGTCCTTCTTCGGCGCGCCACGTGTAGAGCCGAGCCCACGCTCGGCTGCTTTCGGCCGGCAAGCCGAGCATCGGCTCGGCTACAGGATCAGCGGGCCCCGGCCGCTTCCTTGGCCAGCTGCGCGTCGAACTTCTTCTCGGCCTCATCCGCATAGGCCTTGCAGGTCAGGGCCTTGGCACCGGCCTTGGCCCCAGCGCTGTAGTTCCAGTTGCTGGCACCAGGATGCGGGGTCAGCAATTCGTCGCAGGGCAGCGCCCGCACCGTCGCGAAGCTGCGCTTGTAGTCCTCGATCAGGCGCGGATAGCGAGGGTTGTCCCTCAACTGGTAACCCGGTGCGCTCAGGCTGTCGGCGTAGACGATGCGCACGGGTTTTCCTTCACGGGTGTCGGTCCAGGTCCAGGCGGTGCTGCCCGGGGTGTGGCCGGGCACGAAGTGCGCGGTGAAGTCGATGCCACCGAGCGAGACCACCTCGCCGTCCATGATGATCCTGTCCGCGGTTGCCGGCGGATAGGTGATGCCGTCGCCGAAGTGCAGGTCGTTGCTGCCCCCGCGCGCCAGCAGCACCGCCGATTCTGCATTGGCCACGATCTGCGCAGCGGTGCCGCGCTTGAGCGCAGCAACCGGGCCGGCGTGGTCGGCATGGGCATGGCTGAGCAGGATCAGGCGCAGATCCTGCGGCGCAACACCGCGCGCTTTCATGTTGCGCAGCAGGTGGTCGGCCATCTGCGGCATGCCGCCATCGAGCAGCACCGCGCCCTGCGGCGTCTGCACCAGCAGCGCGGTCAGGTCTTCGGTGCCGACCTGCCAGGTGTGGTCGGCAATCTGCAGCGGCACCATCGGCTGCAGCCAGGACGCATCCACGGTGTAGGCACGCAGCTGTGGAAGCGGCGGTTCGGCGGCAGAAGCCGCAGCGGGAAGCAGGGCAGCGAGCGTGATGGCGAGGGTCTGCAGGCGCATGGGTGGACACCGATGAAGGAGGCCCAGAAACTAGCATGGGCCTCCTTCGTCGCGTCACGCATAGATTTCATGGCAGCCATAAGGGCGGCATGTCTCAGTAGCGGTACTGCCATCCCAGCGTCAGCACACGTCCGCGCCCTGCAAAATAGCTCGGGTTGGATGGCGTGGTCTGCGAGTAGTAGGTGATGTACTGCTTGTTGGCGAGGTTCTGCACGCCCAGGGTGAAGCTGCTCTTGTCCAGCGCATAGCGGGCGACCAGGTCGAACGTGGTGTAGCCCTTGAAACTGGCCACCGGCACGCCGCGCAGGTCGAAGTCGCGGTCGAAGGCATGGCTGGCCTGCAGGCGGGTGCTGAGCTGCGAGGTCCAGCTCTGTTCCCAGAACGCGGTCAGCCGGTTCGGGGCGATGTTGACGCCCGCCAGGTCGCTTTCCAGTCGGCCATCCAGATTGGCGTCGTAGCGGCCATTGGCGCGGGCATAGCCCAGGCCAAGGCGGCTGTCGCCCAGGCGCAGGCGGAGGTTGGTCTCGAAGCCTTCCACCCGCGTAGCCTGGCGCTGCACGTTGTAGGCATCGATGCCGGCGTCATAGACCAGTACCGAACCCAGCTTGGATTCGGAAGTGTAGTACGCGATATCGCCGCTGAAGCGACCATCGTCATATTCCAGTCCGATCTCGCGGTTGTCCGACACCACCGGCGACAGGTCCACCAGGTTGTCCACGCGCTGGCCATCGCGGTTGATCGCGCGCAGCACGCGGCCAACGTCGGCCACGGTGTAGCCCTCCGAGTACGACGCGTAGGCGTTGAGGCGATCGTTGATGTACCAGACCGCGCCGAAATTGGGCAGCGTCTCGCTCATCGTCGGTTTGCCACCGGCCACCTTGCGTGCGCCGTAGCGGGGCAGGGTGGTGTAGTCGCCCACTTCCAGTTCGCCCTTTTCGTAACGCAGGCCAGCGGACAGCATGACGTGGTCGGTGGGCCACCACTGCAGCTGCAACAGCGGCGACAGGCTCTGGTAGGTGGTCAGTGGTACCCAGTTTAGGCCGCTGGCCAGCAGTACCTGGTGGGTGCGGTCACGCAGGCCATCCAGGCCCAGGGTCACGTCCAGCGACGTGTCGCCGATGCGGCGCCAGCTCTGGGTCAGCTTGAAGCCGCGCTTGTCCGATTCGTTCTGGGTCTGGTCCCAGGCGGCGTTGGCACCCGTGTTGCCCCACGGGTCCCACTGGCTGGCACCGTAGCGCCCTTCGAAATCGACCGCGAAGGCCTGCGCCAGGAACTGGCCGCCGAACAGATCGGCATTGCTGTAGTCCAGGGTCAGCGAGCGTGAGCGGTTCATCGGCGGATCGAGCGGCGTATCGCCGGGCACCGACGTGGCCGGGCGACCGGTGCGGAAGTTGCCATCCACGGGCAGGTAATTGTCCAGGCCGCGGAGTTCGTAGCGGTTGGCCATCACCTGCAGGCGCTGGCCTTCGGCGATGTTCCAGCCAAGCTTGGCGAAGATGTTGGTCGAGGTCGAATCCATCAGTTCGCCCTGCGCATTGGTGCCGATCGCACGGCCATCGCCGTCGTAGTACAGGCCCTGTCGCTCATGGGCCAGGCCGGCAACGAGGTCGAACTGTTCGCCGCGGATACCCACCAGTGCCGAAGCACGCTGGCCATCATCGTCGCGGCGGCCCGGCGAGGCGGCGGTGAGCGAGAGGTTGCTGTCCAGCAGGAAAGCACCCGGTTCGCTCGGCGCGCTGCGGGTGATGATGTTGACGATGCCACCGGTGCCGCCGATACCCTGCAGCGCGTTGGCACCGTGGATCACTTCGATGCGTTCGATCATCGCCGGATCGATGGTGTGCGAGTCACGCGAGCCGTCGCGCAGCGGCGTGGATTGCGGCACGCCGTCGACCATGTACAGGATGCCGCGCCCGCGCATGCTTTCGCCATAGTTGGACATCTTCTCGCGCGCCGGGGCGAAGGCCGGGATCTGCGAGGACAGTACGCGCGACACATCCGAGCCCAGTGCCAGCTGTTGCTGGATGTCCTCACGGGTAAGCACGGTGATGGTGTTGGGCATGGCGGTCTCGCCCTGCGGCATGCGCGCGGTGGACGCCGACACGGTCACTCTGCCGAGTGAGGTCGCAGCTGCCGCCGTTGCTGCCGTGCGCGGGCCATCTGCTTTTGCCGCCGGCTTCGCGGTTGCGACCGCACTGCGGATCACGAATACGCCTGGCGAGCGTTCCTCGACGTCCAGGCCTTGGCCGGCAATCAGCCTTTGCAGCGCCTCGCGCGGGGCATAGCGGCCGTCCAGTGCTGGCGCCTGGCGGCCGGCAACCCTGTCCGCAGCGAACAGCAGCTGGATGCCGCTCTGCTTGGCCATCGCATTGAGTGACTGCTGCAGCGGGGCTGCCGGAAGATGGACGTCCACCGTCGTGGGGGTGGACTGCGCCGCCACCGGAAGGGCGGCGCACAGGCTGACGGCCAGCAGGGCAGGCGTCAGGCGGCGCAGGGCGGCGGGCAGGGCAATGCGGGTCATGCGGGGTCCTTCAGAGGGGTTCAAGCAGCAGCCGGATGAGCAGGGCCACAACCCACCCTCGATGCGGAATTCAGTGATGTGCGGAGATGTGGACGCTGCCATCGTCGCGCTGGTGGACGGCGACCGGCAGGATCTCCGGCAGCAGCGCCAGCGCGGTGGCGGCATGGTCGCCATCGAACACGCCCGAAACCTGCAGCGTGGCCAGACCGGGTTCGTCCAGTACGATCGCGCCGCGGTGATAGCGCTGCAGGCTGCGTACCACTTCGCCCAGCGGGGTCTGCGCGAACTGCAGCCGGCCCTCGGTCCATTCTCCGCTGCCGGCGGCGATCGGCTGCGGTTGCTGGACCGGGCCTGTCCCTGCCAGCAGCTGCTGGCCAGGGTGCAGGCGCTGCTCGCCATCGCGGCCAGCCACGCGCACGCCGACCTTGCCGCGCCACAGGCGGACTTCACTGCGGTCACCGCGTCGATCCACATCGAACACGGTGCCGTAGTTGCGCACCTGCACCGGTCCAGCATCGACCTGGAACCGACGCCAGCGCGAAGGCGCCACGTCGAAGCGGGCGCGTCCGGAGACCAGCACCGTGCGGCGCGAACGCAGATGGCTGCGCACCTGCAGATGGCTGTCTGCATCCAGTTCGATGCGGCTGCCATCGGCCAGCAGCACGCTGCGGCGCTCGCCGATGGCCGTCTGGTAATCGCCCTGTTGCCAGCCGGGATCGAAGGCGTAAAGCCCGCCCAGTCCAGCCACCAGCAGCAGGCCGAGCACGGCGCCGCCGATCCGACGGCTGCGATGAGGGCGATACAGCTGCGCCGCATCGGGCACGGGAAACAGTGCCTTGAGCGTGTCCCGATGTTGTTCCAGCACACGATCAGGCGAGGGCGCGGCGGTCTTGTCCGGACGCGGCGGGCGCGGGCGACGTGGTGCTGTCACGTCAGCGCTCCCGCATCCAGCGTCTGCCGGCATTCGACCATCGCCAACCGCAGATGGCGCTCGACGGCCTTCAGGCCGATCCCCATGCGCCGCGCAACCGCCGCCTGCGGCACGTCATGGATCTTGTGCAGGATGAACACCTGGCGACGTCGACAGGGCATCGCACGGATGACCTCGACCAGCCGTTCCAGTTCCTGCGTGGCAACGGCCTGCCTGACCGGGCCGGCGCCTTCGTAGGCGGCGTCGGGCAGTTCGGCACGGGGTTCCACCCACTGGCGGCGCAGGTCTTCGGCACGGCAACGATCAACCGCGGCGTCGTGGGCCATCCGCCGCAGCAGCGCCATCGGCTGCCGCACGTCGGCCGGGGCCGGGCGTTCCAGCAGGCGGATGCAGACATCGTGCACCACCTCGCGGGCCAGCCCGGGCGAGGCAAAG
The DNA here is from genome assembly GCF_057799055.1 of Stenotrophomonas sp. 14P6.2.3. Classification (NCBI taxonomy): domain Bacteria; kingdom Pseudomonadati; phylum Pseudomonadota; class Gammaproteobacteria; order Lysobacterales; family Lysobacteraceae; genus Stenotrophomonas; species Stenotrophomonas sp. 14P6.2.3. Next base: position 160,195 of record NZ_JBYOLA010000001.1, read on the forward strand.
CGACGACGCAGGTAGTCCACCAGTTCCTCGTAGTGGCGCACCAGCGAGGACACCAGCGGCAGCGCAGGTGGTGGGGAGTGCGGTGGCGTGGACATCCGGAAAAGCGGCGCAGGCGGGAAGGGGTGGGGCCACGCAAGACGGGCCTACGCGGCGCCACGATAGTAATGGGAACTGTTCGCATTTGCTATCAGGTGTTCCGCGGCGACATTGTTCGTGGCCGCCGGAAAGTGAATCCACGATCACCCTCTGCCGCGCACACTCGGCTGCAGATAGGCTGCAGGGCAGCCATCGGGGAGAGTGACCATGCACGTGCTTCTGGTGATCGTCGGCGGGTTCCTGCTGCTGGGCGTCTTCGCCCTGTTCGGCAGGCTCTGGAGCACCGGCAGCTCGCAGCTGCCCACGGCGCTGTTGGCCTTCATCGGCACCTGGCTGCTGGTGTCGGTGGCGAACATGTGGGTGGGGGTCAGCCGGGCGGGCTATGCGGTGCGCGAGGAGCTGCCGATCCTGCTGCTGGTGTTTGCCGTTCCGGCGCTGGTGGCCGGTGTCATTTTCTGGCGGCTGGGCCGCTGAAGCGAGGATCCGCGATGCCGGCATCACCCCGTCTTCCTGCCCTGCGTCGCCGCGACGGCCATCATGCGCGGGTGACCTACGAAGAACTGTTCTTCGATCTGGTCTACGTGTTCGCCGTCACTCAGCTCAGCCACCACCTGCTGCACCACCTGGGCCTGCTGGGCGTGCTGCAGACGCTGGTGCTGTGGTTTGCGGTCTGGCTCGGCTGGCAGTACGCGTGCTGGGTCAGCAACTGGTTCGACCCGGAAGCGCCGCGCATCCGCGGCCTGCTGTTCGTCACGATGCTGCTGGCGTTGCTGATGTCTTCGTCCATCCCCGAAGCCTTTGCCGGACGCGCGTGGATATTCGCCGGCGCCTACGCCACGATGCAGGTGGGGCGGACGCTGTTCGTCCTGCTGGAAGTAGGGCGCGCACACCCGCTGGCCGCCAATTTCAGGCGCATGCTGGCCTGGGTCAGCGTGTCGGCCTGTTTCTGGCTGGCCGGTGCAGCGGTCGAGGGCAATGCGCGGCTGGCACTGTGGGCACTGGCCGTCGCCTGCGAATACATCTCGCCGATGTTCGGCTTCGCGTTTCCTGGCCTCGGCCGCTCGCGTACCCGCGAGTGGACCATCGAAGGCGGGCATCTGGCCGAGCGCTGCCAGCTGTTCGTGATCGTCGCACTGGGTGAGACGCTGCTGGCAACCGGCGGCGTGCTGAGCGAAGTGGAGCACTGGAGTGGCGCGGTGGTTTCGGCGGTGCTGGCGACCTTCGCCGGTACGATCGCGATGTGGTGGCTGTACTTCGGCATCTCCAGCCGCGACGCCACCGACACCATCACCCGTTCCGACGACCCGGGCCGCATCGGCGCCTATTTCCACTACGTGCATGCGCTGCTGATCGCCGGCATCATCGCCACCGCCGTCGGCAATGACCTGGTGATGGACGAACCGGAAGCGGTGGTGACCCTGCCGTATGCCGCGATGCTGGCGGCGGGACCATTGATCTACCTGCTGGGCAGCGCGCTGTACAAGCGGGCGGTCTACGGCCACGTGCCGCGCTCGCATCTGCTGGGGGCAGCGGCGTTGGTCGTGCTGGGCGTGGTCCTGCCGCATACGCACTTGCTCGCAGCCGGCTGGTTGACCAGCGCTGTGCTGCTGATTGTGGGGCTGATGGATACGCGGTTGCAGCGGCGCCTGCAAGGCGCCTGATTGCGGCCAGCGACTGGGTGCTTGCGGAACCCGGTGATGGGAGTAGCGTTGCGGATGTCGACCCTCTAATGCAGGAGTGGAGTGGCATGCAGAACATTCCGCAATGGCTGGTATGGGCCACGTTGTCAGCACTGTTTGCGGCGCTGACAGCCTTGTTCGTCAAAGCCGGGGTCAGGGATGTCGACTCGGATCTGGCGATGGCGATCCGCACCCTGGTAGTCGCTGCAGTAGTCCTGCCATTGGTTGTACTCAGCGGAAAATGGTCCAACCCGTTGCTGCTGCCGGGTCGCACCCAGTTGTTCCTGATGCTGTCTGCGCTGGCCACAGGTGCATCGTGGCTGTTTTATTTCCGCGCGCTGAAGAGTGGCGAACTGGCCAAGGTTGCGGTGGTCGACAAGTTCAGCGTGGTACTGGTCATCGTGCTGGCCTACCTCCTGTTGGGTGAACGGCCGAGCCTGCGTGAATGGAGCGGGATCGGCTTGGTGGTCGCCGGTGTGATCGTGCTGGCGACCAAGCGGTAGCATCAAGCCAATCGACAAGGGAGAGCAGGATGCAGGGCGAAGCAACTGGTACGTTCGAGGTCACGCTGTTGCCGATCGGCGGCAATAACGGCCCGATCGGGGTGATGTCAATCGACAAGATCTTCCATGGCGACCTGCAGGGTATCAGCGTTGGCCAGATGCTGGCATTCCGCAGCGCGGTGCAGGGTTCAGCGGGCTACGTGGCGATGGAGCGGGTGACCGCCACGCTGGCCGGACGCCAGGGCGCGTTTACGCTGCAGCACACCGGCGTGATGACGCGCGGCACACCGAGCCTGAGCGTAGTGGTTGTGCCGGACTCAGGCACGGACGGACTGCTCGGGTTGAGCGGCACGCTGCAGATCACCATCAGCGATGGCCGTCACGACTACCGTCTGGCCTACAGCTTGCCCGACCCGGAGTAAGCCAGGATCAGGCAAGCAAGGTTCAGGCGAGGCCCGCCTGCAGCCGATCGTACATGCGCACCAGGTCCACCAGCGTGCGCGCGCCCATCTTGCGCATCACCTGCGCACGTCGCACCTTCACCGTGATCTCGCTGACCCCAAGGTCAGCGGCAATCTGCTTGTTCAGGCGACCTCGCACCACGCCGTCGACCACCTCGCGCTCGCCGGTGTTCAAGGTGTCCCAGCGTTGCTGCAATGCGCCCAGCAGGTCGCCCTCGCGGCGTCGCTGGCGATCGATCTCGATGCCTTTGTGGATGGCATCCAGCAGTTCCTGGTCACGGAAGGGCTTGGTCAGGAATTCGATGGCGCCTTCCTTGATTGCATTGACACCCATGGCGATGTCGCCGTGCCCGGTGATGAACACCACCGGCAGGTGCAGGCCATGGCTGGCCATGGTGCGATGGAAATCCAGTCCGCTCTGGCCCGGCATGCGCACGTCCAGCACCAGGCAGGCCGGGGCATCCTCCAGCGCTTGCGCAAGAAATTCGCCGGTCGAGGCGAAGGCCCGTACCTGCAGGCCCATCGAGGCCAGCAGGTCTTCCAGCGCAGCACGCACCGAAGCATCGTCGTCGATCACGTAGACGATCGGTGACGGTTCCACAGGGAGTGTCGTGGGTTTACGCATGGGTAGCTTCCATGTGCGTGGGCAGCTCGAAGATGAAACAGGCGCCACCACCAGCGGGGCGCTCGGCGCGGATATGGCCGCCGTTGGCCTCGATCATCGAGCGGCTCAGGCTGAGGCCCAGGCCGAGGCCGTTCGACTTGGTGGTCCAGAATGCATCGAACACGCGGTCGGGCTGCTCCGCCGGCAGGCCGATACCACGATCGCGCACGCTCAGGCTGACGTGGCCGTGCCCATCATGCGCGGTCAGCAGCGACAGCCTGCGCTCGCCCGTGGGCGTACCGGCCATCGCGTCGACGGCGTTGAGGATGAGGTTGCCGATCACCTGCTGCACCTGCACGCGATCGGCATGGGCGGGGGGCAGGTCACTGCCCAGCACCAGCGCGACCGTCACACCATGCTGCTCCAGTTCGCTGTGCGACAGCGCCAGCATTTCCTCCACGGCCTGATTGAGGTCGAAGGCCTGGCGCTCAGGTGCAGCCCCTTGGGTCAGGCCGCGGATGCGGGCGATCACGTCACTGGCGCGATGGGCGTCGGCGACGATACGGGCGATGGTCTGCCGTGCCTTGTCCAGGTTCGGCGGATCCTGGGCCAACCAGCGCTGGCTGGCCTCCGCGCTGCTGGCGATGGCCGCCAGCGGCTGGTTCACTTCATGCGCGATGGAGGTGGTCAGCTCGCCGACGGTGGAGGCGCGGGCCACCCGCAGCAGGCGTGCCTGTGCATCCTGCACCGCAGCCTTGGCCGCTTCCATCTTCAATGCCAGATACGTGGTGATGCCGATCACCAGCATGCCGATGGCCGAATTGACCAGGCCGATGCGGTAGGTGCCGAAACGGGTCAGGAAGAAACTGATGCCGGTCAATGCGATGCAGACTGCCGCAAGCGCGATGAGGCCGCGTGCGGGCAGCTGCCGCGACGCCGCCAGGATGACGGCTGCGTAGAAGCAGGCGGCGGCAACGGCGTAATCGGTAACTGTATCGACCAGGAAGATGGCCGCCATCACGATGATCAGGGCCAGCACGACCAGGGGGCGGCGGGGCGACAGCGATGGCATCGGGGGCTCCCTGGCGTGGGTGGAAAGGATAGCAAAGGTGAGCCCATGCCCTCGAACGGCCGCGGGTGCCGCGGTGGGTGCCGACCGTTGGTCGGCACAGCAGCAGGAAGCCGGGGTATCTGAAGATCCGTGCCGACCAACGGTCGGCACCTACCGAAGCTTGGTGTGCACGCTCTTGCTGGTTGCCGGCCAGCAGCCGGCACTACCGGGCGTCATTCCTCCAGGCTGGCGTTCCAGAACCCCTGCAGCACGCCCGGCGTGGCCGCCAACGTCGCCAGCACGGCATCCAGTTCGCCGCCATCGACCGTGGTGGCGTACAGCACCGCCTCGATCTCGACATCGCGCTCGCCGAACGGGCGCTGGTCGACCGCGCGCACCGGGTACTGTGCTTGCTCCAGCAACAGCAGAAGACGGTCCAGCACCTCGGCCTGCTGCTCACGCTGGCAGACCACGTTGATCGCGTAGGTTGCCTCGCTGAACGCTTCCGGCAGCGGTTGCCGCTGGATGCGGTTCACCACCGGCCGCAGCAGGGTGTTGGCGGCCAGCACGAACACCGCAGCCAGCACCGCCTCAGGCAGCAGCTTGATGCCGGCACACGCGCCGACCGCCGCCGAGCCCCACAAGGTGGCTGCGGTGTTCAGGCCCGATACCTGTGCGCCATCCTTCATGATCGCGCCGGCACCGAGGAAGCCGACACCGGAGATCACGTAGGCCACCACGTGCAGCGGTGACGGCGGACCGCCGTACATGTCGTGGAAGCGCACGGCCAGGTCGACGAACACCGCGGCACCCACTGCCACCAGCGTGTTGGTGCGCAGGCCGGCGGTGCGCTGGCGGAACTGCCGCTCCAGGCCGATCAGCGCGCCCAGCACGAAGGCGACGGACAGGCTGATCAGCGAGCTGAGGGTGGCGCCCGCGTTGAACGCGGGCAGGTGGGGGTTGAAGTCCATGACGGTTCTCCCTGCGCCGATGCGCTTACTGCCAGCCGTAACGGCGGATGTAGAGCTTCTTCAGCGCGGTGGTCAGCACCGCATAGCCGAACAGGATCGCCACCAGGAACGGCCAGTAGCCGGCCGGCAGCGCCTGCAGCTTGAAGTAGCCCGCCAACGGGCTCATCGGCAGGATCACGCCGATCGCCATGATCGCCCCGGTCATCAGCAGCAGCGGCGGCGCGGCGATGCTCTGCAGGAACGGCACCTTGGGCGTGCGGATCATGTGCACGATCAGGGTCTGGGTCAGCAGGCCGACCACGAACCAGCCGGACTGGAACAGGCCCTGGTCGGCCGGCGTGCGTGCATCGAACACGTACCACATCAAGGCGAAGCAGCTGAGGTCGAAGATCGAGCTGATCGGCCCGAAGAACACCATGAAGCGGCCGATGTCCGCCGGGTTCCACTTCAGCGGCTTGCGCACCAGTTCCTCATCGACGTTGTCGAACGGAATGGCGATCTGCGAGATGTCATACAGCAGGTTCTGCACCAGCAGCTGCAACGGCAGCATCGGCAGGAACGGCAGGAACGCCGAGGCCACCAGCACCGAGAACACGTTGCCGAAATTGGAGCTGGCGGTCATGCGGATGTACTTCAGCATGTTGCTGAAGGTGCGCCGCCCCTGGATGACGCCTTCCTCCAGCACCATCAGGTTCTTTTCCAGCAGGATGATGTCGGCGGCCTCCTTGGCGATGTCCACCGCGCTGTCCACGCTGATGCCGATATCGGCTGCGCGCAGTGCGGGAGCATCGTTGATGCCATCACCGAGAAAGCCGACCACCTTGCCTTGTGCACGCAGTTCGCGCACCAGTCGTTCCTTGTGCAGCGGCGTGAGGCGGGCGAACACGCGGTGTTCCTGCAGTGCACGTGCCACGGCCGCATCGTCCATGCGCTCGATCTGCGGGCCGGTCACGATCGTGTCGGCGTCCAGGCCGACCTGGGCACAGACCCGGGCGGTGACCAGTTCGTTGTCGCCGGTGAATACCTTTACCTCCACACCGTGCGCGGCCAACGCCTGCAGCGCCTGCGCGGCCGACTCCTTCGGCGGATCGAGGAAGGCCACGTAACCCACCAGGGTCAGCTCCCGCTCGTCGGCCTGCGAGTACACGTTCTGGCTGGCCGCGGTTTCCTTCATCGCCACGGCCACCACGCGCAGGCCCTGTTCGTTCAGTTCCTCGGTGGTCTGCCGCACGCGGGCCAGGCGCTGCTCATCCAGCGGCATGTCCTGGCCGTTCTCGCGCACGGTGCTGCACACCGCCAGCATTTCCTCCACCGCACCCTTGCAGATCAGTTCGTGATGGTCCTCGCGCTCGGATACCACCACCGACATGCGGCGGCGCTCGAAGTCGAACGGGATCTCATCGACCTTGCGGTAGTCCTGTGACAGGCGCAGCGAGCTCTGCAGCTCCACATGCTCCAGCACCGCACGATCAAGCAGGTTGATCAGGCCGGTCTGGAAGTGGCTGTTGAGGTAGGCGAAGGTCAGCACATCCTCCGAATCCTGCCCGAACACATCGGTGTGCCGCTCCAGCGCGATCTTGTCCTGGGTGAGGGTGCCGGTCTTGTCGGTGCACAGCACTTCCATCGCACCGAAATTCTGGATCGCGTCCAGGCGCTTGACGATCACCTTGCGCCGCGACAGCAGCACCGCGCCCTTGGCCAGGGTGGAGGTGACGATCATCGGCAGCATTTCCGGGGTCAGGCCGACCGCCACCGACAGCGCGAACAGGAACGCTTCGGTCCAGTCGCCCTTGGTCCAGCCGTTGACCAGCAGGACAAACGGCACCATCACCAATGCAAACCGGATCAGCAGCCAGCTGACGCTGTTGACCCCGGCCTGGAATGCCGTCGGCGCGCGATCGCTTGCAATGCTGCGCTGGGCGAGGGTGCCGAAGTAGCTGCTGTTGCCGGTCGCCAGCACCAGCGCTGTTGCCGTGCCGGACACCACATTGGTGCCCATGAACAACAGGTTGGCCTGTTCCATCAGGCCAGCCTCGGCGTTGCCCGCCTGCACGAACTTCTCCACCGGCAACGATTCGCCGGTCATCGCGGCCTGTGCGACGAACAGGTCCTTGGCCGCGAGGACACGGCAATCGGCCGGGATCATGTCGCCGGCCGACAGCACGATATGGTCGCCCGGTACCAGGTCGCGGATCGGCAGATCCAGCAGCCGTGCCGGCCGCCGGCTGTGCAGCTGTGCGCCGAAGTACTGGTCGGCCACTTCCGCCGCTTCGGTGCCCGCAGCGCGGCGCAGCACGCGTGCGGTATTGCCCACCAGGGCCTTCAGCCGTTCGGCAGCGCGGTTGGAGCGCCCCTCCTGCACGAAGCGGATCAAGGTGGACAGCACCACCATCGCGCCGATCACCACGGTCGCCTTGGCATCCTCGGTCAGCCAGGACACGGCCGCCAGCACCGTCAGCAGCAGGTTGAACGGATTGCGATAGCACTGCCACAGATGACGCCACCACGGCAGCGGCTTCTCGTGGTCGACCTCGTTCGGGCCGAAGCGCAACAGGCGCTCTTCGGCTTCGTGCGGGCTGAGACCGTCGACGTGCGACTGCAGGGTGGCCAGCGCATCGGCTTCGCTGCCCTGTGCAAGCGCGAGCAGTCCGGCAGTGAGCGTGGCCGGTGCGGCCTGCGTGCTGCCACGGCCGTAACCGGCTTCGGGCATCGCACGACGACCGAACAGGTTGCCCGCGCGGCGGCTGCGCAGGAAGGCGTTGAACCAGGCGTTGAGCAGGCTCATGGGAAGATCCTCTTGGAACGGCGCCGGGTGGAGCCGGCGCGTGGAGCGGAAGGGGCAGGTCGTCAGGCGTGGCGCATGGCCAGCACCGCGGGTGACCAGGGCTGCATGCGCAGCCGCTGGCTGCCGCCGATGCACAGCGGCTTCATCGCATCGCGCAGCGGGTAGGGCAGGTGGCGCAGCACGTTGATGCGCTCGCTGATCGGCAGCAGCGACAGGGCGTCTGCCACCACCCGTGGCGAGCCGAGGGCCAGCGAACGGGCGAACAGGACAGGGCCGTGCTGCAGCAGCAGGCTGCGCAGGGCGGAAACATCGCGCTCACCGATCAGGCGGCGGACAGTGATGTAGAGAATCTTGTAGGACATGGGATTCCTCCGGGCAGGCGCTGCCCGGGGCTCCCATCGCTTACACGGACAGGAACCGGTCGTCAGTCGCCAGCAGTGAACAAGTAGGCAGGCAGGGGCGCGCGTCGCGCCCGGCAGGGTCGGGATCCATCTGCGTCTCCGCGTGGGGCGGCCAGTCGCTGGCCAGTGGCGCTATTGTCCGCGCTCGTATTCAGCAGGCCTAGAGGCCCGTGGGTTAGCCCGGCTATACCTTGGTATAGAAAAAGGGGCCGTGGGCCCCTTTTGTTCAGCTGCGGTCCGCGAAAGCGTCGGTGGCCCGCACCAGCGCATCGGTCGTGGCCGCTTCGTTGGCACTGTGGCCGGCGATGACCATCTCCAGGGTGGCTTCCGGCCAGGCTTTGGCCAGGTCCCAGGCACTGCGTGGTGGGCAGATGATGTCGTAGCGCCCCTGCACGATGACGCCGGGCAGGTGGCGGATGCGATCGATATCGCGCAGCAGTTGGCCGTGTTCCAGGAAGGTGTTGTGGCGGAAGTAATGCGCCTCGATGCGCGCTTTGGCCAGGGTATCAAGCGGATCGGTAGCGGAGGCCGCGTCGACGTCATGCACCAGCGTGGCGGCGTTGTCTTCCCAGCCCAGCCAGGCTTGTGCCGCTGCGATGCGGACGGCTTCGTCGGCATGGTCCAGGCGCTTCCAGTAGGCTTCGAGCATGTTGCCGCGCTCGTCCTCCGGGATGTGCGCCTCGTAGCGATCCCAACGCTCCGGGAAGATCCAGCGGGCACCGCCGTTGAGCTCGGCGAACCAGCGGTTCTCTTCCTCGCGACCGAGGAAAACGCCGCGCACGATCAGCCCGGTGGCACGGTCGGGATGGGCCTGTGCGTAGGCCAGCGACAGGGTTGAACCCCAGGAGCCGCCGTAGACCAGCCAGCGCTCGATGCCCAGGTGTTCGCGCACCCTCTCGATGTCGGCCACCAGATCCTGCGTGGTGTTGTCACGCAGCTCGCCGAACGGCGTGGAGCGGCCGCTGCCGCGCTGATCGATCAGCACGATGCGGTAGCGCGCCGGGTCAAAGAAGCGGCGATGGGTAGGCGAGATGCCAGCGCCCGGGCCACCATGCAGGTACACCACCGGAATGCCATCAGGCGTGCCGCACTCTTCGATATGCAGGGTGTGCAGCGCACCTACGGGCAGCGTGTGCTCGCGGTACGGGGTGATCGGCGGGTACAGCGTGCGCATGGCGATGCCTCACAAGCGGGGACTGCAAGGATAGCGGGGTGCAGCGGTCAGCGTCATCCGCGTCAGGTTCAAGTATTCTCTGCGTTCAAGGGGCAATGCCGTCGATGCCTGGCGGGATGGACATGGCAGGACGCAGAGGATGAACGACATGAGCGCGCAGGACGTCGCCGTACACGCCCCATCGGCGCGCGGCATCCTCAGCAGCGGCGCCCGCGAGTCGATGAAGTGGATCGCGCTGCTGTCGATGACCGGTGATCACGTCGCCAAGGTGGTTTTCGGTGGCTATGTGCCGGTGGTCAGCGAGTTTGGGCGCATCGCCTTCCCGCTGTTCGCGCTGGTGATGGCCTGCAACCTGGCGCAACCGGGCGCCGATCTGGGCAAGTCGATCCGGCGCCTGTCCGCATGGGGCCTGGTTGCGCAACCCCTGCACATGCTCGCCTTCGGCCACTGGCTTCCGCTCAACATCCTGTTGACCTTCGGTCTGGCCGCCGTGGCGGTACATGCGCTGGTCAACAACCGGCAGCTGTTGCTGCTGGTGGCGGGAGGCCTGCTGCCGTTCTTCGTGGATTACCAATGGGCGGGCGTGGCATTCGTGATGCTGGGCTGGATCGCGTTCCGACACCGGGCGTACTGGCTGCTGGCGTTCGGATTCGGCGGGCTGTGCTGGGTCAACGGCAACGGATGGGCATTGCTGGCCATCCCGCTGGTGCTGGCGTTGGCCAGGGTGCCGTGGAAGGTTCCGCGTTCACGCTGGGCGTTCTACGTGTACTACGTGGGGCACCTGGCGGTCCTCGCCGCCTATGCGCAGTGGCTGCGCTGAGCAACGGCACTCATGGTAGCGGTCAGCTGCCCCGATCACGCCGCTGGTGTCTTTCCAGGCCGCAACGCACACCAGGCACGCTCGCCTCTACAATCGGCCAATGCCTGCCCCGCCAACCCTCGACGATCTGCGCCGCTACGCCGTAGCCCGCACGTTGTTCACGCCCACCACGCTGCTGACCGCGATCCGTCGCCTGGGCTTCGTGCAGGCCGATCCCATCCGTGCGCCCGCGCGAGCCCAGGACCTGACCCTGCGGCACCGGGTGAAGGGCTATCAGGCCGGGGATCTTGAGCGCCGCTACAGCCGGCTGCCGATCGAGGAAGACTTCCTGGTCAACTACGGTTTCCTGCCGCGCGAGCACCTGGCGTTGATGCATCCGCGGGTGTCCCGCAGGCCGTGGGATGCCAGCACGCGGCGCAAGGCGGCCGAGGTGCTTGCGTTCGTGCAGGAGCGGGGTGCGGTGCATCCACGCGAGGTCGATCAGGCGTTCGCGCATGGCCGGGTGACCAACTACTGGGGCGGCACCAGCAATGCCAGCACCCATCTGCTGGATGGCATGCACTACCGCGGCATGTTGCGCATCGCTCGTCGTGACAGTGGTACCCGCATCTACGCCGTTGCGTCACATGCACTCGCCGAGGGCGGCAAGGCCGCACGCCTGCAGCGCGCCACCGCACTGATCGACCTGGTGGTGCGCAAGTACGCGCCGTTGCCTTCGGCCAGCCTCACCTATCTGGCGCGGCTGCTGGGCTATGGCGCTCCACATCTGTCCGTTGAGATCCAGCAGGCACTGCGGCTGGCGCGCGAGCGACTGGCTGGCGGCATCATCGACGGGACCAGCTGGTACTGGTCGGCCGAGGAGAACCCCCGTTCGCGGCGCTACCAGGCCGATGAGCAGGTGCGGCTGCTGGCACCGTTCGATCCCGTGGCCTGGGATCGGCGACGATTCGAACTATTCTGGGGCTGGGTCTACAAGTTCGAGGCCTACACCCCTGCGGCCAAGCGTCGCTTCGGCTACTACGCGCTGCCGCTGTTGTGGCGCGACCAAGTGGTCGGCTGGGCCAATGTCACCGCCAAGGATGGAGCCCTGCAGCCGGATATTGGTTTCGCCAGCGCCTCTCCCATGAAGGACGTTCTGTTCCGCAATGCGCTGGATGATGAACTGGAGCGTATGACGCGATTCCTCACCGGATGAAGTCCTGCCTTGCGGTGACAGCAGACGCTGTTGCTAGTCGTCGCGCCGCTGCGTACGTACCCGTGCGCGTGCGTCATAGAGCTGGCTGTCCGCATGATGGATGGTGTCAGCCACGGACTCACCCGGCGCGCTGACCGCCGCGCCCATCGAGAACGCCGTCGGCGACTGCGCTGCGTTGGTGGTGTACCAGCCCTCCAGCACGGGAAGGCGTTCGGACGCCGATGCGGTCAACACCACCAGGAACTCGTCTCCGCCCAGACGGACCACGGTCTCTCCCGCACTCAGAGGCGCCTTCAGGAAGGCGGCAAACTCGACCAGCATCGCGTCGCCGCGGCGGTGGCCCTGCGCATCATTGATTCGTTTGAAATCGTCCAGGTCAAATACCAGGCACGCCCACGTTCCGGCGGTCATCTCGTCGAGCCGGTGCAGGTAGCGGCGGTTGTGGCACTGGGTGAGTGGATCCTTCAGCGATAGTTCGCGCAGGCGCTGCTCCTGCAGGCGCAGCGCGGTGACATCCTGGGCGTGGCCGAGCACGAAGGGGGGCTGTCCTTCGCTGTCGAGCACGTTGTTGTAGGCCCAGTAGCGCAGCGTTCCATCGGCGGCAATGAGTTCGATGACGCCGGCATCGGTGTGGTTGGCCTCGATGCGCTTCAGGTAGGCATTGAATACCTCGCGGCGCTCGGGCGGCATGTAGTCGCACAGGCTGCGGCCGATGATCTGGCGTTCCTCATAGCCCAGCGACTGCAGCGCCGCTGGGTTCACCGAGGTCAGTGTGCCATCCAGCGTATGCGTGCAGATCAGCCCCAGGCTGTAGTGGAACAGACGCCGATAGCGCACCTCGCTCGCTTCCAGGGCGTCCAGCGCCGCGCGCTCTTCGGTGACGTCCTGGATCGCGCCCACCAGCCGCGGATGGCCCTCCACCTGCTGCCGGTTGCCCACCACGCGGGTCCAGATGCTGCGTCCATCGGCTGTGCTCATCGGCAGCTGCACCTCCCAGGGCGTGCCATCCTCCACGCAACGCTGCACGGCAGTCTGGATGATGCTGCGGCTGTCCTGGCGGTAGAACGACAAGGCCGATTCGAATGTGGGCTGGTAGCTGGAGCGCACGCCGTGGATCTGCTTGGTCTCGCGCGTCCAGCGTACCTCGCGGGTGTCCAGGTCCAGTTCCCAGCCGCCGACCTTGGCCGCGGTGTTGGTGCGCTGCAGGAAGTCCTCGCTGCGCTTCAGATCGCGATGCAGCGCCTGCGCCTGGTCGATCTGCCGCAGCAGTGCGCTGCGCTGTTCAAGCACCTGCGTGGTGACCCGGCCAAGATGGACCATCAATTCCCGTTGCGACGGCGACAGCACGCCGGGCAGCGTGTCGAGCAGGCACAGTGTGCCGATGCGTGCGCCATGGGCGGTGGTCAGTGCTATCCCGGCGTAGTGGCGTACCCGGTGCCCTGCGGTGACCAGCGGACTGCTGGCGAACCGTGGGTCCTGCCTCGCGTCTCGAATCTCCAGCAGCTCGTCCTGCTCGATGGCATGCGAACAGAACGAAATCGAGCGGGGCGTTTCGGTAACGTCTCCCAGCCCGATGCTGGACTTGAACCATTGCCGCTGCGCGGCAACGATGGAAATCAACCCGATGGGCATGCCGGTGGCAGCGAGCGCGGCGGCAACAATGGCATCGAACACGGGCTCTGGCGGCGTATCGAGAACACCCAGGCGGTCGATCTCGAGGAGTCTGGAAGCTTCATCCATGGCAGGCACTGCGTCTCCGGCAGGGAAGGGCAGGTCACAGCGGTCACGCTAGGGCGCGGCACGTTATGCCGTTGCGCGAAACAGTGAGGCTGGTGTCAATGATCCTTCAGTGATGGGTTTCATGCAGGTCTCTTTGGCGTTGCCGCGCGGGGCGCGCGTACCGAAACGTGACGGTGATCGCGCACATGCCAGCGCCAGGGAAAATCCACGGCACGGGTGATGCCGATGCGCGGCCCCACCACCGGGTCGTCCGGCGGCGGCATGCCATCGTCCAGTATCGTGATGCCGTGGCTGGCAGTCACCAGGTCAGCGCCGTCGAAGCGCCGGTCCAGGCCAAACGCCTGCGACAGCTTGCCGGGGCCGCTGGTCAGGTCATGGTCGCGACGGGCGGCAGGGCGCAGCGGGTACATCAGGTCCTGTCCGGCAACCGGCGCGGCGGCGCGCAGCAGTACCGCAACACCCTTGCCGACGTCACCACAGACGACATTGCTGCCCCAGTGCATGCCATAGGTGAAGTAGACATAGAGATGGCCCGCTTCGCCGAACATGCTGGCGTTGCGCGCGGTCATGCCGCGCCATGAGTGCGCCGCCGGATCTTCGCTGCCCGCATACGCCTCGACCTCGACAATGCGCGCCACGCGGCCATCGGTGCGGACCAGCAGCTTGTTCAGCAGCTCCGGTGCGACCACCGTTGAAGGCCGCTGATAGAAGGCGCGCGGGAGCCGGGCTCCGTCAACGGGCAGCGCGGCGAACGTGGCATCTGGATCGGTCTGCTTCGGCATGCTGGAATCATCGCCTGTCCGCGGTGAAGCTGTCGCCAGTGTGGTGTCAGTCCGCCGTGGCTGGACGATCGAGCGCGGCCCGGCGCGCGGCAAACACCTCCGGTGTCTGCGGTTTGATGAACAATGCCACCAGTTCCGGGAACTCCTGTTTCACCGCAGACTCGATGCGGGTGATGCAGGCCTCGATCTGCGGCGTGGTGCGATCGTCCTCGAATTCCGCACTGAGCATCGCCACCACCTGTTCCGGGCCCATCTGCAGGGTGGTCACACCGTTGGCGCGGCGCAGATCCGGGTCGGTCACGGCCACGGCCATGATCCGTTGCGCCACCGCCGGGTGGGCCGGCTCACCGATCAGCAGGCCCTTGGTCTCGCGCGCGAGCAGGAACGCGGTCAGCGCCAGCACACCCGCAATGCACAGCGAGGCGACCCCATCCAGCACCGGCATCTCCAGCAGCTGCGCGGCCAGCAGCCCAACCAGGGCGAAGCCAAGGCCGAGCAGGGCGGCACTGTCTTCCAGCAGCACGGTGAAGGTGGAAGGATCCTTGCTGCGGCGGAACGCCTCGAAGTATCCCAATGAGCCCTTGCCGCGGCGGAATTCGCGCAGCGCCACCCACCATGAGGCACCTTCGAACAGGATGGAGATGCCCAGCACGCCGTAGCTGATGGCGTGATTGGTGGCCGCCTCCGGCTGGCGGATGTGCTGGATGCCCTCGTAGGCCGAGACGCCGGCACCGGCGGCAAATACCAGCAGGGCGACGATGAAGCTCCAGAAGTACAGCTCGCGACCGTAGCCGAACGGGTGCAGGGTGTCGGGGACCTTCTCGGCACGGCGCAGACCGTACAGCAGCAGTACTTCGTTGAGGGTATCGACCAGCGAGTGCACGCCCTCGCTGAGCATGGCCGAGCTGCCGGACAGGCCGGCGGCGATGAACTTGGCAATGGCGATGGCGAGGTTGCCTGCCAGTGCAGCGTAGATGACAAGGCGTGAGCCGGTAGGACGGGACATGGCAGCGCGGCGGTGGAATCGATGGCCGATGATCGCGCTGCCGCTGTCCCGGCGGTGTGCAGGACCCCGGCTGGAAGTCAGGGACGCTGTCGGGCACGCAGCATCAGCGCAAGCACCACGACACCCGCAGCGATGCTGGTATGTCCGGACAGGCTGGCCAGGCCGAAGCCAACGCCCTGCGCGAGTACTGCCGTGGCCAGTGCCAGCAGCAGAAATGCCCAGCCGGCAACACGCCAGTGACGGCTGCGATGCCGCGCGAACGCATGACCACACAGATCGCGCTGGTGGCGCTCCATCGCCAGGGCCAGGCAGACGAACCCTGCCAGCGAAAGCACGAACAACAGTGCATGCACCATCACCCAACCTCCGCTGCCGAACGCACGGATGCGCTTTGCGGGGCGGCAGATGCGCGCGGACGTCGGGCCTTGGGCGTGAAGCGCCAGGCGCGCCATCCGATGTACGCATGCAGCATCGCCAACGCCAGCAGGGTCAGGTCCGCACCGGCCCACGCCCAGTCACCAGCGCCCAGGGTCCGCCATAGCGGATGCGGGGTGGTGAACGCGGTCAGTGCGGGAAGCAATGCAAGCAGGATGGCCGCCAGTGCGAACTGCTCGACCCACGCACGTTTGGATGGGCGCAGGAAGGCATGGACGAACATCGCCGCCCACGCCAGGAAGAACACATGGACTTCCCACGCCGAGCGACCGGCCACCGTGACCGACAGCAGGCGGTTGGCCCAGAAGAACGCCGCCATCGCCACTGACAGCCCAGCCACCGTGCCGATGTTCAGGCATTCGACCAGCCGGAAGCCGAAGTAGGGGCGCTGCGGATCGGGCAGCTGGCTGCGTCGCTTGACCGTCCACAGCACCAGCCCGCTACCGACCATCGCCGTGCCAGCCAGGCTGACCAGGAAGTACAGCCAGCGCGTAGCGGCATCGGCAAAGCGGCCCAGATGCAGGCCGTACAGGACGCCCTGGGTCTGTGCAGCGGCGCCCGAGGACTCCTTTGCCAGGAGCAGCTCACCACCGGTGCCATCGAACAGCAGGTAGTTCGGGGTGGTGGATACGCGGGTGGACTGTGCGCGCACCACCGCCACGCGTGCCTGTGCATCCCCGGGGTTCTGGATCTGCATGCCGCCCACGGCGCCACTGCCCCAGCGATGTTCTGCCTGGCGCACCATCGCACCGATATCCGCCAATGGCGCAGCGCTTGCGGCGGCGGGATGTGGTGGCGGGAACAGCCGCATTTCGCTGACCACTTCGGCCTGCTGCCGTTTGTCGTCCAGCGTCGACAGTCCCCACGGCATGTACAGCACCGCCAGCATCACCAGCCCGCTCCAGGTGATCATGAAGTGGAACGGCAGGCCCAGCACCGAAGCGGCCGCATGGCCGTCCAGCCACGATCGCTGGCCCTTGCCCCAGCGGAAGGTGAAGAAGTCGGCGAAGATCTTCTTGTGGGTGATGACACCACTGACGATGGCCACCAGCATGAACATCGCGCATATGCCGACGATCCAGCGACCCCACATCGCTGGCATGTAATGCAGGTTGAAATGGAAGGCGTAGAAGAAGTCACCGCCGCTGGTATCGCGCGACTGCAGCGGTGTGCCGGTGGCGGCGTCGAACAGACCCGAATCGAATCCGTGGCGACCGCGCCCACCCGGACTGGCCCACATCGCTGACGCCCACGGCATACGTTCGCTGGGGAGGGTGATGTTGATCTGGGTGACTGCAGGTGCGTTGGCCAGCACGTGCGTTGTCAGCCGCGTGGCAGTGTCTGCCGCATCGGGCAGGGCCTGCGGTGTGTTGATTTCCGGGCGCGTGTAGCGGGAGATCTCATCACGGAAGTAGCTGGCGGTACCGGTAAGGAACATCGCGTACAGAATCCAGCCTGCCAGCAGCCCCACCCAGATGTGCAGGTCGGACATGGTCTGGCGGATGCCGCGCGGTGTCGCCGCACGGGCGGCGGACGACCTCATGGGCCTGCTCCGGCAGAGACCCGGTAAACCGCCGGCAGCAACAGCATGGCGGCGATCCCCAACCCCAGCCAGGCCCGTGCCGCCGAGCGCACCGCGAACACCCAGATCACCGCGCCGGCATACAGCAGGAAGCTGGCCAGCATGCCGGTGAACACGGCCTGTTGCGGATCAATCGGCAATGCGAGGGCCGCGACGCTGCACAGCGCAGCCAGGGCGTAGCCGCCGAACAGTGCAGCGGCGATACGTGACATCAGCGGCAGCCATGCAGCTACCGGAACAATCCAACGAGCATTCACGGAAGCGAACTCCAGCGCGCCAGGCCCGAAGACCTGGCGCAGGTTGGCAGGCAATCAGAAATCAACGGTGGCCGACAGCAGCGCAGTGCGCGGCGAGCCCAGTCCAGAACCGAGGCTGCCGGCCCAGTACGCCTTGTTGGTCAGGTTCTGCACGCTTGCCCGCAGCACCAGCGGATGGCCCGCCGCCTGCGTGGCGTAGCGCGCGCCCAGATCGAACACCGTGCGGCCTGGTACCCATTGGCTGTTGTCAGCGTTGATGTAGCCCTTGGACATGCTGATGGCGTTGCCGGTGAGGGTCAGGCCGGGCAGGGCGGGAACGTCCCATTCCGCGCCGAGTTTGCCCTGCCATTGCGGCGAGGCGGTGGCCAGCCGCCCCTCGTTGACGCCGCCCTGGGTGCGGGTCAGCTTCGGCTGCAGCCAGCCGATGCCGCCGAGCAGACGCAGCTGGTCGCTGAACTGTCCGAACACGGTCCATTCCACGCCGCGGTTGCGCTGCTGGCCGCCGAACGAGAACACATTGCTGGCCGGGTCCGTATAGGAGCCGGGCTTCTCGATCTCATACACGCTGAAAGCGCTGGCCAACTGGCCGAAATCCAACTTCGCACCGATCTCGCGCTGCCGCGTCTTGTAGGGCGGGAACACTTCGCCGGCATTGGCGGCGGTGACCGGTGCCGTGGTGCCCTGGCTCAGGCCTTCGATGTAATTCGCATACAGCGACAGGCGTTCGCTGGCCTTGAACAGCAGCGCGCCTGCGGGCGTGTTGGCGCTGGCATCGTAACGCGCGGTGCGCTTGCCGGTAGCGCCGTCCAGGGTGTCGCTCAGCACGGTCTGGCGACGGATGCCCACGGTCAGCTGCAGCCGGTCGCCGGCGAAAGACAGCGTGTCGGCGATACCGACACTGGTAGTGCGCACTTCGCCGGTTTTCGGCAGCGAGGCGTCACTGAAGCTGCGATCCACCGCAGGGCCCCATTGCGGGTCGTGGATGTTGGTCATCCAGTCCCGCGGCAGCAGGTTGCGCTGGAAGCCAAACTTGTAGTCGTGGTGATACCACGCGGCACTGAGCGCCAGCGCGTGGTCGACCGGACCGGTGCGGAAGCGCGCGGACAGGCCGGCCTCGGCCGTGTCCTTGCTGTAGATGAAGCGCTGATGGGCAAAGTTGTTGCGGAAGTCGCCTGCACTGTTGACGATCAGCGTGGTGCCACTGGCGATGGAATCGAAGTCGGTGTGGCCATGGCCGTAGGCCGCGTGGGCGGACAGCTGCTCGTTGATGTCGAACTCCCAGCGCAGCGCCGCTGCCTGGTCCTTGACGTTGCTGAAGGTCCAGTCCGGCGCGAACAGGGTGTCTGCCTTTGGTGGGTGCGGCACCGCCAGCCCCGCCGCCAGCGATACGCCACGATTCAGGCCATCAACATGGTCACGGCTGGCAAACAGATCCATCGATACCCGCGAGCGCTCGCCACGCCAGTCCAGCCCCAGCGATGCCAGCTGCGATCTGTGCTGCTGGTTGCGCGTCGCGGTGTCGCCATCGCGGTGCACGGCATTGAGGCGCACACCGAACTGCTTGCCGGCACCGAAGCGCCGGCCGATATCAAGATGACCGCCGAACTGGGCATCGCTGCCGTAGCTGGCGGTGAAGCGGGTCAAGGGCGTGTCGTCGGCCCGTTTGGGCACGAGGTTCACCGCGCCGCCCACCGAGCCACCGGGCGGCATGCCGTTGAGCAGCGCCGACGGGCCTTTCAGCACTTCGACGCGCTCGGCCAGCTCCGGTGTTACTCGATAGTAGGGGATCAGCCCGTACAGGCCGCCAAATCCGATGTCCGACGAGGCCACGCCGAAGCCGCGGATGTTGAAGTAGTCGGTGATGCCGCCGCTCGAGCCGCTGCTGTAGACACTGGGATCGGTCAGCGCGATCACCTGCACCAGGTCCGGTGCCTGGATGTTGTCGATGAACTCGGCCGTGTAGCTGGTGGTGTTGAACGGCGTATCCATGAAGTCCAGGTCGCCGAGCAGGCCGACGCGGCTGCCGCGTGCGAGCTGGCCCCCGGCATACGGTGATGTCGGCGCGAGCTTGTCGGCGCGGACGTTCACCGACGGCAACTGCGTGGCGCCCTGATCGGGCTCGGCCGCGTGTACCAGCGATGCTGCCAGCAGCGATGGCAGCAGCGCCAGCCGCGCGGTACCAGCCAGCAAGCGCAGGCGAGGAAGGGTGGGGATGGATGTCAGGCAGATCATGGGGGTACTCGTCGTGGGAAGCGGTGCGTTCGGCCAGCGCGGCGCCGTCGATGACCTGGGGGCAGGACGACGCGGGCTGCAGGGATGGCTGGCAGAGGGCACGCAACACCCTGCGACGGGCAAGGGACATCGGCGATCTGTGGCTCGGTGGAACGATCTCCGTGCTTCGGAGCGCGGAGGATGAAGCGGGTGGATGAGGGGCGGATCAGATGTCGTCGGCGAGGTCGTCGACATCCTGCAGGCCACCGCCACCTGCCAGCACGCGCTCGTAGTTGCGGCGGCGACGCTGGTCGGTCTCGCTGGTGGTCTCGCCGCGTTTCCAGTAGCCGGCGACTGCAACGTCCGCTCGATCCAGGCCGATGTCATGCAGGAAATGGCGGCGCAGCTCACGCATTTCTTCGCGTTCACCGGCCGCCCACACCACGCTTGCCGCGCTGGTGCTGCGGGCGCGCGCAGTGCGCAGCAGCGGCGTCGGTGCAGCCGGGGAGGGCGCCTCGATGCGGTGCAGGACCACGCCGGCCACCGCAGGCAGTTCGGCCACCGGCAGCGGGTCATCCGATGCAATCCAGGCCTCGGCGCGCAGGCCCTCAGGCCATTGCTGCAGCAGCGCGTACAGCGCGGGAATGGCGCTCTGGTCGGCGAACAGCAGCGCACTGGCGCCCTGTCTGTGTGGCACCTGCAGATGCGGGCGCGGGCCGGTCAGGGTGAATGTGTCGCCTGGCTGCAACGCAGCGACCCAGGCCAGCATCGGGCCCGGTGATGCGTGCAGCACCACGTCGAACACGAAACGACCTGCGGCAGGGTCGACGCTGCGCACGGTATAGATGCGTGAGACATCGCCGAACGTGGCACCCAGCGCGATCCGTACCGCTGTGTTCGCGCGAAGCCAGGGTGCCAGATCGGCCTGCGCAGGCAGCTGCGCGGTCACCCGCTGCAGGCTGCCGGCCGGTCGCACTACATCGACGACGCCGACCCGCAACGACTGCAGGCCGCGATCGTGGTCAGCGCCGCGGAGGGCGCCGGGCGGACCTTCGGCAATGGAGGTGTCGGACATCGGATATGGCCTGCAACTGCGCGAATGCGAATTAGTTACATCATAGTAAACTAATTTCACGCGGCCGCAACAATGCGGTTGCTGGCGCATTGACCAATCCGGCAGTGCTGACCACCATGGCGCGTAATCCATCCACATGCCGCGCACCGGAGTTCCATGGCTGCACCGAAGAAAAGCTCGACGCGCGGACGACCGCCCAGCATCACCCGTGAGCGGATTGCCGACGCCGGCATCGAGATGACACTGCCGAAGCTCAGCTTCGTCGGCGTGGCCGCGTTGCTGGGCGTCAGCCATATCGCGCTGTACAAGCACGTGGCCAATCTTGCGGCGCTGCGCGAGCAGGTGGCCGAGGCGATCTTCGAGCGCTGGCACGCGCCGCCGTTGGCCACGGGCAAAGGTGCGACGATCGAGGGTGATCTGTTCACCTTCCATCGATCGCTGCGCACACTGGTCGAACAGAACCCGGGCCTGGCACCTTTCCTGGTCAGCCATGGTGCGAAGACGCCGGAGATGGTCGAGCGCATCCGCCAGCACCATGCGGCATTCGCGCGTGCCCACGACCTGCCGCTGGAACAGGCCGCCTGGCTGCTGTCAACCGTGGCCTACCACTGCGTGGCGTTGGCTGACACGGTGTATGCACGGCACGAGACGGTGGACACCTCACGCCGCGCCTACGACCCGGAGCAAGCCGAGGCCGAGTTTGATCGTGGCATGCAGGCGCTGATACGTGGCGCGTTGGCGATGTGCCGGGGCCAGAACTCCGGATAGATTCCCCGCGTCGATTGCCTGCGCAGACCCGGGTAGCGCCGCCCTGTGGCGACGCCACCCGGCATGGGTGCCCGCTAGTTCGGGGACACCAGGATCGCAGCGTCGAGCACCGGGAACGATTGCGGTGCCTGGCCCGACGAGGCGACCAGGCGGATCTCCAGCGTCGTCGAACCGCCGCCGGCAGCATCCGCGCGCAGCGCCCCCAGCGTCTGTGGCAATGGCACGGCGAACGTCGTTGGATGATCGTGGCCCATGGCCGCCATGCTCGGCCCGAAGAATGAGACCGTGCCGGCGTAGTACGGACTGTCCGCGCTGACCGACGTGACGTCGGCCGGTGCATTGATCAGCACGTCGAACTCGCGCGTGTTGTGCAGTCCATGGGGACGCTCGAGGGTCACCTCCGCAATCAGCATGCGCGGGCCGGTGGCCGCCAGATGCGCACGAACCGCTTCGTTGGGCACGGCTACACGCACGGCGCCGTCGGTCCGCTTGCCGCGCACCAGCCGCGCGGCCTTCGCGGCGTTCGGAGCCGTTGCGGCCTGCTCTGCGGCACGGACACCGCGGCCATAGACGTAGTCATAGTCGAACGCGGTGGTGGAGAAGAATTCCGCGGCCGGGCGCGTGCCGACGTAACGGCCCTGGCCATTGACGAAGAAGCGGAACGGTTCGTCCATGAACTGCCGGCGTTCGGCAGCGTCGGTCGGCATGATCGGGCGGCCGAAGGCCTGCTGCCTGCGTGTCCACACATCCCACAGGCGATCCATGTTGGCGTGGTGCAGGTAGAAGATCGGATCCAGCGGCGACAGGAAGTTGGTCATGTTGCCGTAAGGGCCGGGATCGACGGCGCCGACACCGCCAATGCAGTTGTGCACCTTGTTGTGCGGGAAGCCTTCCAGCACCGAGAACTTGGTGGCCCCATCGGGCTGCAGCACGTGCGAGGTGGTGCGCGAGCTGGTGAAGCTGCGGCTGATGTCAGGGTTGTTGAACTCCACCGGTGACAGGCCGGCACGGATGGTGTCGGCGGACACGGCGGAGGCCGTCTTCGGGTCGAAGCCCGGATGCTCGCGCCAGAGATAGCGGGCGCCACAGGTAACCGCGTACGCCGCATTGCCGGAAATGCCGGTCTGTTCCTTAGCGTTGTAGCCGGTGACGTCGTTCCAGACGTCTTCGGCGCTGTTGTAGCCACGCAGCGACAGCTGCTGCCGCTGCCCACTGTCCAGGGTGTTCCAGTGGCGCTGCAACGCAGGCTTCATGAACTGGGTGAACACCGCCAGGTTGCGGGTGTAGGGCGTATAGGCCTTGTCGGTCGGGGTCAACAGGCCGTCGAACATCGCAACCGGAATCTGCGGAAGTTCAGTCCAGTCCCAGTACGGCATGGCGAACTGGCGATCGCCGCTGAGCTCGCGGATGGTCTGTTCGAAGTAGCCTACGTAGCCGCGGTGCCAGACATAGAACCACCAGTTGCCGTGCGGGCAATCCATCAGGTGCACGAACGCATTGCGGAACCAGTTGCGCGGGTCGTCAGCCGGCAGCGCCAGCATTGCCTGGATGCCTCGGGCATAACTGGCCAGCATGCGCTGGCCTTCCGGGCTGGTGACGTTGTAGCGGTGGAAGCGCGCCACTGCGGTACCGTCGGTCGCGCTCTGGGCACTGGCCAAGGCACTGGGCGCGAACAGCGAGGCCAATGAGGCGGTGGCAGTGGTTGCTAGGAAATCACGGCGTGTGTAACGCATAGCGTCCTCCCTGGTGATTGGTTCAACCGCGTCGGGTTACGAATCACTGCAAGGGCCCGTGACTGCTGCCACGGGCCGGACGGGGACATCCAGCCCCGCCGCCCGGATCGACGGGCGCGAAGGCGCCGCCGGACCAGGGCGGCAGCAGTATAGGCACGGCATTGCGCCCGGATCTGGGCAGTACGCCACAGTCATGGCCGGCCCTGGCCGGCCGGGTCGACTATTCCGGGCCGGTCTTCACCCGCGCCACACGCTTTCGGTACTCATACACGTTGTCACCGCGGATCCGCTTTTCCTGCGTCCCGCTGATGCTGTCCACGCGACGATCCGAGCCGGTCACCGGCTTGGCATCGATCTCGGTTTCGTGTTCGAACGAATGCGATTTGTCGGTGTTGCGGTAGAACCGGTACAGCGCCCAGTACAGCGCGGTCGCGCCGGCCGGGCCTGCAGCCAACAACCAAAGACCACTGTCATCACTCATGTGCTGGCCACCAGGAAGGCAATTGCGAGGGCTTCGATGATCGTGCCGGCGGTCAGCGCCGCCAGCAGCATTTTCCACTGCTGCACGGGCACGCTGCCCATGGTTTCACCGGTCCGGCCGTTCACTGCGATGTAGTGCAGCATGCCGCCGTTCTTGCCGGGCTGGTGGTACGAATACAGCCACACCGGCAGGTACATGGCCACCCAGCGGGTGCCGTGCACCTCCAGCTGCTCCTGTTCCCAGCGCACGCCACGGTCGTAACGGCGCACCGTGCCTTCCACCTGCGCGCGGGCGATCGACAGCAGCTGGTCTTCCAGTCGCGGCCGCAGCTTTTCGACATCCAGGTTGCGCTTTTCCGAAGTGAAACCCGCCAGGTAGGAGGCGTTCCACTTCACTGCATTCTTGGTGTCGAACGGCAGAATCGTGTTGATGATGTTGTTGGTGTTGGCGCGCGTGTCGAGGTTGCCGCGCTCTGCCGACGATTCCAGCGGCAGGTCGTCCACGGTGAAATCGACCTGGCGTTCTACCTGGTAGATGTCCGCGTCGTAGTAGGTCTGCTTGTTCTTTTCGCTGCCACGGGTGTATTCGCGTGTCTTGATCTCGCCCTTGCCGGCCACCGCCGCACTGACATTGCCGTCGACGATCATGTAGGGCAGGTACACACCCACCACGTTTTCCGGGGTGAACTGTTCCTTGAACGCCTTGAGCGCGAACATCCGGCGCTTGTCGACGAACTGGCGGATGCGCGCGACCGCATCCTCCTTCTTGATGTGGAACGGCAGCACGGCGTCAGGCACGGCGCCATTGGCGATCTGTTCGTTCACGCCAAATACGTGACGGCACCAGTGGCAGCGCGCCGTCATCGTGCTTTCAGTGTTGACCGTGACTTCGGCGCCGCAACCGGTGCACTTGAAGGTCATCAGTGCCGAGGTGTCGGCATCGATATCGCGCGCGCCCGATGCGATGACGGTGCCACGCAGCTGGTCGATGGCTTCACCCAGCCCGAACTCCTCCTCCACCCGTGCGCCATGCCATTCGTGACGGCAGTACAGGCAGACCAGGATATCGGTGCCCAGCTTGGGCCGGATATCGGTAGCGCCGCACTTCGGGCAGCGGTTGAGGCCGTCTTTCAGTTCGGCCGCAGAGGTATCGATGGCGACCGGGTCGGGCGCCCCGACCTCGTTGCGGATGGCCTCAGGCAGCGTCGAGGTATCGAGCGGGAAGCTGCCGGGCAGGGGAGGGACGTCCTGCGGCGATCCCGGCCCATCCAGCACCGCCGCCGGCAGGGGCGGCGGTGCTGAAGCGGAGCGGGGTAGCGGCGGCGGCGTGTTTCTGGGATCGGACATGGTGGTTGCGCGTCCTGCGTCTGCTTACAGTCCCAGCGCCTTGGCCTTCAGCGCGTCATAGTCGGTCTGGGTGATCAGGCCCAGATCCAGCATTTCCTTGGCCTTCTTCAGCTTGGCCACCGGGTCGTCGGCAGCCGGCGCGGCCGGGGTTGCCGGCTGCTGCAGGTTGCCCGCGCCGAACATGCCCGACGCCATGCCCACGCCGACAAGGCCGGCGGCACCGCCGTTCTCGCCTGCGGACTGGATGCCCTGGGCAACGCTGGCCTGCAGGTTGGAATTGCCGCGCGAGCCGGACAAGGCATCGGCGCGCTGCACGGTCTTCAGCAGCTCACGGGTGTTGGCGTCGTACTCGATCGAGACGATGGCGGTCTTGACGATGGCCAGGCCGCGATCGGACTTCCACTGGTAGCCCTGCTCGACGGCAGCCGACAGGCTCTGCGCAAAGCCCAGCGAATCCTGCTGCAGCTTGGTGATGCGGTTGCCCTTGCTTGGATCGTTGGTGTACAGGCTGAATGCCGGCGCCAGCGAACCCACCACTTCATTGAACAGCTGGCTGGCAGCGGCGTTGTCCAGGTCGGTGAAGTCGAACACCTGGCCCGGCTGCAGGTAGCTGGCCGGAACGAAGTTCTTCACGAACAGGATCGGGTCGACGATCTTCAGCGTGTACGAGCCACGGGTGACCGCGCCGACCTGGGTGTTGAGGAAGCCATCGTCCCAGTAGATTTCCGACTGGGTGCCGAAGCGGTTGTCCGGCAGTTCCTTCAACGAAACGAAGAAGGCGGCCTGCTGCGAGCCCGGCTGGCCGCCGAACTTGAAGCGCTCCCAGCTCTGCTTGATGAAGGTGCTGACCAGGCCGTCGCCGGCGAAGATCGACTGGGAGTTCAGATCATCCGATCGCCACTCGTAGCCACCCGGCTCGGCGACGAAGGCGGTGATCGCGCCATCCTGGAACAGCAGCAGGCCGTAGCCCTCCGGCACGACGATCTTGGAGCCGTTGCTGATGATGTTGGAGGAGCCGCTGGTGTTCGAGCCGCGCCCGGCGTTGGTGCCCTGCGGCACCGCCGCGAACAGGGCTGCCGTGGACGGCAGGCCGGTCGGCACGGTGTAGAAGTCTTTCCATTGGTCAGCCAGCACGCCGCCGACTGCACCCTTCACCGCTTGTACCAGACCCATGACCCACTCCCTGTAGTTGCCGGACAGGCACCACGCCTGTCGTGCTCGGCTGACTATAGAGGAGGCAGGCTACGCCCGGCTAGCGGCCGGGCGAGCCCCCATTCATCTCGTTGTGGGGCCTTGGCCCGCCTGACGCCCCAGCCGCAACCCGTAGCACGTGCAGGCGTCTCAGCGCACCGATTGCGGCACCCGGCGCAGCTTCCCGGTGTCGTACCCCATTGCCTTGATGCGGGCCACCGCCTGCTGATACTCCGCTTCGCTCACCTGCGGCGTACGCGCCATGTACCACACGTAGTCGCGCTTGCTGCGGGCCACGATGGTCTGCGTGTAGCCCTCATCCAGCCAGGCAATTAGGTACTCGGCCTGGATGGGCCAGATGAACTGCATGCCCCAGACCGCACCATTGCCATGCTTCTCGACGCGGCCTATCGGGTGCATCGACTTCTGTGGCGACTGGAAGCTGCCCTTGCGATAAGTGAAGGTGGTCTTGATGCGCCCATCAGCCTGCAGCGCATAGCTTTCCACGGCATCGAAGGCCTCGCGCTCGGGCCGCGAAGGAATATGGGCAATGACATACCAGTCGCCCATGAAGCGGGGCACGTCCACCTTCGGTGGCAGTGGGATGGGGCGGGTGTCGTGGCTGCTGCAGCCTGCGCCGAACAGGGCCACGGCCAGCAGCGTGAACAGTGGGGCGATACGCATGGTGGCGGTCTCCTTCAGCGCGGGCGGAACAGATAGTGGGCGACCAGCCATTGCTGACCATCGTCGTAGCCGAACAGCTCGGCGCAGGCCATCCAGAACATGCGCCAGCGCTGCCACCAGATGCGTGCGGCGGCTTCGTCGCCATAGGTCTGCGCCAGGATCGGCAGCAGCTGCTCGCGGGCGGCATCCTGGTTGGCCAGCCAGTGGTTGGCGGTACGCTGGTAGTGGGTGCCGTCCAGCAGCCAGCGCTGGTCCAGTACCAGCTCGCGCTGGAAGTGCAGCAGCGTGTCCGCAGCCGGCATCAGGCCGCCGGTGAAGAAGTGCCGGCCCATCCAGTTGTCGTCGCCCTCGGTCTCGAACGGATACATCAGGGTGCGATGGGCGAAGATGTGCACGAACAGCGCGCCGTCCGGCTTCAACCAGCGGGCGATGCGACCCAGCAGGCGGTCGTAATTGCGCACATGCTCGAACATCTCCACCGATACGCAGCGGTCGAATGCCGCTGCAGGCAGCTCCAGCTGGTTGACGTCGCGGGTCAGCACCTCGACGTTGCCGAACCCACGCGCCTCGCACTGCGCCAGGATATGGTCGCGCTGGCTATGCGAGTTGGACACGGCGGTGATGCGCGCGTTCGGGTGGCGCTCGGCCATCCACAAGGTCAGCGAGCCCCAGCCGCAGCCCAGCTCCAGGATGTGCTGGCCGTCGGCCAGCCCGGCGCGCTGCCCGTACAGTTCCAGCATCGCGTCCTCGGCCTGGTCCAGCGTCTCGCTGCCGGTACGGTAGTAGCAGCTGCTGTACTTCAGGCGATGCCCCAGGCAGCCCTGGAAGAAGGCGGCAGGAACCTCGTAGTGCTGGCGGTTGGCTGCATCCACGTGCAGGGCGAGCGGGCTGCTGGCCAGTTCGGCAATGCGGCGGCTGAAGCGCTGCGACTGCTCCTCCATGCTGCCGGCCGACTCTTCGGCCAGGCGTTGTGCGCACAGGCGACGGATGCCCGCGCGCAGCGCCGCATCAGGCAGCCAGCCACGCTCGGCCCAGCCGGTGAGTCCGCCCTCGGTATCGGCAACCGGAGCAAGGGACGGGGTGCTGTTCATCGGAATCACTCCTTGGGGCTGCGCGGAAACCACGGGAAGAACATCGGGGTGCTGCGCTGGTAGTCGCGATAGTCATCACCGCGACTGCGCAGCGCCTGTTTCTCGGTGAAGGGAACGCCACTGAGGTAGCGCAGGAACACGTACATCAGCACCGGCCCGGTCCAGGCCAGCCACCACAGCGGCGACCCCGCTGCCAGCACTACATAGGTGAACCAGTGCAGCCACTCGAAGAAGTAGTTGGGGTGGCGCGTATACCGCCACAGCCCTTCGCGGCAGGTGCGGCCCTTGTTGGCCGGGTCGGCACGGAAACGAGCCAGCTGGCGGTCGGCGAGTGCTTCGCCACCTACACTGAGCAGCCACACCACGAGCGCCGCTGCGATCCAGGCAGGCATGTCGCTGCGCGGGTTGTTGGCCACGGCCACGAACGGCAGCGCAAACAGCACCACCAGCGCGGCCTGTGCCATGAAGAAGCCGAAGATCTTTCCCTGGTGGCCGTGCCAGTGCTCACGCAGATAGCGGTAGCGACCGTCCTCTGCTTCGCTGCGCACACGCCGCCACAGATGCAGGGCAAGCCGGCTTCCCCACAGCCCACCCAGCAGCGCCAGCGCGATGCGGGGCTGCAGCGCGCCATCGCCCAGCCATGCAAGCAGCAGCGCGCCTGCCGCCACACCCTTTGCCCACAGCACATCGACGATGCCGATGTTCTGGTGCCTGCGCTGCCACGCCCAGCCCCAAGCCATGATCAGCACGGCGTACAGCAGTACCCACCACACGCTGCTCATCAGGTTGCTCCAATCAATGGGGTGTCGTGGTTGCCGGGCGTTCCGCAGCGTGCCACCGCGCACAGCAGCGACAGCGCGATGCACCAGCCCAGCGCCAGTGTTGCTACGCCCTGCCAGGCCGGGGGGGTGAAATGCACCGCCTGGAATCCGCGCGCCGCAGATAGATACGCCAGCGGCGCCAGCAGGCCGAGGGCCACCGGCAGCAGCCAGTGCCGCTGCAGGAACGCCATCGATGCAGTCAGCGTCATCGCAAAGGCAGCCCACAGGGCGAGAATCCACGGTGGCGGTACCCAACCCAGCGGCGCAGCGGCGTAGTGCACGCCACCACTGGCGGCCGCGCTGCCATCCACCAGGAATGCGCATGCCAGCGCGAGCAGCAACAAGCGCAGATCCAGGCGGGGCTGCGCTGAGGTGAGCAGCTGGCTGCCGATGTACACAGTGGCCGACAGCATTGCCGGCCATTGCCAGCCCCGGCCGGCGCCGGCGACGGCGCACAGCCATACCAGCTGGTTGCCGATCACGTTGACCCAGGTGCGACGCATGTCAGCCGATCCGTTCGCCATGGGCATCCGCTTCGGGGCGGTAGCCAGGGCGTGCCAGCAGCAGATGGGAAACGCCGATGGAGCGCTCCAGGAAGCCACCTTCGCAGTAGGCCAGGTAGAACTCCCACAGCCTGCAGAAGCGCTCATCGAAGCCCTGCGCGTGTACCGCCGGCAACTGCCCGAGGAAGCGCTGCCGCCAGGCGCGCAGGGTCAATGCATAGGAGTGGCCGAAGTCCTGCTGGGCGATCAGCTGCAGGTCACTGGCCCGGGTCTTGGCGGCCAGGATGGCGTTGATCGACGGGATGAAGCTGCCCGGAAATACGAAGCGCTTGATGTAGTCCACGCTGCGCCGCGCCTGTTCGTAGCGCTGGTCCTCGATGGTGATAGCCTGCAGCAGCGCCACCCCATCAGGCTTGAGCAGCCGCTGCAGGGTGGCCATGTAGGTGTCCAGATACTCGGCACCGATGGCCTCGATCATCTCGATGGAAACCAGTTTGTCGAACTGTCCCTGCAGATCGCGGTAGTCCTGCATCAGCAACGTCACCCGATCCTGCAGGCCCACATCGGCCACCCGCCGTGCGGCCAAGGCATGCTGTTCGGCGGAGATGGTGGTGGTAGTGACATGGCAGCCGTAGTGCTGCGCGGCATGCACGGCAAAGCCACCCCAGCCGGTGCCGATCTCGACCACGCGATCACCCGGCTGCAGTCGCAGCTGCTGGCAGATGCGATCCAGCTTGCGTCGCGATGCGCTTTCCAGTGAGTCACCGGCATCGGTGAACAGCGCCGAGGAGTACATCAGGTCCGGCGACAGGAACAGGGCGAAGAAATCATTGCCCAGGTCATAATGGGCGGCGATGTTGCGACGGCTGCCTTCGCGGCTGTTGCGCCGCAGCCGGTTCCAGCCGCGCAGCAGCCAGCCGCCGATGCGCGCCGGCCCGCGTTCCATGCCATCCAGCAGGTCGCGGTTGCGTACCAGCAGCTGCACCAGCGCCACCAGGTCGTCGCAGCGCCAATCACCGTTGATGTAGCTCTCGCCGGCGCCAACGCTGCCGTTCGCCGCCACCTTGCGGTAGAACGCCGGGTCATCGATGGTCACGGTGACCTGAAGGTCGCTGCCTGCGTTGCCCAGCTGCACCTCGCCAAACGCATCACGCACGCACAGACGTCCGTTGTGCAGCGGCGCAAGCTGGACCAGAAGGCGTCGGCGGAGGAACGCGTCCAGGGTGCCGGGCTGGGGCAGGGTGGCCGAGGGGGTCATTTCGTTCATCGCGGCTTCTCGGCTAGGGAAGGATGGTCGTGCACGGGGTTGCGCTTGAGCCAGAGGCGCAATGCCTGCCAGTGGATGGCGGTGACCACCTGCGCGCTCATCAGCGGGTAGCAGGCCAATACCCGGGCAAGCCCACGGCCATCGATGGGCCGCCGCTGCATGCTCTGTGTGGCATCGAACTGGCGCTGGCCGTTGCGCCATACCTGCATGTGCACGCGCAGGTCGTCCGCGGGCGCGGTGAAGCGCCAGTCATACGCGCAATCCATGGGCATGAAGGGTGAAACGTGGAAGGTCTTGTCGAACTGCCAGCGCAGGGCGCGGCCCTGCCGTATCGCAGTTTCGACCGGAAGCACGTAGGCGTGTCGCTCCTTCCAGGGCGTATTGGTGATCTCGGCGACGATGCAGTCCAGGGTCTCCCGGTCAGCTTGGTAGCAGTAGTAGAAGCTGACCGGGTTGAACACGTGGCCACCGAAGCGCAGGTGGGTCAGCAGCCGCACCGGGCCGTCGGGGCGCCGCCCCAGCGCCGTCGCGGCATGGTCACGCACTGCGTCGGCCAGGGAGGTCGCGGGATCACCGAAGTAGTCGCTGCGGCGGAACTCTGCCAGGTTGCGGCGCCCGACCGACCACAGCCAGCGTCCGGCAAATACCTGGTCCAGCTCGTCCAGATCCAGCAGCAGCTGCGCGATCGGGTAGCGGAACGCGTGGGCATGCGGGTGGTGGCGACGATGCTCGACGTGGCCGAAGTAGATGGCGCTGGCGCTCACGCGGGCACCTCCGCTTGCTGCGCGCTGTGGCTGCGGAATGAGCGTGCCTGCAGCGCGTCGACCACGCGGCGGGCACTGCGGATGCCGTCCTCGTGGAAACCCCAGCCCCAGTACGCACCCGCGAACCAGGTATGGCGATGTCCCTGCACCTCGGCCCAACGCTGCTGTGCACTTACGGCGCTGTGGTCATGTACCGGATGTGCGTAGTGCAGGCGCCGCAGTACCTTGGCCGGATCGATGGCCTCGCTGCGGTTGAGGGTCACCACCAACGGAGTGTCGCCGGGTAGCCCCTGCAGCAGGTTCATGCAGTAGCTGACCGTGCAGGGCGCTGCTGGATCGCGCGGCACATGCGCGTTCCAGGCCGCCCAGGCCTTGCGGTTGGCGGGCAGCAGCGAGGCATCGGTGTGCAGCACCGCCTCATTGGGCTGGTAGCGGATCGCACCGAGCACCGCCTGCTCAACCGGGTCGGCGTCGGCCAGCAGCGCCAGGGCCTGGTCGCTGTGGCAGGCCAGGATCACTTCATCGAAGCCTTCAACGCCGGTCGCGGTGTGCACGCGCGCGCCCCAGGGCATGCGCTCGACCGCGTGCACTGGGCATTCCAGCCGCTCGTGTACCCGCCAGCGCGCACGAAGGGCATCCACATAGCGGGCCGAACCGCCCTTGACCACGCGCCAGGATGCACGCCCGGTCATCTGCAGCATCTGGTGGTTGGCCATGAACTGCACCAGGTAGCGCGCTGGGAAGTCCAGCACCTGTGCGGTCGGTGATGACCACAGTGCCGAGGCCATCGGCAGCAGATGCTCCTGCACGAACGCCTCGCCATAGTGCTGGCTGTGCAGGTATTGGCCCAGCGTAGGCCCCTTCTCCTCGCCGAGCAGCAGGGGGGCGTCACGATAGAAGCGCCGCAGGTCGGCCAGCATCCCCCAGAAGCGCGGTGAGAGCAGATTGCGGCGCTGGCAGAAAAGTCCATCCAGCGACGTGGCGTTGTACTCCACGCCGCTGCGCTCGCTGTGCATCGAAAAACTCATCGTGGTCGGCTGCGAGGCCACGCCAAGTTCATTGAACAGGGCCGACAGCAGCGGGTAGTGGTGTGGGTTGAAGACGATGAACCCGGTGTCGACCGCCATCCTGCGTCCGTCCACCGTCACCTCATGGGTGTGGGTATGGCCGCCCAGGTAGTCGTTGGCCTCGAACAGGGTGACGTCATGTTCGCCGTCCAGCCACCACGCGCTGGACAGACCGGCGATGCCGGAACCGATGACCGCGATACGCATGTCAGTGCCTCGCCTTGGCCAGCACCCAGGCCGGGATCGGCTTGAGCCCCTTCACCAGGCCCAGCGCGGCCATGACGCGCAGGCCATACCAGCTGATGTCGATCTCCCACCAGTGGAAGCCCTGGCGCGCGGTGCCGGGGAAGAAATGATGGTTGTTGTGCCAGCCCTCGCCGAAGGTCAGCAGGGCAAGCCACAGGTTGTTGCGGCTGTCATCGCGGGTCTCGAAGCGGCGCCGGCCGAAGCGGTGCGCCAGCGAATTGATGGTGACCGTGGCATGGAACAGCACGACGGTGGAGATGAAGAAGCCCCAAACCAGCAGCTGCGGGCCGGAGGTATGCAACGCCGGGGCCACGCGCTCCAGTACCGCGCCGAGGCCGTACAGCGCAGCGGCCAGAACCACCGGAACCACGGTGTCGAACCGGTCCAGCCAGCGCAGCTCAGGGTACTTGGCCAGATCGGGAATGCGCTGCAGATCGGTGGCAAAGGCGCCGCGGGTGAGGAACCATCCCATGTGGCTGCGCCAGAATCCGCCCTGGCGTGGGGAATGCGGGTCCTGCGGTTGATCCGCGTGGCGGTGGTGATGGCGGTGGTGGGCTGCCCACCAGAGGGGGCCACGCTGCACGCTGGCGGCACCGATGACCGCGAACACGAACTGCACGGTGCGCGATGCCTCGAAGGTACGGTGAGAGAAGTAGCGGTGATAGAACGCGGTGATGGCGAACATCCTGATCGCGTACAGGAACACCGCGACCGCGACGGCCGTCCAGGACACGCCTACCCAGATCACCCCGAGGCAGGCCACATGCAGCAGCGCGAAGGGCAGGGCGCGCAGCCAGTCGATGCGGTCACCCTGGCCACCGTCGGCCGCCGCTTCGCTTCCGGCATCGGTATCGAACCAGCGCTGGAAGGTACGCAACAGGCGCGAACGTCTGCGGAGTGGAGGCGCTGCGGATGCCATGGACGGAAGCCCGAGGGAGTCGATTGCCTACCTCTACGTGTAGTAGTGCAGGTTGGATGCAGTGGATCGCATCCGTCTGTGTTTTCACTTGGTTGTCACAACGCAGCTCGATACCAGCGGTCGCTGCAGTTCATCGCGCCAGCGTTGCTCCGGTCGTTCCGTTGCGGGTGCCGAGAAGCGCACGGTCACCTGCGGATAATCGCCACGCGCATCGCGCAGATTGCTGGTGCCGCGGAACTCCAGCAGGCGGCGATCGGCATCGGCGTAGACCAGCGAAAGACGCGGCGCCACCGCCCCGAACCAGGTATCAAGGCGGACCTCCACCGCATGGGCGGCAAG
Source organism: Stenotrophomonas sp. 14P6.2.3 (assembly GCF_057799055.1). Taxonomy (NCBI): domain Bacteria; kingdom Pseudomonadati; phylum Pseudomonadota; class Gammaproteobacteria; order Lysobacterales; family Lysobacteraceae; genus Stenotrophomonas; species Stenotrophomonas sp. 14P6.2.3. Next base: position 194,243 of record NZ_JBYOLA010000001.1, read on the forward strand.
CCCTTGCCAGCGCACCAGGCCGCGGTACTGCACCTGCACGGGATAGAAGCGCTGCCGCCCGGGGACCAGAAAGGGCAGGCTGACCGGCGTACCACCCAACAGCGTCTGCCAGTGGGCCCGTACGGCGGCATCGAAGCCGACGTCGATCACGGCATCCGCCGGTAGAGGCAGCTGCTTCGTTCGTGATGGCGAAGACCTGTCTTCCTTCCAGTCGACCTGCACCCCGTCGCGGCCGACCACCACGCGGGCCGCCTGGCCGCTGCGGGCGTCCTGCAGCACATAGCCCCGCGCCTGCAGCCGCGCGGCGGCGGGCATCTGCTTGCGGGCGAAGGGCTGCCCTGCAGGGCAGAGGTACTCCACCCAGCGCTCGCTGCCATCGCCGGCGCCGCGCTGCCAATGCACTTCGCGGTAGGCGGCGGTTCCATCGGGTAGGGTGGCAACGCCCTCCGAACGCAATAGCGGCGCCGCACCGGCGGCGCAGGGGGCAACCATCAACAACCAGGCAACACGCATCGGGGCGATCCATGGGAGGCTTGCCCGGCTGTACGGGCGGTGGCACCGGCTGGATGCACGCTGGCGCCCATCCGGGGTGCATCCAACCGGTGCTGCTGTGCGTAGAGACAAGGACTCCTCTTCACTCAACGGCTGCCCCCGCCGATGTACCGTCCACCCGCCAGCCCCTCTCTTTCCTTCGACACCGCGCGGATCGTGTCCAGTTCACAGCAGCCCAGCAACGAGCCGACGAACTGGAACGGCGAGATGGACGGCGTCGCCCGGCTGCGCGACCGTGACTGTTTCATGCGCATCTACGACCATTTCATGCCGCGCCTGTGCATCTACCTGCGCGGCCTTGGCGCACCTGCAGCGGTGGCCGAAGAGCTTGCCCAGGAGTGCCTGCTGCGGCTGTGGCTGCGCGCGGCCGAATTCGATCCTGCGCAGGGCGCGCTGAGCACCTGGCTGTACCGCATCGGCCGCAACCTGCACATCGACCGCGTGCGCCGCGAGCGCAGCTGGATGCAGGTGCAGGAGGCGGTGGAGGATGCTGCCGCTGGAGATGTCAGCGAACGCAGCAGCGCCGAGCAGTTTGCCGACCATGCCCGTCTGCGCCAGCGTATCAACGAGTTGCCGGCCACACAGGCGCGCCTGGTGCGGATGTCCTATTTCGAGGCCAAGAGCCACAGCGAGATCGCACAGGCGCTGGGCATGCCGCTGGGCACGGTCAAATCGCACCTGCGAAGGGCGTTCCTGCAATTGCAGTCGAAGGTCGGGGGTGCGTCATGAATCCGCACCACCACCTGCATGAGTCGACGTTGATGAGCTACGCCGCCGGTGCGCTGCCGACACCCCTGAGCATTGTCGCAGGCACGCATCTGGAACAGTGCCCGCACTGCCGCCAGCGCCTGCGCGAAGCGGAGGCCATCGGTGCCGCACTGCTGGAGCAGACCCAGCCGCCGGCAGCTGAGGCGCGGCGGGCAGGGCTGCGCGACGCAATGCTTGCGCAGCTCGGTGAGGACCATGCCGGCATCGTACCGAGCCCGCCGCGGTCGATGCCGCCGGAACGGCCCGAGGCCGACCCGGACCATCTGCCGAAGTCGCTGCATCCCTACTTTGGCGATTCGCTGGGTCGGCTGCACTGGCGCTGGATGGCCCCCGGTGTGCATTGCATCCGCGCCGAGCAGATGCCTTCGCTGATCATGCTGAAGATCGCGCCGGGCAAATGCCTGCCGATGCACAGCCACGGCCGCAGCGAGCTGACCCAGATCCTGCGAGGCTCCTACAATGATGCGCTCGGGTTGTTCGCGCCGGGCGATGTTGCAGACCTGGACGAGGACGTCGAGCACCAGCCGGTAACGGCGCCTGGTGTACCGTGCATCTGCGTTTCCGCGCTGGACGCGCCGCTGGTGTTCAGTGGTTGGTTGGCCCGCAAAATCCAGCGCTTCGTCAAACTCTAGCCTTCTTCAAGGTCAACGCATGCACGAAACACGCCCGCTGCGGATTCTGCTGGCCGGTGCAACTGGACTGGTCGGGCAGGGCGTTGCCCGTGCCTGCCTCGCTTCGCCGCAGGTTGCGCGGACCGCAGCCCTGGTCCGTAGCAAGGCCGGGCTCGATGCTCGAATCGAGCAGATCGTGCTGGCGGATTTCCAGCAGGCCCGCAACGTGAGCCCGCAGTTGTCCGGATTCGATGCCTGTTTCTACTGCGCCGGCGCGCCACCGGTCGGCACCGCCGAGGATGAGTATCGGAAGGTGACGCTCGATGCCACTCTGGCTGTGGCTGCAGCGTGGGCGGAAGCGAATCCGGACGGCCGGTTCCTGTATGTCTCTGGCGCCCACGCCAATCCACACAGCCGGATCATGCCGCTGCGCATCAAGGGCGAGACCGAGGCCGCGCTGGCGCAGCTCGCGGTGCGCACCGTCATGCTGCGTCCAGCCGGGGTACGCCCGGTGGCGGGAACCGGCACCCGTCATGCGGCATTGAAGCCGCTGTACCGCTTCGGCGGCCCCTTGATGGCGGCGGCGGGCCGCGTCCTGCCTTCGCTGGTGACCAGCAACGAGGCCATCGGCCGCGCGATGATCGTGCTGGCGACGATGCCGGACCCGCCAGCAGTGCTGGAATGTGCGCAGATCAATCGACTGGGTTCTGCTTCCGCAGGCTGAGGACCGTGGTGCACATCTGCTGCACATCGCGGCAACTACAGTCGAGGCTCCTCCTTCTGTGACGCATCGACGTGAACCTGCAGCCATCGTCCTCTCCGCTTCGCCCCTCGCGTCCAGTGCCTGACAACGGCCGTTTCGACCTGCTGGATGTCAACGCGCTGCAGGATCCCGGCAGCGGCCGCATCGTCCATCTCTACTCGCTGGTGGCGCGCTGCCTGTCCTGCGAACTGGTGTTCAAGGCGCAGGAAGGCGATGGACTGGTCAGCACCTCTGCCGCACGCGTACTGCGTTGTCCGACCGGCTGCGGCGAGCAGGCTTTCAGGGGCAGCGTGCTGCGCCAGTGGCGGCAGGCGCCACACGCTCTGTAAGCATTGCCCGGCTAAAGCACGCCCGGATTGGTCTGCCACACGGCGAAGTTGAGCGCGCTGGCGAACGCCACCCATGCCAGGTAAGGCAGCAGCAGCCACGCCGCTGCCGGACGCACGCGATGGAAGGCGACCACCGTGGCCACGATCAGCACCAGCAACAGCAGGATGTCCGCAAACGCCAGCGCTCCCTGCTTCCAGCCGAAGAACAACCAGCTCCACAACACGTTGAGGGCCAGCTGCAGCAGGTAGAGCACCAGCGCAGGCGTGGCCGCGCGCCATCCGCCCTGGCGCCAGACCAGCCACGCGGCCAGCGCCATCAGCGCGTACAGCACCGTCCACACCGGACCGAACACGCTGGCAGGCGGCGCCCATGCAGGCAACGTGAGGCCTGCGTAGAAGTCCGCCGCAGAAATAGAGGCGCGAGCACCCAGCGCGGCAGCCAGAAAAGTAACCACGGCCCAGCCCAGAAGACCAACAACCTGCCTGCGGACATTCATGGTGTATCTCCTCCTGCACTGCCACCGGTTGTGACAGCGCGTTGTACGCAGTTGCGTCGCGACTGGATGCAGGCGCCCGGTCAGTCGGCTGTGCCACCGGTGCCAGACTGCGCAGGGGCTGGCAACAACGCAGGCCGACCGTCGAACCACTCCCGCGCGCCGGCCAGATGCCATTGCCGGCGCTGGCCATCCAGTTCGATGCCGGCGCCCAGCAGGCCCCAGCGCAGGTAGAGGTCGCCGCGCTTGCGCTGGTCCAGCAGATCCAGCCGCGCACGCAGCGAAAGACGCTCGTTTTCCGCTTGCAGCCCATCCAGCACCAGATGCCCGGCCCGCCAGCGCAGTCGGGTATGCGCGTCCACCTGGCCGGAATCGAGCAGGGACAATGCCCAGCGCGGGTAATCGCTGCGCTCGGCGAACAGCGCCAGCAACGGGCCGGCGTCGCGCATGGCAAGGTCCGCACGTGCGTCCACCTGGAAGGGGGACTGCGCATCGATGTCGCCGCGGGCGATGGTGACACGGCCCCACCACGGTTGTGGTCGCTGCTGGTCACCGACCTGTACGTTGCGCAGTTCGATCACGCTTCCGCCCAGATCGAACCGGCGCTGGCTGAAATCGCCACGCTTCAGCCTGCCATCCACGCGCGCGTCGCCCTGCAGGTCGAGCCCCGCCACCTGCAGCCGTGCGCGTTGACTGCGCAGGCGCACGCTGCCGTTGCCGACCCGGCCCTGGGTATCAAGCTGAGCATCGCCGCTCACCCGGCCGGCGCCTCCCAGCAGCCGCACCTGGCCGTTGCCCAGGTAGCGGTTGTAGGCGGTGAGGTCTGGAATGGTTGCGTCGTCGAAGCGCAGCTGCGCACGCACACCCTTGCGCAGCTCGCGCAGGCGCCCGTCACCGGTCAGTGTCAGCGCCAGGTCGCGCCCATCGAACAGCGTGGCACCTTTGGGGTTGCCCGCACGGGCATTGAACGTGGGAAGCTTCACTGCCAGCACGGCGCGCGTCGGCGTGCCGGCCTGCAGTTGCCCATGCGCGCTGGCCGTTCCCTGCATGTGCACGCCGGCGACCTCGGCCACCGCCCGCGCCGCGGGAATATCGACGCTGCTGCCGGCGGCCAGCTCGCCGTTCTGCAGGCGCAGGTCCGCGCGCAGCACGCCGCCGCCCTGCAGCTGGAACCAGGGCTTCTGCACGAACAGTGCGGGAATCCAGTTGAGCGAGGTGAAGGTCCATTCGCCCTTGACCGTGCCGGAGGTGCGCCCCAGCACCTCGCTGGGATCCTCAAATGGAAGGTGTCGCCCGGCAATGATCAGATCCGCGTCCAGTGCAGCACCGGTGCCATCGCGCTGCGGCAATCGCGCCTGCAGACGGATATCGCGAGCGGCATCCAGCTGTATCGCCAGCGTTCCACGGTCCGGTGCGCCGGCCCCTACCTGCAACGGAACCCGCCAGACGGCATGGCTGCCTGGCTGCAGCGCGCCCTGGTCAAGGGTAAGCGAGGCCTGCAGCTGCCCCGGTACGGCGGCGCTGGCAACGGCGGGTCGTTGCGTGTCCGTATCCAGGCGCAACCCCTGGCTGCGCGCCTGTACCTCCAGCACTGCGTGCAGCAGGCCCAGCTTTTCCAGGCCCGGCGCTTGGTCACGGTAGTGCCGTGGATAGGAGAACTGCGACTTCAACTGCATGTCGCCGAGCAGCTGGGTGCCATCAATGCTCACATCGGCATCCGCGAAAGCCACCTCCGAGTCCAGCAGCTCCGATGGCCCGCCGCGCAGCTGCTTGACGAAGCCGACCGTGCCGCTGCCTTCGCCGACGATCAACAATTTGCCGGCGCGGAAGCTGCGGATGCTCTCACTATGAATGGCATCGAATCGCAACGTCCAGCCGCGATCGCCGCGCGGAGGTGAGGGGATCGCCTCATCCACCCGCGCGATCTCGGCGGCTACACCGGTCGCGTGCAGCGACGGCACCCGCACCTCGCGCTGAAACAGTGGCAACAACGCCAGACGCGCACTGGCCCGGTCTGCGCGCAGCACATACACCGTGCGATTGACGTGGCCGCGCATCTGCACGTTCCAGGCGATCACATGGCCCGGCAGCAGCGTGATCGCGGGCCCGGTGGTCATCACGAACTTGTGCGGCTTGCGATTGGTGACCTGATCGAACAGCGGCGTGTTGAGAAAGACATTGCCCGCGAGCAGGTACAGCAGATACAGGCCCAGCAGATAAGGCAGGAGCTTGCGGGCATGGTGGAGCCATCGCTGCGGGCGGGCGAGGGAGCGGGGCATGGACCCTCGGCAGGGAATGGGATGGCCATCACTATCGTGGATGCTGCTGCGGCGCGATGTGAACGTGCCGCGCGCCCTGCGCCCTATAATCAGCGAGTCTCTGTTCAAGGAGGTCACGGCATGAATGCCCAGACCAGCAAGGAAGGCGCAACCCCGGATGCGCCACGCGATGCCGCCGCGGCGTCATTCGATCCGACTTACACCTCGGCCAACAGCGAGGTCCGCGCTGCCGCCGGCGGTTACTCGGTCACGTTGAACGAGGGCGATGGGGCGTTGAAGGTGGGCGCCGAGCAGAAACGCGCAGCGTCCAGTCTTGCATCGCAGTTCCAGGGCACGTCGCTGAACATGGCCGGCAGCCCGACAGCCGACGGTGGCAGGGACTACCTGCTGACGATGGAGTCGGTGGTCGGTGCAAGCGTGAAAAGTGCCGGCTTCCAGGACACCAGCAGCACCGGCGTACGCGGGCGCTACAGGGTCAGCCTGCCCAGCGACGCGGTGGACGTCGATCCCACCCGCATCAATCCTTTCGATCCGCAGACCATTCCCAACGGTGGCAGCGTCACCCTGGATGGCCAGCAGTTCACTGGAACTGCACTGGAAGGCAGTTTCCGCAACATCGCCATGCAGAGCCAGACGACCGAGGCTAGCGGTGCCAGCTACCGCGTGGATCGCCTGGATGATGGCCGGGTGCGCGTCACCACCGGGCCGAACGAGGCGGTCGAAGCCTTCAACGGCATGGGATTCACTGCAGGCAGGTTCAGCGCGATCGCCGGTCGCCAGGACGCGCTCGGCCATTCGGCCGTCCGCACTGCGACCTTCGACATCAATCAACCCGAAGGCCGCCTGGCCTATGAACAGTTCATCGACAACGGCACGCTGAACAGCCAGACCGCGGGCGTGCAGGATCTGGCCACGGTCGAGCGGCTGGGAATGAGTTCGCAGACGCGGCTGAAGGTCGGCTACGGCGACACGTTTGGCATGGATCTGGCGGGTGCTCGCAACAGCGGTGATGTGGTGCAGGTCAGTCGCGAAGACGGCAGCCGCACCGAGCTGCGCAGCGTGCAGTACAACGGCAACCTGCCTGCATCCCGGATCAGCGCTTACGGCGCCGATGGCCAGGAGGATACGGCGCAGCGCCGCTACGAATTCACCTTCGACCTGCGCGGGAATGCGCAGGGCGAACAGATTGCCGGCATGGTCAACGCGGCGCTGTCCGGCGACCCTGCCGGTGATCGCGGGCCGATGAAGGCCGGCGAACTGAATACCCTGAGCTTCAGCGAGGCCCAGATGCGCACGCTGATGGAGCGCACCCAGTCGATGGTCAAGGACAACCCGATGCTGGGGCCATCGTGGCAGGTGCTTGCAGAGGACGGCAGCGGCAAGCCGCAGCAGGACGTGGACGCCTTCGCCCTGGGGCTGGCGCGCAACCAGGGGCAATCCACCTACGGCATGGCCGAGCGCATGTTCCACATCGCCGCGGCTGGCGGCAAGGATCTTCAGAAGATCGACGCTGGCGTTCAGGGCGAGCACCTGCAGTCACTTGCGCCGCCGTCACCGCTGCTGCTCCGGCAGGACCCCCGGCACACTTCCAGCCCGGACCATGGCATGTGGCTGCAGAGCCAAGGCGCGGTCAGCAGCCTCGACCAGGCGATGGGGCGACAGCCGGATGAAATGAGCGAACGCCTTGGCATGGCACTGCTGGTAGCGGCCAAGGACAAGGGCATGCAGCGGATCGACGAGGCCGTGCTCAGTGACGACGGCAGGTATGCATTTGCGGTGCAGGGCCAGCCGCACGCCGCGGATCGACAGATCGCCCGCACCGAGACCGCGCAGGCGGTGGCGACGCCGGTCAGCGAGCATGTGCGTGAACTGCAGGAGCAGACGCAGTCGGCAGCGGCCCAGCAGCCAAGCCCGCAGCAGGAGCGGGAACAGGAGCAGTCTGCGCGTGAGCAGTCGGCCCGAGTCATGGCGCACTGAGTTGAGCGTTGGCGCAGGGGTGAACATCCCTGCGCCAATCCGCAGCGGAATCTGCCTCGGGTACACGCCGCTGCGCGGACGTCGACCAGGGGATTGACCCCGCAGGCGGCACGGCTCAGGCTAGGCCGCACCTATGGCCGCCCACTCCCCTCAGAGTCCGGAACTGCTGCGCCGCCTGCTGCGCGCAAAAGATCACATGGATCGGGCCAGCCATGAAGACTGGCCGGTGGCGCGGCTGGCACAGGTCAGTGCGGTCTCCACGGCCCATTTCGCGCGTTCCTTCAAGGAGGCGTTCGGAGTGCCGCCGCACCGCTATCTGCTCAGTCGACGCATCGAGCGCGCCGTCGCTCTGCTGCGCGATACCGACCTGCCGATCACCGAGATCGCGTTGCAGACCGGCTGGACCAGCCTGGGCACCTTCGGCCGGATCTTCCGCGACATCACCGGCGACAGCCCCGGCGCCATCCGCGACCGCCAGCGTGCAAGCGCCCCGGCGCAGGACCTGGTTCCCGAGTGCCACGCCCGTGCCGCGCAGCGTCCGGACCTGAAGATCGCAGTTTTGGAGAAGCGCCGCCGCGGCGGCCTTGTTAGCGTAGATCCCACCTGAGGGAGGATCCTATGACTGGCATGGTGAATGTGGTCGGCCTGTATGTGCATGACCAGGACGCAGCGCTCGATTTCTACGTCAACAAACTCGGCTTCCAGGTGCACACCGACGTGGGCAGCGGCGACTATCGCTGGCTGACGGTGCATTCGGGCGACGAGGGCGGTTTCCAGCTCGGGCTGTTCAAGCCGGGGCCGCCGGTGCACGACGCAGCCACTGCGCTGACCCTGCAGCAGATGGTGGCCAAGGGCGCGATGCCGCCGCTGGTGTTGGCGGTGGATGATTGCCGGGCCAGCTACAAACAACTGCAGGCCCGTGGCGTGGAATTCACCCAGGAGCCGGTGGAGCGCTACGGTGCGGTGGATGCCGGATTCCGTGATCCGTCCGGCAATGGCTGGAAGATGATCGAGCGCCCCGCGAGGAAGCCGCAGTGAGGGCCGGCGGCTGGGCGCGTCCCGTGCACCGCTGGACCTCGATCGTTTTCACCCTGGCGGTGATCGCCAACTTCGTGGCGCGCGGGATCGGGCAGGGCGAGCCCCCGGCGTGGATCACGTACTCGCCGCTGCCGCCGTTGTTCCTGCAGTTGTTCACGGGGCTGTATCTGTTTGCGCTGCACTACCGGCGCGGAGCTCTCGGTTCGCGCGCCGAGGCGGCACCTTGAGGCTGCCCGGCATAGGGTCACCGAGGCTGAGCCGGCGGGCGTGATGGGCCCGGCGGAGCGCACTCCGTCGGGCCGTTGGGTGCTCAGCTCAGATCGCAACCGCTGGGCAGCGGCCAGCTGGCGCTGGGCAGCATGTTCTTCAGCGACGCCGGTGCGTTGATCGCCACGTAGCTGGCGCCCAGCAACTCTTCCAGATCCGCGATGGTGACCAGATAGCTGTCCAGGCTGCCCAGTCCCGTTTCATTGGGAATGATCCAGCTGATGGCCTTGGCGGTGCCGGTGTTCGGATCCTTGGTGATGATCGTCTTCCAGAAGAATTCCGGGGTCGGAATGCCATGGCTGGACAGGAAATAGTCATTGGACGCATCGCCATAGACCACGCCGCCATAGACGTCGACCGGGGCAATGTCCCGATAGCACTCGGCCACGTTCTCGGCCTTCACCCAGATGCCCTGGTTGAAGCTGGAAACCTGCGGCACGATGTTGGTCATGTAGTTGGCGCGGCGGATGTAGGTGGTGTCGTAGTCCATGTGGTTGGACGTCACCAGGTGGCCGCGGTCATAGCCGGACTGCACGCTGGCATAGGAGGCGGTGCTGGTCTGGCCGAGGCAGCCGGCCGGCAGGTCCGGGTCCTTGTAGAAGCTGGACGGGCGGGCGGCCGAGCCGGTGTCGGCCACCAGTGTGTATTCGTATCGGGTCGCGCTGTGGATGCTGCAGTCATAGGTCAATACGAATCCGCCCTTGTTGAGGGTCACGACCTGGGCGTGTGCGGCACCGGCAAAGCTGCTGAAAACAAGGGCAAAGAAGAACGTGGCAAGGCGCATTGCGGATCTCCATGGGTATGGGCAAGGCGCAGCCGTCCACCACGGCAGGCCAGGCCTTTCCGTGTGAAGGACGATGCGGTGACAGGTATTGGGGACGCGACCCGGCCGTGGCCGGTACTGCCTGGGATCTCGACCGCGGAAGGGCACTAGGAATAGTGCTGCGGTGTCGTTAGCGTCATTTGTTGACGCCAGCAGGTCAACGACCAAAGTGCGAAGGTGTGGCTGCGCGCAAGCACTGGGCTCCTGTCAGATCAGGGCACCCATGCATGAAAAGAAGAGCTGCTAGTGGCGTGGCCGTTGCCTGGGCGAGACCTGCCTGCAGAGCGCTCGCCGATGATTAACGTGACGCATCACGAGTGAGCGGCTCGATGCCCCGTAGCGGCCGCGCAGCGCTGGCGCTATGCTCGCCCGAAAAAGGGCATACGCAGATGAAATGGACTTCCATCGCGGCCGCAGCACTCTGCGCGCTACCCATGAGCGGTTGCACCTCCTACTTGGCCAGACCCGATATCCCGCTCGCCACAGACGAGGGCATGGTGGTGATGTCGATGAACTGCCAAAGCAACATCAACTACGTCACCCTCTTTCCCAGCGGCGCGGATTCCGGCGGCGCATTTGCCGAGAGGCGCAGTGACTTCGATGTGGGCTGCAAGGCGGGACTGGTGTCCTTGCGGATGAAGGCAGGGCGGCACTACATCGGCCACCTTATCGAACATGGCTACGGCTTCATGGGTCTGGTGAAGGAAGGTGAGGCGCTCGTTTTCGATGTTCAGCCCGGCGTGATCACCTACGTCGGCGAGATCATCGTGTTCGGGCTGTACAGCCACGCCGGCAACAGCGATCGCTGGGTGTCGGTACGCAACCGCGAAGCCGAATCCCGACGCCTTCTCGAAGAGAAGCAGGGATGGCTGCTCGCGCGGTATCCCTTCCGACGCCAGCTGGCCGTTCCCGCGCAGGGCGCACCGTCCAGCGACGCGCTCGAAGAAGAGTTGAGAGCCTGCGGCGAAAAGTGCAACGCGTACCTCGCACCACCATTGCAGATGCGGTAGTCCCCGCGTGACACCCAGCATTTCAACGGAACCTGGAAAATGAAGCGAATCATTGCGGCGGCAGTGCTGCTGATGCTGTCTACAACGGCCTGCGCGGGTATCGAGAACATGAAGGAATCGAAGAAGCTCAAGCCGGACGAAGGGATTCTGGTCACTTCGGTCACCTGCGCAGATCAGATCAACTTCGTGCAGCTCTACCTGTCTGGAAATACGTCGACCGGCTTCTGGGGGCCGTACAGGTTCGATGCCGTAGCCACCTGCGCAAAGGGCCTGAAGACCCGCCCCATCAAGGCTGGCCGCTACTACATCGGCTGGGTTGGCATCGGGCAGCAGGGCATCGCCATTGCCGAGCCCCAGGCAGTCAGCTTCACGATCGAGGCGGGCAAGCTCAACTACATCGGTGATATCTACGTTGGCGACGTTTCACCCTTCCGCGTGGACACCGAGACACTGTTGCGGATAACGGGCAATCTGGTCAGCGTCATTGATCGGGAGGCACAGGCGAGAGCCGCCCTGGCTGCCGATCACGCCTGGTTGCTCGCACGCCATGAATTTGTCAGCGCTCCCGCAGTGCCCCCGCCGGCAGAAGAAGAGGGCGGGCAGCATCTGGTCACGCCTTGATGTCAATGGCTCACGCGGGAAAGCTGGCAGAGGCCGATCTGCACGCAACGGCCATCCATTCTTGACGCCGCCTTGGCGCCGGGCGTGGATACTGCCGCCGTCGCATGCTGAGGAGGACTCAAAATGGGTAGCGCCGAGACCATCAGGACGCCACGCATCCTGCGCGTGGAGGTGATGCCGCTGGACTGCGGGGAAACTGCGGTGGTGGTGGAGTTGGCATCGGCTCCGGGCAGAGCCTGGGAAAAGACGTTGAAGCGTGTCCTTGCTGAAGCAGAGGGGCTTGAATCGGCCCAGTCGCGCTGCGATGGCCGCTTCGTCTACATCATCGGTATCGAACCCGGTGGTCGTGGCACGCTTCATCGCGTGAACCAGGTTCTCGCCGCCACCCACGAGCGCGTTGCGCCGTCGAGCAGACATTGCATGCCCTTGCGGCAGCAGCCCGCAGGCATCGTGGCCAGTACCACCAGCACCTGAGCAGCCCGCAACGCCTGACAACGCTGGCGTGATGGATGTCAGGGGATGGAGTGGACGTAGTGGATTACGAAAGGTGCCGGGGTAGCGACCTTACCGTTCACCTAGAGCAGTTGCAGATCGCAGAGCTGCAGGCGGAGGCATGCAGTCGACGAAGCGCGCGTTGCTGACGGCTTGGTGGGCGCCGCATTTTCCGCAGGTCAGCAGCGTACCCCCGCTTACACGCTGGACGCCGGCTTCAGTGCGGGACACGTGGTGGCATTGGTTGCAGCGAAAGGTGATCGAGCTGACCTGATCGGGGCCGCCCATTGCGTCGGCCGCGTAATCCACTGAAAAGACGTAGAAGAGTCCGGTATCGGGCATGGAGCAGACCTCTCTGGTAGCGGTGCAAACATGCCACTGCTCAAGCGCTGTCGGCGTGAATCCACGTCAGGTCGAGTTTCACATCTCGTTGAAAACGCCTGATCCAGGCCGCCGCGACGGTGTTCTGTCGCGGCGGCTTTTCCTTTGAACGCCCCATGGCGCCAGCATGGGATCGAGCACCCTTACGGCAAGCTGAGGGTCGTCCTTTTGGAGCTCAACGCTTTGCAGGAGGCTGTGGCGGGGCATCCTTTCCGTCGTTGGCGTCCGTTCCCGATGCCTGGTCCTCGGAGGCTGCGGTCCCGCTGCCGCCGCCAGGCACGTTGCGCGCCGGCTCGCTGCCCGTTGGTGCGGTTTGCCGAACCGCATCGGCATGCTGTGCCTGATCGGTCCGTTCGGCCTGGTCGCAGGCCGACAATGCCATCACCGCCACGGCACAGAACAGTAGTACCCGCATGGCCAGACTCCAGAGTGGAAAACCCCCTTGTTTCTAGCGCTGAGCGCGTTCTCCGGGCGTGACGGGATCGCGTTGCCACCAACGAAAATCCACCGCCTCTGGCGCTGAAAGGGAGCGCACGTGGCCCTTGTATCGCCCCTCCCACTCACCCCGCGACGACGAGCAGGTGCGTTACAGTTTCACCTGTAGGTGCCCCCCGCGTCGCGGTCCGGGGCAGCCGAAGAAGTGACGCATCAGGAGTCCACATCATGAGTGTTCCCGAGGGATTGGAAGGGAGTGGGCAAGGCCTGACGCGCAGAACCTTCCTGCTGGCAGTCGGCTCGGCTTCGTTGCTGGTGGCCTGCAACGGCAAGGTGCCAGCAACCGCTGTCAGTGCCGCCCCTGCAAAGCCGGCGGACGGGCGCTTTCTGCAGTTGTCGCAGGCGCTGACGGGCAAGATCGATCTCGATCCGGCGACCGCCGGCCGCATCGAAGCCGCATTCGCCAAGCTGCATCCCGAGATGCACGCCCGGTTCCCGGCACTCGCGGCCAAGGCGCAACAGGCACAAGGCCCTGAAGCACTGCTGGCTGCGGCTGGTGACGCACGGCCCACAGCGCTGGCCATCATCACTGCCTGGTACACCGGCAGCGTCGGCAAGGGCCCGCAGGCCATCACCGTTTCCTATCGCGACGCGCTGATGCAGCGTCCGGTGGACGATGGTCTGTTCCCGCCGACCTACGCACAAGGTGGCCCTGCGTGGTGGACGGCTGCGCCGCCGCCGACGGTACGAGCGCACGGCTGAGCCAGCGCTTCCATCTCTTTCCCGTAATTGATCTGGATTCCCCTCATGAAAGCTCCGGTTTTCCGTGATGGCGACGCCGATGCCGATGTTGTGATCGTCGGTTCGGGCGTCGTCGGCGCATTGATCGCCCATCAGTTGGTTCGTGCCGGAAAATCGGTTCTGGTCCTTGAAGCCGGCCCGCGCCTGCATCGTTCCGACGTGGTTGAAAATTGGCGCAACGTCAGCTTCGAGCGACGCATCGGCAGCGACTTCCAGGGCCCATATCCGCAGTCGCCGCTGGCCACCGCGCCGCTGTATTTCCCGGCCAACGACTACGTGGGCCTGACCGGCCCGGACGCCAGCAGCTTCCACCAGGGCTTCATCAAGGCGGTGGGTGGCACCACCTGGCACTGGGCCGCCTCCTGCTGGCGCCACCTGCCGGTGGACTTCAAGATGCAGTCCACCTATGGCGTAGGGCGCGACTGGCCGATCAGCTACGACGACATCGAGCCGTACTACTGCCGCGCGGAAGAGGCCATGGGTGTCTCCGGGCCGAACGACCCGGGCAAGCAGAGCCCCTCCGAGCGATCCAAGCCGTACCTGGCCGACATGATTCCCTGGGGGAACGGCGACAAGGTGTTCGCCGAGGTGGTCAATCCGCACGGCTACAACCTGGTGCCTATTCCGCAGGGCCGCATGGTCACGCCCTGGAATGATCGGCCCGCCTGCTGCGGCAACAACAACTGCCAGCCGATCTGCCCGATCGGCGCGATGTACAACGGCATCCATACCATCGAAGCGGCCGAGAAGCTGGGTGCGCAGGTGCTGGCCGAAGCCGTGGCCTACAAGATCGACACCGATGCGCAGAACCGGGTGACGGCCATTCACTGGTATGACAACAACAAGGTCAGCCACAAGGCCACCGGGCGCAGCTTCGTGATTGCCTGCAACGCGCTGGAAACGCCGCGCCTGCTGCTGCTTGCCGCCAACGAGCAGAACCCCAACGGCATCGCCAACAGTTCCGACCAGGTTGGGCGCAACATGCTCGACCATTCCGGGTTCCACTGCTCGTTCATCGCCGATCGCCCGATCTGGCTGGGACGCGGACCGGCGCAGTCCAGCTGCATGGTCGGTCCGCGCGACGGCGCCTTCCGCTCGCAGTACTCGGCCACCAAGATCATCCTCAACAACATCAGTCGCGTGGCGATCGCCACTGACCAGGCGCTGCAGAAGGGGCTTGTGGGCGACGCGCTGGATGCAGAAATCCGTCGCCGCGCGATCTTCGGCGTCGATCTTTCGATCAGCCTGGAACCCTTGCCGGACCCGAGCAATCGGCTGACGCTGTCGAAGACACGGGTCGATGGCCATGGCCTGGCTTGCCCGGACATCCACTACTCGCTGGGCGATTACGCCCGCAAGGGCTATGACGAGTCCTGCAAACAGCTGCGGCATATCGGTTCGCTGTTCAACGCCGAGGAATTCGTCATCACCACGGCGCTCAACGCCAACAACCACATCATGGGCTCGACCATCATGGGCGCTGACCCGCGCGATTCGGTGGTCGATGGCAATTGCCGAGCGCACGACCACCCGAACCTGTGGCTGCCAGGCGGTGGTCCGATGGTATCGGCCAGCGTGGTCAACAGCACCTTGACCATGGCCGCGCTGGCATTGCGGGCTGCAGATGCCATCGAGCGTGCGGCATGAAGACCTTCGCGTCGGCTCTGCTGATGCTGCTGGCTGCAGCCAGCCAATCCGCGCGCGCAGACGAGGTCGCCGAACGTGGGCGCTACCTCTCGGTCGCCGCAGACTGCGTGGCGTGCCACACCAGCCCGAAACAGGGCAAACCCTACGCCGGCGGCTACGCGATTGCGTCCCCGCTGGGTGAGATCTGGGCCAGCAACATCACGCCCTCGAAAAGCCATGGCATCGGTCTCTACAGCGAGGATGACTTCGCCAAAGCAGTGCGCGAAGGCGTGCGCAAGGATGGCGCCCATCTGTATCCGGCGATGCCCTATACCTCGTATGCCAAGCTGACCGACGAGGACATCCACGCGCTGTATACCTACTTCATGACGGAGGTGGCGCCGGTCGACGAGGAAGCGCACGCGACCGAACTGCCGTTCCCCTTCAGCATCCGCCAGTCCATGGCGGTGTGGAACCTGCTGTTCCTGGACAAGGAAACGTTCACGCCCGATGCGGGCAAGAGTGCGCAATGGAATCGCGGCGCGTACCTGGTGGAGGGTCTGGCGCATTGCTCCAGCTGCCACAGCCCGCGTGGGCTGATGATGCAGGAAGTGAGCGGCAAGGCCTTCGCCGGCGGATCGCTGGGGGACTGGTACGCACCCAACATCACCTCCCATCCCGCCAGCGGTATCGGTGGTTGGAGCGATGCAGAACTGGCCCAGTACCTGAAGACCGGCCGTGTCGCCGGCAAGGCGCAGGCCGGTGGCGGCATGGCCGAAGCAGTGAGCAACAGCCTGTCCAAGCTGCAGGACGAGGATATCGCCGCGATCGTTGCCTACCTGCGCACGGTACCGGCGGTGGCCGATCCTGACGCCACGCGGGCCGCCTTTGCCTGGGGCGATGCCGCCGCTACGCCGGGCGAGCAACCGGTACGCGGCACGGGTGCGGCATTGGCATCGGGCGGAGTACTGTATTCGGGCCTGTGCGCAAGCTGCCATGGATCGCGGGGCGAGGGCAGCAGGGACGGGTACTACCCCTCCCTGGTGCACAACACCACCGTCGGCATGACCCGCCCGCAGAACCTCATCGCCACCATCATCGGCGGCATCGACCGCGATGTGCATGGCGAACACGCGTTGATGCCGCATTTCTCGAAAGGCTCATTCGTGCAGGACCTGAGTGACGCCGATATCGCAGCGGTGGCGACCTACGTGCGTACACAGTTCGGGCCGGGCGACCAGGTCACCGAGGCCCAGGTGGCGCTGACCCGCGCCGGCGGCGAGAAGCCATTGCTGGCGAAGATCGCACGGCTGTGGCTGCCGATGCTCATCGTTGCCGTGCTGGCGCTGGTCGGCGTCGTGCTGCTGGTGCGGCGCGCCTGGAAGAAGCGCAAGGACAGGAGGGCCGCAGCATGAAGCTGTTCTCCTTGAACGGCCTCGGCCTGCTCCTGCTCGTGGCCAATGGCCCGGTGTCGGCCACCGAAGCGAGTTCTACCGCCAAGCCCAAACCGGTAGACAGCATCGTGCAGACGCCGCTGAGTGCGGATTGGGCCGCGCGCCTCTGGCTGCAGGACCGTGGTGTAACCCCCAGCGCACGCATCGTGATCGGCAGCGGCGTCAACAGCGACGGTTACAAGGGCAGTGGCTGGTCCACCGCCGAACACATCGATCTGGGCGCGACGATCGATACCGGCAAAGCACTCGGTTTCGACGGCACGCTGCGCGTGGTGATCTCCGACCGCTTCGGCAACGCCATCAACGAGCGGTCCACCGGTTCCTATATCCAGAACCAGGCCTTCTATGGCCAAGGCCAGAACCTGCGTTTCAACGAGCTCTCCTACGAGCGGCTGCTGCTGGACAAGCGGCTGAGCCTGAAAGGGGGCTTCTACTCGATGGGCAACGACTTCGGTGGCTTGCCCTACACCTGCAACTTCAACAACAACGGTCAATGCGGGCATCCGCTGGGCCCGATCTACAGTTCCGGGTGGCTGGACAACCCCACGGGCCAGTGGGGCCTGCGGGTGAAGTGGAACGATCCGTCGGGCTGGTATGCACAGACCGGCATCTACGACGTCAACCCGACGCGCAAGCAGGCCAACAGTGGCTTCCGTGTTTCGACGAGGGGAAAGACCGGTCTGTTCCTGCCCGTGGAAGTGGGCTACAGCCATGGCAAGTCCGGCGAGGACTATGGCGGCACCTACAAGGTCGGCTACTACCTGGACACCTCCAACGCCGATGACATCGGTAATCCGGCCGCACCTCGCGCCTCGCATCGCAGCGGTTCGTACGTGCAGGCCGCGCAGCGCGTGTGGAAGCCCGAGGGCGATACGGTGCGCGGCATCTCGGTGTTCGGCGTGGCCACTCGTGCGGACGCGAAAACAGGGCTGATGCGCTACTCGTGGGAAGCGGGCGTGAGCTGGCGCGGCGTGATCGCGTCGCGCGAGGATGATGTGCTCAGCCTGGCCTGGAATCGGCTGGATATCTCCGACCGGCTCGCCCGCCATCAGCAGCTGACCGGAAAGGATGTGCAGAGCAACGAGCAGTTCGTCGAGCTGAACTACGGCGTGCAGGTCGCCCCGTGGCTGGTGCTGCGGCCGGCGGTTCAGTACGTGGCACGTCCCGGCGCCTATGCCAGCCGACCCGACAGCTGGGTGTTCACCCTGCAGGCGCAGGCGACGCTGTAGGCGCATTCAGGCCCGTGGCGTGGGGTGGCAGGGCCGCCACCGCATGTTGCGGCGCAAGGTGTCAGCCACCATTCGCACTGGTACGGTCCAACCCGTTGCACCACCAACAACGGGGAGAGACGACGATGCGCAAGGTATTGCTGCTGTTGATCCTGCTGACCGGACTGGCGCCCACCGCCTGGGCCGCCACGGTCAAGACCACCCACCGCACCGTTCCCAGCTGGGACGGCACACCCCTTGGGGTCTTTGTCATCGAGCCCCAGGACGCGGGTAGCGGCAAGTACCCGCTGCTGGTGATGCCCAGCAGCTGGGCCGTTCCCAGCGTGGAGTACGTAGGGGTCGCACAGTCGCTGGCCAAACGCGGCTACGTGGTCATCAGCTACAGCTCGCGCGGCTTCTGGGAGTCCGGCGGGGCCATCGACATCGCCGGGCCAGCCACGGTCGAGGATGTCAGCGCATTGATCGACTGGGCGCTGGACAACACCCAGGCCGACCCGGCGCGGATCGGCGTCTCGGGCATCTCCTACGGCGCCGGCACCAGCCTGCTGGCGGCGGCACGCGATCCCCGCATCAAGGCAGTGGCCGCCCTCAGCGGATGGGCCGACCTGCAGGCGTCGCTGTACGCCAACGACACCCCAAGTGCACAGGGAATCGCACTGCTGGTGGCCGCCGGCCTGGTCACCGGCCGCCCCGGGTCCGAACTGGCCACGATCAACCGCAACGTGGTGGTCGGCAACTATCAGGGCGCAGTGGAATCGCTGTTGCCGGTGGCCGCGATCCGCAGCCCCGCTGCGAGCATCAACGAGATCAACGCCAACCAGCCGGCCGTCTTCCTGGCCAACGCCTTCAACGACAGCCTGTTTCCGCCGGGTCAGCTGGTGGATTTCTTCAACCAGCTGAAAGGCCCCAAGCAGCTGCAGCTGCGCCATGGCGACCACGCCCTCAACGAGGCCTTGGGCGCACTGGGCATTCCCAACGAGGCCTATGACTCGGTGGGCAACTGGTTCGACCATTACCTCAAGGGCGTGACCAACGGCATCGACCGCGAGCCGGCGGTGCAGCTGAAGTCACAGAAGGGCAGCTGGAGCAGCTACCCGAACTGGCAGGCCACCAACAGTGGCGCGGTCAGCTACGCGTTGACCGCACCCGGCGGCCTGCTTCTGCCCACCGGAGGCCTGGTTGAAAACGGGCGCAGCAATGGCTGGAATTACCGCATCGGCAGCGGCCTGCCTACCGCTGCCAATTCCGGCGTGGCGATGGTGTCGGGCTCGCTGCAGATGATCAACCTTCCGCCGGGTGCATACGTGCCTTTCATCGGGCGCAACGCTGCAGGCGTCTGGCAGGGGCCGATCTACTGGAACGCACGCCGCCTGGACGGTGCGCCGGAAGTGCGCGTGACCGTCACCCCCAGCCGCGCCAACACCACGCTGTATGCCTATCTGTACGCGGAAGATGTGCTGGGCAATGGCCAGCTGATCAGCCACAAGCCCTACACCCTGCGCGGCGTTGCACCGGGCCAGGCGACCACCCTCGATCTGCGGCTGGAAGCGAGCAGCTGGAACATTCCCGCCGGCAGTCGCCTGACGCTGGTGGTCGATACGGTGGACCTGCGTTATGCAGGCATCAGCCAGTTGGGCGGGGCGGTGACCTTCAGTTCACCCGCATCCGCGCCATCAGTGCTGAAGGTGCCGTTGCACTGAATCCATGCCGCGGCCGCTCCGTGGGCACACCGGCGGCAGATGCCGCGTGGTGTGCTCAGAGCTTGCCGACCACCCGGTAGCGGGAGACACCCTGTTCGATCAGCATCTGCAGTTCGTGCAGCAACGCTGGATCCCAGGCATCGAAGTTGAAGCAGGACTTCCCCTGCATATGCTTCTTCAGGGCCGGGCTGATGCCGGCCAACAAGTCGGGGAAGGTGTAGATGGGCATGAAATGGAATGAATGCCTGCGACCCGATACTTTCACCGCGCTGAAGAACTGAGCCTTGCCCTTGGCGTCTACGTTCCTGCAATTGGCGTAGAAGTGATCGTCCTCGTCATGCACGACGAGAAGATCGGTTTTGTAGGGAAGCAGCAGATCGCGCAGGGCGGCAAACAGGTTGGGCGACTGGTCCTCCATTCCACGATCCGACTCGGCGGCAGGTACGGGTGGGTTCTTCATGGAAGTCATCCCGGAAGGAGGCGTGGCTGGGAGATCGTGCGCAGTTTCTGCTGGGCCAGCCTACCACGGGGCAGCATGCCGACAGCGGCAGATGGCTATGGACTTATAGCCACGAGCACCTGACCATGGCGCTCCAAGAATACCCCGCACAACCTGGCAGCTCGATGAAAACACTGGCCCTGATCGCACTTTCCCTCTCCATCTGCATCAGCCTTGCCGGCTGCATTGCCCCGTTTCGCGTAAAGGCGCGCGAGTATGCCTCTGCCGACATGACGCCGCCAGAAAAACGTGATGCGCCGGTTCCGTCAGCGCCACCGCAGTGACACCCCATCGGTCGGCATCACCCGCAGCACCGGCATCGATTTAAACCTTTCCCGCATTGGCAGCATCCATCAGGTGCCACGCCACTATCGCCAAACGGAAGGGAAGTCGCCCGTGCCTGGAATCCTGCATTTTCTGCTGGCTGCCGCCATCACTTCAGCCGCTTCAGGCGCGAGTGCCGGCGCCAATGCCACGCCCGTGGCTATCCCGTTCGAGCAGGACAAGGACCACCGGATCTACGTCCGCGGCAGCGTCAACAGGTCCGAGCCCTTGCGATTCCTGGTGGACACCGGCGCGGACGGATTGGCCATATCGCGCGCCATCGTGCCGAAGGCATCGGTGGTCATCGATGATCGCACTGAGAACATAGGTTCAGACGGCGTCACCACGATGGACTACAGCACGCGCAACGACGTGGAGATCGGCGGGCTGCATACGCGCATGGGCGCGGTAGTGGTCGACTACAGGAACCGTCCCTTTGATGCGGTTCTGGGATGGAAGTTTTTTGAAGGGAAGGTGGTCGAGATCGATTACGACCGGCAGCAGCTGCTCGTCCATCGTAGCCTGCCGGATGTAACCGGCTATACCCGCGCCAACGTCCGCTGGATCGACAACACACCCGCAATCGAAGTCACGCTCGGCAACGGTGACGCCGTCGTCAAGCCCTGGCTGGCACTGGATACGGGAAGCAACGGCTCCATCGATCTCAGCTATGCCTACAGCTCGCGCCATGGCCTGATGGAAGTGTTCACCCAGAAGGTGGGAACGTCCCGTTTCACCGGCAGCGCGGGCAATGTCATCCGTGCAGTGGATGTGCGGGTCCCCTCGGCTGGCATCCAGGGGCTGGCCATCGGCAAGCCTGCTGCATCCTTCCCAATCGACGATGACGCCTCCACCGGCGACGGTACGATCGGCGCGGGTGTTCTCCGGCAGTTCAACATGCTGCTGGACATGAAGACGGGTGAGGTCTATCTGCGACGGAACCAGTACGTTGGCGTGGACCCGGCCAGTAAGTAGAGGCTTCAGCCTTCCATCGCCTCTTGTGAACGGCGAGCGGTAACAGCACACTCCTCGCCAGCCATTCCCTTCAAGAGACGTCCATGGCCCTTCGCATCACCTGCCTGTGCGGCGCAAATACCATGGAACTGCACGGCACTCCCGCTGCGCAGGCGAACTGCCACTGCGCAACCTGCAGGGATTTCTACGGCGTTGCGATGCTCTCGGCCACCGCATGGGCGGCCGAATCGGTGGCCGTTTCAGGGGAGAAGAATGCGCGCTTCCAGCACCCGTCCAAGCAGCTTTCCAAGACCTTCTGCCTGAACTGCGGCGATGTGTTGTTTGGAACCAATCGCCTTGGAATGCGCGTGGTTCCCAACGCGGTGGTTGCCCGAGCCGCTGATGGCGTGCTGGATGAAGTATTTTCGCCGACGATGCACCTGTTCTATCGGGAGCGCGTCATCGACGTTGCAGATGCGCTGCCGAAGTACCTCGATGGCTGGGACGGTCCGCTTCATGTGAGCCCGGGTCATCAACAATTGCCTCTGGATCATGCAGCCCACGCAGTTTCTTCTTGTTGATCTTGCCCACGCTGGTGCGTTCCAGCGAATCAACGAAGCTGACGCGGTCGGGGATCGCGTAGCGGGAGATGTCGCCTGAGCGGCTGCGTGCTGCGACCAGTTCGATGATGTCAGCCTCGGTCACATCGCTGCCGTCCTGCCGGACCACCAACGGCAGCGGCCGCTCGCCCCATTTCGTATCGCTGATGCCGATCACGGCGACCTCGTTGACCGCCGGATGCAGGGCGATGATGTCTTCCAGGGCAAGCGAGGAGATCCACTCGCCGCCGGTCTTGATCACATCCTTGATGCGGTCGGCCACGCGCAGGTAGCCGCCGCCATCGATGTTGCCGATGTCGCCGGTATGCAGGTAACCGCCCGCCCACAACGCCGTTGAAGCGTCCGGGTTGTGCAGATAACCCTGGGTGAGCCAGGGCGTGCGTACCACCACTTCGCCGGTAGCGACGCCATCGTGGGCAACGTCGTTCATGTCTTCGTCCACGATGCGCAGGTCCACCAATGGCACCGGGATGCCGGCCTTGGTACGCAGTGACAGCTCCTCATCCGGGTCGTCCAGGGCGTGGGCATCGATCTGCGCGACGGTGAGCAGGGGGCAGGTTTCGGACATGCCGTAGCCGCCGAAGATGTCGATGCCACGGGCCAGTGCCTGCTGCGCCAGTGCCCGCGGCAGTGCCGCACCGCCGATGATCACTTTCCAGCTGCGCAGATCGGCATCGGCCGCCGTGGCATGGCCCAGCAACATATGCAGGATGGTCGGCACACAGTGCGAGAACGTCACTTTCTCGCGGGCGATCAGCGCCAGCAGCTTGCCCGGCAGATAACGCCCGGGGTAGACCTGCTTGATGCCCAGCAGCGTGGCCACGTAAGGCATGCCCCATGCATGGACATGGAACATCGGGGTGATAGGCATGTAGACGTCGTCGCGGTGCAGGCGCCCCTGGCTGGAGGCGCTGCCGAGTGCGGCCATCGCCGCAAGCGAGTGCAGCACCAGTTGCCGATGGCTGAAATACACCCCTTTGGGCAGGCCCGTGGTGCCGGTGGTGTAGAACGTCGTGGCGCGGGTGTTCTCGTCGAAGTCCGGGAAGCTGATGATGGGCGTGGCCTCGCGCAGCCCGGCTTCATACTCGGTCACGAAGCCCGCTGGCAGCGGCCCATCCTCATCATCCAGCAGGACACGCGTGCGCACATCCGGCAGCTGTTCGTCGATGGCTTCCAGCACCGGCAGGAACTCGCGGTTGGCCAGGATCACCCGCGCACCGCTGTGATTGAGCGTATAGGCAATCTGCTCGGGTGCCAGGCGGATGTTCACCGTCATCAGCACCGCACCGATCATCGGCACGGCGAAATAGCTCTCCAGGTAGCGGTTGCTGTCCCAGTCCATCACCGCCACGGTATCGCCGTGCTTTACCCCCAGCGAGGTCAACAGCCCGGCCAGCTGGCCGATGCGCGCCTGCAGGGTGCGGTAGTCGAAGCGGACGTTGTCGCCGTAGACGATTTCCTGCTGTGGACGCACGGCCAGCGGCGTCAGCAGCAACTGCTTGATCAGCAGGGGATAGGCATGAGCCTCGGCGGCGGGCGCGTCTGTGGCGGTGGCGGGTGACATGTGGGGTTTCCTGGTGGCGGCGCGTCAGCGGTTGGGGATGGCCTGGGCTGCGGGAATGGACAGCTGCTCGCGCAGCAAGGGCGCTTCGGCGCGTGGCGTTGGCTGGATGAGCGCATCCTGCGGCAGTGGATGCGCTGGATCCTCAAGGTGATCCCATACCTGGTCCATCGCCGCGAACATGTAGGGCAGCAGCGGCACGTAGCGCTTCCGGTAATCCGGGAAGGCCAGCAGCGAGTCGAAATGCTGTGCGTTGTTCACCCGCCAATAGGCGATCGGCGCCCCCGCCTTGCGTGCACGTGGCACGTAGCGATCGCTGGTCATGCTGATCGGCACCAGCCCATCGTCGATGCCATGGATCACCACGATGGGCAGGCCGCGACGCGGCGCCTTGGTGGTGGCCGCGGCGATGCCGGCGCGTACCCGCCGGGCATCGGCGCTATCGCCCTTGCCGAGTGCACGCAGGCAGTTCAGGCCACGCAGCGGATTGTCTGCCGCCCCGGCTGCATTGCCATCCACCAGCACCACGCCGTTGCCCGGTGGAATGCCGCTGCCCTCACTCCACCAGGTTGCGCGAGCCTCGGCTGCGGCCACGCCAGGCCTGCCATCTGCCCCAGTGGCCGAGAAACTGTACGCGCAGGGATGTTCGCCAGCGCCGTGGCGTCCATAGGCCGACGAATATGTCGCTGCGATGGCGCGCCACAGATCGAATCCCGTCGAGAACGCGCCGGCGCGAAGTGCGTCGGCGCTCAAGCCGGCGTCGAGCAGCTGCTGGCGTGCCGATCGTGCCTGTGCCGCAGTGTCATCACCTTGCACCAAGCCGGCGGACTTCAGCGTGGCGCATCGCTGTGTCCACACCGGCACGGCCTGCGCCCGCATCGGCGGTTGCGGCAGATCGTCCTCTGCCAGCAGGGCACAGGGCATCAGCAACGCGGCCTGGGTGACAAAGTCGTACAGCGGCGGAGCGCCTGCCACCGACACATTCGGTTCGCCGGCCACCATCGCATCGAACCAATCGCCTTCGATCTCCGCCGCGCGCAGCACAGCGCCACCGCCATTGGATACGCCCACGCCCAGCGTGCGCGTGTTGGCCGCTGTGAATGGCTTCGATCCCGGGTAGGCGCGGTCCAGTGACTGCAGGCCGAACTGCAGCGCCTGCAGCAGATGCCGGCCCCAGTCTGCTTCCGGGTTGTCACCCGAATGGGCATGTTTGAAAGCTATCCCCTGCGTGGTTGCCGCACCCGCAGGAATGAAGGCCAACGCGCCTTGTGAGGCGGGCGTGCCGTCTGCCTGGAAGCCGGCCTTGGCGTCCAGGTCGTAGTAGTCGCTGCCTGCGCCCTTGTCGGTATAGGCGACGGCGCAGCCGTGGGCCAGACCCCAACTGCCGGCTACCGCAATCGCGCCATAGATGCCACGCGAGCCGGATGACGCAGCGACGACCAGGCAGCGTCGCGAGGCGTCGAAGTTGTCGGGTACCTGCACCAGTACGCGGTGGGGCTGGCGCGCGCCAGGAATGCGCGCGTAGGCCGAGAACTCGCGGCCGGGCACTGCCTGCAGGCTGCCGTAGACATCGCCGAAGCCACCACCGGGAGTCAGGTCGGCGATGCCGCGCCAGCTGCTCCAGATCGCACGACGCCGGGCCTCCTCCGCCGTGGGCTGGGCCGGGTTGCTGAAGGCTGGCGCGGTGGTCGAGCGCAGGGCGTCGATGTCCAGTCCCGCCGTCAGCAGTTCATCGTTGCCGCGATGCAGGGTTTCCCGCCACTGCTCGAACACCGGAGCTGCGGCGGTGGGGCGGGGCGTGGCGGCATCGGCGACGGAGATCCCGCCCGGCAACAGGGCCAGCGCGGCGCACAGCGGAGCAAGGGAGCGATGGATGTTCATTGCTCCACCCTAGCAATCCGGGCGGCGCACGCCAGCGTACCTTGGTACCCGTGCCCAACCGCAGGCGATTTGCTAACCTCGGCTGGACATGCCGACCCTGCTCATCGCCGATGACCACCCCTTGTTCCGCGCCGCGCTGCATCGCGCGGCCGAGGAGGCAGTGGCTGACCTGCAGATCAGCGAGGCCGATTCGCTGCACAGCGTGCTGGAAGCGATCGAGAGCCAGCAGATCGACCTGATGCTGCTGGACCTGCATATGCCGGGCAACCACGGTCTTGCCGGGCTGGCAACCATACGTGCACTGCAACCGGGGCTGGCGATCATCATCGTCTCGGCCAATGAAGAGCCGCACGTGATCCGCCGCGCCATCGATCTGGGCGCAGCCGGCTATCTGCCCAAGAGTTCAGGGCTGACCGACCTGCAGTCCGCGCTGCAGACCGTGCTGGAAGGTGAGCGCTGGATTCCGGCGCTGCTGCGCGAGCCGGTGGCGCGGGTCGCGCCCTTCAACAAGGACGCCGATCTTGCCGCGCGCTTGTCCAGCCTGTCCGCGCATCAGTACAAGGTGCTGAGCCTGGTGGCCGAAGGGCTGCTCAACAAGCAGATCGCCGACCGGCTGGGCGTGCAGTTGCGCACGGTCAAGGCGCACATGACCCGCATCATGGGCCGGCTGGGCGTGCGTAATCGTGCGCAGGCCATCCGTGTGCTGCACGAGATGGGGTTGACCGATCCTTCGCGGCAGATCGAAGAGACGCAGGACGCCTGACCCTTGGTCAGGGCGTTGCCGTAGCGGCCGTTGCCAGCAGATGGTTGATCGCCCAGCGCAGTGCCAGCGGTTTGAACGGCTTGTTGAGCAGTGACAGGCCCACGCTGCGCACCGCCTCGCGGGTGTCGCTGCCGGTGTCGGCGCTGAGAATCACCGTCGGCCGCGTCCCGTGGACGGCGACAAGGCGCTTCCACAGCGCGACACCCGTATCGCCATCATCAAGGTGGTAGTCGAACAGCCACAGTGCAGCCTCCTGTGCTGCAGCACCCAGCGCATTGACATCGCGCGCCGCGATGACATCGCAGCCCCACGAAAGCAGCATCTGTCGCATTGCCTCCAGCGCCTGCGGATCGTTGTCGACCACCAGCACGCGGATACCCTTGATGCTGCTGTTGCCAGCGGCGGGTTCAGTGCGCGGGGCCGCAGGCGGCGCTGCCCGCGCCACGGTGATCGAGAAGGTCGAGCCGCGATCGAGCGCGCTCTGCAGTTGCAGCGGGGCGTGCAGCAGGTCGGCAATGCGGCTCGCGATGGTCAGCCCCAGACCGAGGCCCTGGCCGTTGCTGCGGTCGCCACGATGGAATTCCTCGAACACTACCGCTTGTTGCTCCGGTGCGATGCCGGGGCCGCTGTCATGCACGCCGATCGACAGGGTCTGGCCCTGCCGGCGCAAGCCCAGCAGCACGCCGCCACGACGGGTGTAGCGGATGGCATTGGCCAGGAAGTTCTGCAGCACCCGACGCAGCAGCAACGGGTCGCTGTGCACCCACGCGCGGGTCCGCACATGGCGGAACTGCAGGCCGCGCGCCGCCGCCAGCACGGCGAACTCCTGTGCAAGTGGATCCAGCACGGTCGACAGCGCGAACGGACGCGGATCGGCGACCAGTCCGCCGGCTTCCAGCCGCGAAATATCGAGCAGGCCCGACAGCAGATCGTCGGTGGAGTCCAGCGCGCCACGGATCTGGCGCAGGAAGCTGTCCAGGAACTCCGATTCGATGTGCTGCGACATGGCATCGGTCAGCAGCTGCGCCGCATGCAGGGGCTGGATCAGGTCGTGGCCGACAGCGGTCAGGAAGCGTGTCTTGGCCACGTTGGCTCGTTCGGCTTCATGCACGGCCTGCTCCAGCCGGGCAGTACGGTCCTGCACCCGGCGCTCCAGGGTTTCGTTGCTGCGCTTCAGCGCGTCCTCGGCCCGCCGGAAAGCGGTGACATCGGTGAAGGTGGCCACGTAGCCGCCACCGGGCATCGGGTTGCCGCGGATTTCAACGATGGTGTTGTCCGGGAAGATCCGCTCGGACAGATGCGGGGTGCCGCGCCGCATGTGCACCACCCGGCGTTGCAGCGCCTTGTCGCGCGAGTCGCCGGGGGCGTCGCCGATCTTCAGCTGTCCCAACGCCCACGCCGTCAGGTTCGACACCGGTTGCCCCACCTGCAGCAGCTCCGGCGGAAACTTGAACAGCGCGGCATAACGGCTGTTCCAGGCCACCAACTGCAG
This sequence comes from Stenotrophomonas sp. 14P6.2.3, assembly GCF_057799055.1. Taxonomy (NCBI): domain Bacteria; kingdom Pseudomonadati; phylum Pseudomonadota; class Gammaproteobacteria; order Lysobacterales; family Lysobacteraceae; genus Stenotrophomonas; species Stenotrophomonas sp. 14P6.2.3. Next base: position 221,987 of record NZ_JBYOLA010000001.1, read on the forward strand.
CTGCGCATCGACCACGCTGATGCCCTGGCTCATGTTTTCCAACGCGGCTTCCAGCAGGCGCTGGTTGAAGCGCAGCACCTGGGTGGCTTCGCCGACCGCGCGGGTAACGGCGTCCAGCGGTGCGGCACCACCATCGCGGGCCGCCTCCACCAGCAGGCGTGCCATGCCCGCACCGACCACGGCAGTCAGCTCCCGCTCGATGGCGGTGACGCGCTCGTCATCCAGCATCTGCCCGGCATGCCCGTCCATCAGCTGGCGTGCCCGTTCCTGGCCGAGGAAGCGACCGGCCGTCTTGCGCAAGGATGCTGCGGCCACCGCGTCGCGCTGCCGTGGCATCGAGGGACGCACCGCACGTGACACCAGCACAACGGTCGCCAGATTGACCGCCAGGCTCGCCCCCATGCTGATGGCGATATGGCCCGGCTGCATGCGCAGCGAGAACATCGCCAGCCAGTGCAGTCCGTCGGGGCTGGCCGACGGCGGCGGGGCGGGGATCACCATCGGCAGCAGTACCAGCCACAACCAGACCAGTGAGCCCAGCACGATCCCGGCGATGATGGCTGGGGAGGGCGTGCGCGGACGGTACACCGCCAGCAGTACTGCCGGTGCCAGCTGGGAGAGCGCGGTGAACGACATCAGGCCGAAGTCGCTGAGTGCCTCGGTGCCGCTCATCGCGCGGCTGTACAGCCACGACATCAGGAACACGGCGAGGATGCCGGCGCGACGGAAGGCCAGCACACGTGGTCGCAGATCAGCGCCGCTGTTGAAGCCGTTGACGCCGCTCAGCAGGCGCGAGCCGACGCCGTGGTTGCCGAGCATGATCGACAGGGTCAGCCCGGACAGGATCATCATGCCGGTGGCCGCGCTCAGGCTGCCCAGGTAGGCCAGCAGCGCCAGCAGGTGGTGGCCGCGTTCCTGCGGCAGGGCCAGGACATACAGGTCGGGCGATACCGAAGACGGCAGCTGTGCGGCACCGGCCAGTGCCATCGGCACCGACGGCAGGCCGATCAACAGCAGGTACACCGGGAACAGCCAGCGCGCCGTCTTCAGGTCCGACGACTGCCGCAGTTCGACCACGCCCACATGGAACTGATGGGGCAGGGTGAACGCGGCCATCGCACCGAGCGCCACCATGGTCAGGTAATCCGGCACGACTGCCGGCGGCGGCAGCTGCGCCATCTTTTCAAGCAGCGGCTCACCGGACTTGTGCACCGAGAGCGCGGCATACAGGCCGATCGCCAGCAGTGCCGTCAGCTTCAACAGCGATTCCAGGCCCAGCGCGATCACTATGCCCCGGTTGTGTTCGGTGGCCGACGCCTTGCGCGCACCGAACAACGTGGTGAATGCCGCCATCGTCAGCGCGAACCAGAACGATACGTCCAGCTGCCAGCCGACGGGCGCGAACTGATCGCCAAGCAAGGCGCCAAGGCCTTGGCTGACTGCTTTGAGCTGCAGTGCGATGTAGGGAATGATGCCGAACAGCGCGACCAGGGTGATGGTGATGCCCAGCCCTTGGTCGGCTCGCAGCCGCGCGACCACCAGATCGGCGATGGTGGCACTGTTGTGCTGTTTGGCCAGTCGCCCCAGCCGCACCAGGAAGGGCAGGCCGAAGGCAAAAATGAGCGCCATGCCGATCAGTGTCGGCGGGATTGGAAAGCCCCATTGCACGCCCTGCGAGGCTGCCCCGTAGTAGGTCCATGCCGTGCAGTGCACGCCCAGCGACAGCGCGTAGATGGCCGGCCAGACCTTCGACAGCCGATGCCCCTGGCGTTCCCCCCACAGGGCGACGCCGAACAGCAGCACGGTCCACGCGATGCAGGCGAACAGGACGATGGAGGGCGTCAACATCGCTCCAGTGTAGAGAGAACCGCGTCCGGCGGGCAGCCGGCAGGTGCTGCGCTGCAGAGTTAGGGCGGCGCTAGCCGGCGAGCACGATCAGCGACAGCTGTTCGGCGACCACGGCCACCTCGCCGGCGGGGATCACTTCCACCGACTTGTGCTGGGTCAGCAGCCACTGCCCGGGCCTGCGCGCCTCCAGTGACAGCAGCTGCGAGCGCATCCGCACCTCGGAACCGCTGGGTACCGGCGCCAGGAAGCGGACCTTGTTCAATCCGTAGTTCAGTACGAGGGCGATGCCGGGAAAACCGGCCAGGGCCGCCACATCGTCCTCGACGGTAAGCGAGAGCAGGAGGAAACCATGCGCGATGGTCTGCCCGCCCGGCAGGCCGGTCTGGGCGCGGACCGGATCGGTGTGGATCCAGTTGTGATCACCGGTGGCGGCGGCGAAGGCATCGATGCGCGATTGTGTGATGCGCGTGCTGCCGCTCAGCCGTTCACTTGCCGCCCATTGCCGCAGGGCCTGCAGGGCGGCAGGCAGCTCATCCGTCGAAACGCCGGAACTCATCGCACGCGCTCCAGCAGGGCCAGAATCGCATCGCGCGCCTCGGGCTCGGACAACATCGGCGCATGGCCCACCTCCGGTACTTCAACGAGGCGGGTGTTGGGCGAGGTGGCTGCCATCTGCCGCGCGACATCGGCAGGCAGGATGTCCGACAACGCCCCGCGCACTACCAGTACCGGTACCCGCGAAGTCAGGCCACGCACGGCCCGCCACAACACCGGGCGCAGCAGCCACAGCACCCACGGCCGCGTAGTGCGGATCACCGCCGGGTCGTAGTCCAGTTCCAGCAGGCCATCGCTGCGCTGGCGGAAGGTGCGTACGGCCATCGCCCGCCAATCGTCGGTGGTAAAGCGCGGGAATGCGGCTTTGCCGATGGACTCCACATAGCTCGTCGCCTGTGCCTGGTCCATCGGTGGGACGGGCTTGCCGGCGTACTTGCCGATGCGCGCCAGGGCTTCGCGCGGCACCTTGGGGCCGGCGTCGTTCAGCACCGCCGCGGCGATCAGCCCGGGCGCACGCGAGGCCAGGGTGATGGTGACCAGCACCCCCAGCGATGTGCCGACGAACACCGCCTTGTCGATGTTCTGTGACCGCAGCAGTGCCACCATGTCATCGGCATACGCGCGTGGGTTGTAGCTGGACGGATCCAGCGCACGTTCCGAACCCGCACGTCCACGCAGGTCAACGGCGATCACCCGCCAGCCGACGGCGGTCAGCGACTGCGCAAGGGCATCGAAGTCGGCGCCATTGCGGGTCAAGCCGGGGATGCAGACCACCGTGCCACGGGGCGGTCGCCCCGCACCCGGGGCATGGTCGCGCGCATGCAGGCGCAGCCCATCGTCACTTTTCCAGTACAGATCATCGTAAGACGGTGTCATGCAGAAGCTTCCTAGAAATCGTAACGGACGCTGAGGCTATATTGGCGCGGCGGCCCATAGAAACCAATCAGCGTGCCGACCGCCGGAATGTTGTAACCGGTGGTGCGGTATTCCTTGTCGGCCAGGTTGGTGCCCTGCAACGAGAACGTCCAGGCGTCATCAAGTTTCCAGATCACGCCGGCATTGACCAGCCCATAGCCATCCTGGCGGATCACCGGGCTCAGGTCGGTGGTCGGCCACACTTCGCTCTGGTAGCTGTAGCTCACCCGAGCGGACAGGTTGCTGCCATTGGCCAGCTCGGTGCGGTATTCCACGTTCAACGCGCCCGAGAAGTCCGGTGCGTTGGTGAACTTCATCTGCTTGGCCACGTTGACGCCACGATCCATGTACTCGTCATACTTGGCGTCCAGCCAGGCCAGGTTGCCGGAGATCAGCCAGTGCTGGCTGGGCAGGTACTGGTACTCGATTTCCAGGCCGTTGATGGTGCCGGCGCCGGCATTGGTGAAGTCGCCGAAGAAGGCATCGTCGACGCCATCGCCATTGGTATCGATGCCGGTGAACACCGACAGCTGGATGTCCTTGTACTTGTTGTGGAACGCCGACAGGTTCAGGAACAGGCGCTGGTCGAGGAAGGCCATCTTGCTGCCGATCTCGAAGCTGTCCACGGTCTCGTCATCGAACGGCTCGGCTGAGCGGGGTACGGCCACGGCGTTGGCGCGGATGTTGTATCCGCCGGACTTGAAGCCACGCGTGGCCAGCCCGTAGACCATGATGTCCGGGGTGATCTGGTAGTCCAGCGACACCTTCGGCGAGACGTTCTTGAAGTTGGTCTTCTTGTCGAAATCCGCCGCCACCGCGATGGGTCTGCTGAAGGTCGCGTCGGCGTAGAAGCGGTTCAACACGATCGCGCGCTTGTCCTCGTCGGTGTAGCGGGCGCCGACGTCCAGCTTCAGCTTGCTGGTCAGGTCGAAGGTCCAATCGGCATACAGCGCGATGCTGTCGGTCAGCACCTTGCCGCGGGTATCGCCGAACTGCAGGTTGAAGAAGTTGTTGCGGATCTGGCCGCCGGCTTCGCCACTGAACTGGTACAGGCCGACCACGCCGCGCACGCGTCCGCCGGCATCGTAGTTCAGCTGCACCTCGTTGCTGACCTGGTCGTCGTGGTAAGTGCCACCCACATCGGCCAGCTTGACCGGCGTGCTGTCGAAGTCGATGTTCGCATCGCTGTCCGATTCGCGCTTGGCCACCACGTACTTCAGTGCAACATCCTCGCTGGGCCGCCAGTTCACCGTCGCCGAGGCACCCTTGGTCTCCACGCTGTTGAGGTTGCGCATGCCCGAGCGGATGTCGTAGCGGTCATCCATCGGCGGGTAGGCGCGCACGAATGGATTGGGCGCCAGCATCTTCGAACCGCGCATGCCGGACTGGTCATCGATCCAGTCCAGGGCGAACTGCACATCGAAATCGTCACCCGCATACGCACCCAGGTTGAAGCGTGCCGCATTGATCTGCTTGTCACTCACCGGCTGGTTGGTGAACGTGTTCTCACCGAAGCCGTCACGATTCATGCTGGCCACTGCCACGCGGGCGCGCAGACCGCTGTCGGCGCCACCGATCGGGCCGCCGATGGCCGCCTTGGCGTCCAGCTGGCTGTAGTTGCCCACGGTGATCTGGGCAAAGCCTTCTGTCTGGGTGGGCAGGCCGCGCGAGATGTACTTGATCGCACCGCCGATGGTGTTCTTGCCGTACAGCGTGCCCTGCGGACCGCGCAGAACTTCGATGCGCGAGACGTCGAACACGTCCAGCAACGCACCCTGCGGGCGGGCAATGTAGACGTCGTCCAGGTAGATGCCCACGCCTGGGTCAGCGCCCCAGGTGGGATCGGACTGGCCGACGCCGCGGATGTAGGCCGTGACCGTGCTGCTGGCGCCACGCGCCGCGTAGATGGTCAGGTTGGGCACCTGTCCATCCAGGTCGCTGATGTCCTGGACGTTCATCTTGTCGAGGGCTTCGGAGGTAAAGGCAGTGACCGCAACCGGCACCTCCTGCAGGGTTTCCTCGCGCTTGCGCGCGGTCACCGTGATGCTGTCCAGGTTGGTCGCCGAAGCGGTCCTGCCCGCCGCCGGCGTGCCCTGCGGTGCGTCCTGCGCCAGAACCGGCCCGGTGGCCAACAGCGTGCCGATCATCAGGCTCAAGCAATTCCGTTTCATTCGGTCCTCCCCCAAGGCAGATGGCCCATTGCCACCCATGCTGCCTAGGCTAGCGGCGCCGTGGCGCACCGGCGAGTGGACCTAGGTCCAGTCGGCAGCGGTCGCCAGATCCGGATACTGGGCGCGTCCCCACCTGGAAGCGCCGTATGTCGTTACTGATCGTACTTGCAGCGCTGGCCTTCCTCATTCTGGTGGCATACCGCGGTTACAGCGTGATCCTGTTCGCGCCCGTCGCCGCACTGGGCGCTGTGCTGCTGACCGACCCCTCGCTGGTGGCACCGATGTTCACCGGCTTGTTCATGGACAAGATGGTCGGCTTCCTCAAGCTCTATTTCCCGGTGTTCCTGCTGGGCGCGGTGTTCGGCAAGCTGATCGAACTGTCCGGGTTCTCCCGCTCCATCGTGGGGGCTGCGATCCGGTTGTTCGGACCTCAGCGGGCAATGCTGTCGATCGTGCTGGTGTCGGGCCTGCTGACCTATGGCGGCGTGTCATTGTTCGTTGTGGTGTTCGCGGTCTACCCGTTCGCGGCGGAAATGTTCCGCCAGAGCAACATCCCCAAGCGCCTGATTCCGGCCACGCTGGCGGTGGGCGGCTTCAGCTTCACCATGGACGCGCTGCCGGGAACGCCGCAGATCCAGAACATCATTCCAACCACGTTCTTCGGTACCGATACCTGGGCGGCACCCGTGCTGGGCACGCTTGGCGGCATCTTCGTGTTGGCGGTTGGCATGGCCTACCTCGAGTGGCGCCGTCGCGTTGCGCTGCGCAACGGCGAAGGCTACGGCGATCCGGCCACCCTGGTGAACGAGCCCACACTATTTGCCGGCACTCGACTGGCACATGCGGGCATTGCCGTGCTGCCGCTGCTGCTGGTGTTCGTCTCCAACAAGCTGTTCACCCTGGGCATGCCGCACTGGTACGGCGCCGAGCACAGCTTCGTACCGTCGATCATGGGCAGCGCCGCGCCCGTGGTACAGGACGTGGCGAAGATCACTGCAATCTGGGCCGTGCTGGGTGCGCTGCTGGTTGGCATCCTGTCGGTGCTGGCGCTGGCCTGGCGTCCGGTGGTCACCCAGTTTGCAGAGGGCACCAAGGCGGCGATCGGTGGTGCAGTGCTGGCCGCCATGAACACCGCCTCGGAATATGGCTTCGGCGCGGTCATCGCCGCGTTGCCGGGTTTCATGGTGGTGGCCAACGCGCTGGGCTCCATCAAGGATCCGCTACTGCACGAAGCGGTCACCGTAACCGGCCTGGCCGGCGTCACCGGCTCTGCATCGGGCGGCATGAGCATCGCCTTGGCGGCAATGTCGGAGACCTTCATCGCCAACGCACAGGCCGCCGGCATTCCGATGGAGGTGCTGCATCGTGTTGCGGCGATGGCATCCGGCGGCATGGACAGCCTGCCGCACAACGGTGCGGTCATCACCCTGCTGATGGTGACCGGGCTGACCCATCGCCAGGCCTACAAGGACATTTTCGCAGTGACCGTCATCAAGACCCTCGCGGTGTTCGTGGTGATCGGCATCTACTACGCCACCGGCTGGGTTTGACAGCGGCGTCGCAGCACCCTCTGGAAGGTCGGTCCACGAGGATTTCCGGTACCACTTCATCCACGACTCACGCATGAGGATCTGGTCATGAAATCTGGAATCGATTCAATCAAGGCGTTGATGCTGCTGCTGTGCACCTGGCTGGCGACGACGGGTACCGCATCTGCGGCAGACCCACCCGGGCATTGGGATGTTGGCCTGTACGGCAATCTGTTCGGCGCCCGCGAGTACCAGGTATGGGTGCCCGCCGGCTACGACGAAACGCAACCGCTGCCCCTGTTGCTGGTGCTGCACGGCTGCGTGACCGGGCCGAACCTGATGGGCGAGGCCTCCGGCTTCAACGAGGTGGCTGACACCGAAGGCTTCATCGTGGTCTACCCGCGGCAGAACGTAACCTCCAATCCGGCACGCTGCTGGAACTGGCAGTTGCCGATCAACCAGGCGCGCGACAGTGGCGAGGCCTCGATCCTGGCCGGCATCGTGGACAAGGTGAAAGCGGGCTACAGCATCGATCCGCATCGCGTGTACGTCACCGGCATTTCCGCTGGCGGGGCGATGACCTCGATCATGCTGGCCTGCTATTCGGATGTGTTCGCTGCGGGCGCGATTCATTCCGGTGGCATGTACAAGGGTGCGACCACGATCTCCGGCAGCGCCTACGCACTGTTGGCCGGCAGCATCTACTCACCGGACAGCAACGGGCGACTGGCCTGGCAGTGCTCGGGTTCGCCGTCACCGCGACCGATCCCGGTGCTGGTGTTCCATGGCACCGCCGACGCCACGGTGAACCCGGTGAATGGACAGCAGGCCGTGCGCCAGTTCCTGCAGACCAATGACCTGGCCGACGATGGCCTGGACAACGACTCGGTGAAGTATGTGCCGACCAACACTTTCCACGGACAGGTGCCGGGTGGGCGTGCCTACACGGTCGACACCTACACCTACGGTGGCAGGACGTTGGTCCAGCATTACGTGGTGCAGGGCATGGGGCATGCCTGGAGCGGCAGCCAGTCCGGGTTGCCGTTCACCGACCCCAAGGGTCCGGATGCCACGCTGATCACGTGGCTGTTCCTGAAGGATCAGCAGCGCTGAGTATCGGAGCGCAAGGGTAGGGGAGGCGGCGCCAGTGCGGGAGTGGAGGGCTCCCGCACTGGCGCGCGGCCTTTGCCTGGGGAAGCCGGGCGCGTTCGACAGCATGCGCCCTCCCGCTCAGCCCTGTGCCAGAAGCTCCTCGCGGATGATCTGTGCGCCCGCACTGAGCGCGCGCAGCTTGCCCCGTGCCACCTCACGCGACAGCGGCGCCATGCCGCAGTTGGTGCTGGGGTAGAGCTTGTCAGCGTCCACGAACTGCAGGGCCTTGCGCAGGGTGTTGGCCACGTCTTCCGGCGTTTCAACCGTGCTGGAAGCCACATCAATGGCGCCCACCATCACCTTCTTGCCACGCACCAGTTCGATCAGGTCAATCGGCACGTGGGAGTTGTGGCACTCCAGCGAAATGATGTCGATGCTGGAGGTCTGCAGCTTCGGGAACGATTCTTCATACTGGCGCCATTCCGAACCGAGCGTCTGCTTCCAGTCGGTGTTGGCCTTGATGCCGTAGCCATAGCAGATATGCACCGCGGTTTCGCACTTGAGCCCTTCGACCGCGCGCTCCAGGGCGGCTACACCCCAATCGTTCACTTCGTCGAAGAACACATTGAAGGCGGGCTCATCGAACTGGATGATGTCCACGCCGGCGGCCTCCAGTTCCTTCGCTTCCTCGTTGAGGATCTTCGCGAACTCCCATGCCAGCTTTTCGCGGCTCTTGTAGTGCGCGTCATACAGGGTGTCGATCATGGTCATCGGGCCCGGCAGCGCCCATTTGATCGGCTGCGTGGTCTGCCTGCGCAGGAACTTCGCATCTTCCACAAACACCGGCTTCGGGCGGCTGACAGCGCTCACCACGGTGGGCACGCTGGCGTCGTAACGGTTGCGGATGCGGACGGTTTCGCGCTTCTCGAAATCGACGCCGTTGAGGTGTTCGATGAAGGTGGTGACGAAGTGCTGCCGCGTCTGTTCGCCATCACTGACAATGTCGATGCCGGCATGCTGCTGTTCCTGCAGGGACAGGCGCAGGGCGTCCTGCTTGCCTTCATTCAGCGCTTCATCCTGCAGCTTCCAGGGCGACCAGAGCTTCTCGGGCTCGGCCAGCCAGGAGGGCTTGGGCAGGCTGCCTGCGGTGGAGGTGGGGAGCAGTTTCTTCGTCGACATTGCGTCTTGTGTCCTGGGGGGCGAATGGAAGATCGATGGATCAGCGGGCGGCCCACTGCTCAAGCACGGCGCGGTGCGGCTTGATGAAGTGCTCTTCAGTGAACTTTCCCTGCTTGACCGCGAGCTGGCTGCGCTCCTCGCGGTCGTAGACGATGCGGGTGGAGGAGTAGTCCTGGTGCTTCAGGCTGGGCTGGTAGACCTTGCCGGCCACGGAATTGGCGTTGTAGATCTCGGGGCGGTAGATCTTCTGGAAGGCCTCCATCGTGCTGATGGTGCCGATCAGTTCCAGGTTCGAGTAATCGCCCAGCAGGTCGCCCTGGAAGTAGATCGCCAGCGGCGCGACGCTGCCCGGCGGCATGAAGTAGCGCACCTTCAGCCCCATCTTGTCGAAGTACTGGTCGGTGGGGGAGAACTCGCCTTGCCGGTACTCCACGCCCAGGATGGGATGGTGGTTCTCGGTGCGGTGGTAGGTCTTGCAGCTGGAGACGCTGATGCAGATGACAGGCGCCTTGCTGAAGTTCGCACGGTAGGCCTCCGACTCCAGGAAGTGCTGGAACAGCTTGCCGTGCAGATCGCCAAAGCCGTCGGGAATGCCGAAGGTGGCCTTGCCCTCGTTGCTGGCCGGGAGTACCACGCTGAAGTCGTAGTCGCGCACATACGACGAGAAGTTGTTGCCGACAATGCCTTCGGTGCGCGTACCGGTGAGGGTGTCGACGATGGTCGGCCGCAGCACCTCGATCAACGGGAACGTATCGCCGCCGTCGCTGCCATCGATGTGCATCTCCACAGAGATGATGTCCAGCTCGACGACATAGCGGTCCGCGCTCGGGTTGTCCCAGTGCGCGAGGTCATTGAAGCGGTTGTTGATCATGCCGAGCGTGTTGCGCAGGTTTTCTTGGCGGGATTCGCCGCGGGCCAGGTTGGCGAAGTTGGTGGTGATGCGCGTGCCATCAGCAGGCTGGTAATCCTCGTTGAAAGGAATACGGCTGATGCTGAAGGTGAAGTTGCTGGTCGTCATGGGCGGCGTTCCGGTTTGCGGGGTGACATCCGAATGCAGGTCGATGGCAGTCGGCATTCAGAGAGCGGCAGCAGCCACAAGGGGGGCAGGTGCTGCGCGATGGGAGAGGGCAAGCAACGGCATCGCCCGCTGTACCGCCAGGCGCGCCCGCTGGATCAGCGCTTCGTCGTGTACACGGCCTTCGGCGAAATCGCGGTCGGTTGCGTAGACGCCCAAGGGCAGGGTGCGGGCCTGGAAGAAGCTGAAGAGCGGTCGCAGCTGGTGGTCGATCATCAGTGCGTGGCGCTCGCTGCCGCCGGTGGCGGCCAGCAGGATGGGGGTATCGACCAGCGCGTCCTGGTCGATGAAGTCGAAGAAGTGCTTGAACAGGCCGGTGTACGAACCTCGGTAGACCGGCGTGGCCACCACCAGCACATCGGCCTGCTCGACAGCGGCCAACTGCCGCTCCACGGTCTCGGGCAACTGCGAGCGCCAGAGCGCACCGGCCAACTGCGGCGCCAGTTCACCCAGTTCAATCAGGTGCTGATCGCAGGGCACGCCTTCGCCGATCAGGTCCAGCAGGTGCTCGGCCAGGGTCGCGGCCCTTGAGGGGCGCTGCAGCCCGCCGGAAACGGCGACGATACGGAGGGGGCGGGTCATCTCTTCGCTTTCAGCAGGGGAGGGGCTCCTTCGGATGATCTGCAGGGGCGCAGTCCTGCAGGCCGGCGGGGTGACCGGGCTGGCAGGTAACCGAAGGCATGGGCCGATGCTAGCCAGCCCTTCCCATGACGTAAAATGGTATTACTTCACCAATCCATGAGTGAGATTCATCGTCATGTTGGAGCGGATCCATCTCAGCATCGTGCAGCAGGTCGAGCAGCAGGGCTCACTCACTGCCGCTGCCGGCGTGCTGAACCTGACCCAGTCAGCCCTGAGCCACAGCATGAAGAAGCTGGAGCAGCAGCTCGGCACCAACGTCTGGCTGCGCGAAGGCCGCAGCCTGCGGCTGACCCAAGCCGGGCAGTACCTGCTTGCCGTCGCCAACCGGGTGCTGCCGCAGCTGGACCTGGCCGAAGAGCGGCTGGGCCAGTTCGCGCAGGGCGAGCGCGGCGCGCTGCGCATCGGCATGGAATGCCATCCCTGCTATCAGTGGCTGCTGAAGATCGTCTCGCCCTATCTGGCCGCCTGGCCGGACGTGGATGTGGACGTCAAGCAGAAGTTCCAGTTCGGCGGCATCGGCGCGCTGTTCGGCTACGAGATCGACCTGCTGGTCACGCCCGACCCGCTGCTGAAGCCCGGCCTGAAGTTCATCCCCGTCTTCGACTACGAGCAGGTGCTGGTGGTGGCCAAGGGCCACGCGCTGGCCAAGGTCGACTACGTAAAGCCCCGCCAGCTCAGCCAGGAAGTGCTGATCAGCTACCCAGTGCCGTTCGAGCGGCTGGACATCTACAACCAGTTCCTGCTACCGGCCGGCATCACGCCACGGCGGCACAAGGCCATTGAAACCACCGACATCATGATGCAGATGGTGGCCAGTGGCCGTGGCGTGGCCGCCATGCCGCGCTGGCTGGTGGAAGAGTACGCCGCCCGCATGGACGTGGTGCCGGTACGGCTGGGCGCCAAAGGCATTCCCAAGCAGATCTATCTGGGTGCGCGCGAGGCGGATACCGGCATCGATTACCTGCAGGCGTTTGTCGAGCTGGCACGGCACAGCTCCACCAGCGCCGGCAACCTGCGCGGAGCCGGCTGATGTCAGGTGGCACCGGCCGTTTGGGGCAGCCTTCGAACGGGACTGCTGACCGCGCGCAGCGGGCGCAGGCCTTCGTCAGCGCCGTTTCATTGGAGGTGAGTGCCAAGGCCATGCCTGCGCTGCGCGCCGAGGCTGCGCGCATGGCGCGGGGCACGACCATCTCCATTCCCTACCTGCCGAGCGAGGACGACACTGCCCGACTGGCTGCGGCACGCACAGTGCGCGAACTGGGTTTCGAGCCGATGCCACACCTTTCCGCGCGCCGCATCGGCTCGCGGGCAGCGCTTGAGCACTTCATCGACCGTGCCGTGATCGACGCCGGTGTCGAGCGCTGTCTGCTGATCGCGGGGGATCTCTCCACACCTGCCGGACCGTTCGCCGACAGTGCATCGATCATCGAGAGCGGTGTCCTCGAGCGCGCCGGCATCAAGGTCGTGGCTGTGGGCGCGCATCCGCAAGGTCATCCGGTGATGACCAGCGCCGATCGGTGGCGCGTGCTTGAACGCAAGTGCCAACGCATCGAAGCGCGAGGCATGGCGCCGCTTGTCATCACCCAGTTCGCATTCGATGCCGATGTCGTGCTGACCTGGTTGAATGAACTGCGCGCCCGTGGCATCACCCATCCGGTGCTGGTCGGCGTTCCCGGGCCCGCCAGCATCGCGCGGCTTGTACGCTATGCGGCGATGTGCGGCGTAGCTGCAAGCACCTCGATGCTGTCGCGGTATGGCATCTCCATGGGCCGCCTGCTGGGTAGAGCTGGGCCGGATGTGTTCGTGGACCGCCTGGTGGATGGGTTGACCGAAGCCCATGGGCAGGTCAGCCCGCATCTATTTCCCTTCGGTGGCATCGCACAGTCCATGGAATGGGTGGAGCACTACCGGATGCGTGCGGGTGAGCTCATGACCCAGGACGAACGTCGCTCTCCGCATCGTCCATCCCCGGGCTGACGCGGCGGCCGATGTCCTTCAGCCTGGCCAGCTGGTCGACCATCGACGGTGCATCGTCGAGGCTGCCGACAAAGGTCCACAGGTAGGTCATCACCGCATAGACGTGGCCCGGGGTCACGCCATCGGTTGTGGCCAGGCGGCCAATGGTCAAGGCGAACAGCACCGCGGCCGCCGCGCCGACCACCACGAAGGCACTGGCTTCGCGATCTGACAGCAGGATGCGTAGCCGCGACAGCGTGGCGTAGTGACGGCGCAGCACCGATGGGCTGACCCGGTCGACCAGCCGGATTTCATGCTCCAGCCGGTTGTTCAAACGTCCGTGCAACTGCTCGTTGCGGCGAGCGAACGAGGGCAACAACAGCAGCGCACCGAGCAGGGCAATGAGACTGGCCGCGCCAACCAGGGGTTCGATCGCCAGCAGCATCGCCGCCGCGCCGAACATGGAGACCAGCGCCGTAGCGATGATCGGCACGTGCTTCTCGAAGAAGTCGACGAACTCGCGGGCCAAGACCACGCGCGCCGCCGAGGTGGAGGTGGCCTGGCCCATGCGTCGCTGCGCCTGCACCACGTTCACTGCCAGATCGGCATAGATGCGGGTGAACGTGCGCGTATCCACTGCGCGACGGGCGGCGCCGACCAGCCAGAACAACAGCACCACGCCGGCGTAGGAAATGGCATGGCCGACGTTGCCACGGATGATCGCATCCACCGCGAAGCCGGCGAACAGCGGATAGGCCAGCAGCAGCGCATTCTCCAGCGCCACCAGCGAGAAGGTTCCGGTGAGCTGCCAGGGATAGGTGCGCAGGATGGCTTTCAACGTAGCGGCCGCATTCTGCTGGCCGATGCTGCCGGCTGCAGCAGCCGGGTCGTGTGGGTGCTTCATGGGAACCTGGGTGGATCGAGGGTGGGGCAGGGGATGGACGAAGGCTTCTCCCCGGCCGCACCCAGTATCGGCAACGCCTTGGAGCGGGGATGGAGGAACGATGGAGATCGCGTGGAGAAACCGGTGGCGTTCAGCGACGGGCGTGCACCGGCCAGCGGATCTCGAATACAGTGCCGCCACGCCCGCTCGGCCGGCACTGTGCCGTTCCGTGATGGGCCACGGCGATCGCACGCACCACGGCCAGGCCGAGCCCGGAACCGCCACTCTGCCGCGACCGCGACACATCGGTGCGCTGGAAGGCCTCGAAGATGCTGTCGCGCAGTTCATCCGGCACGCCGGGTCCGCCGTCGTCCACGGTCACGCTGCAGTGCCCCTCGGCCAGCTTCACATACACCCGCAGCGGGCAGGGAGTAGCGTGCCGGCGCGCGTTTTCCAGCAAGGCCAGTACCGCCTGGCGGATGCGTGCCGGATCGCAGTCCGCCAGCGCGGCGCGTGCCTCCAGCGTCACTGAAAAGCCACTCTCGGCCAGGGCGTCGGACATCGCCTCCACTACCGCAGCCACCTGCACGCTGACGTCGCTGCGCTGCAGGCGCAGGTCCAGATGACCACTTTCGGCCAGGCTCACCACCCGCAGGTCTTCGATGATGCGGGTCAGGCCTTCCAGCTGGGTCAGCATGCTGGTGAACTGCTCCAGCCGTGGCTCGAACACACCGTCGGCGATGCCCTGCAGGCGACCGCGCAGGATAGTCATCGGTGTACGCAGTTCGTGCGCGATGGCCGCGTTCCAGAACACCCGGTTCTGCGACATGCGGCTCAGCCGCTCGGCCATGGAATTGAAGTCGCTCACCAGCGTGGCCGCTTCGGTCATCGAGGTGTGGTCGCCGCGCGCACGTGCATCCAGATCGCCGCTGGCCACGCGGCGCAGGCTTTCGGCCACCGAGTTCAAGGGGGTGATGATGCGCCAGGTGAGGCGCGAAGCGATCAGCGAAGCCAATACGATGACCACGGTGGCAGTGAGGCCGATCCACAGCCATTCCAGCCCCGACGGCAGCATCGTCTGCGGCGTGTCGTACCAGCGCGGGTAGAAGACTTCCATCAGGTAATAGAACAGATAGAAGCCGGCGATCGACAGTACCGTCGAACACAGCGATGCCACCACGATCGAAAGCGTGATCTGGCGGCCGATGCTTTTGCCTTTGGTGGTCATCCGTCAGCCCAGCAGCCGGTAGCCGACGCCGCGGATGGTCGCCGGAATGCCGCGCACGCCCACATCCTCCAGCTTGCGGCGCAGCTTGCTCACGTGGCTGTCCACCGTGCGCTCCTGGGCATCGCCCTCGGGCAGGCAGGCGTGCAGAAGATCGGCACGTGCATGTACCTGGCGCGGCGCACGGGCCATGTGCACCAGCAGGCGGAACTCAGTGAGGGTGACAGTCAACGCATGTCCCTGGCCTTCGACATGGACCGTCACATCGTGGCTGCGCAGATCGATCTCGAACGGCCCTTGGCGGATCACGCCGTTGGGCACATCGGCCCCGGAAGGCGCGCTACGGCGCAGCACCGCCTGGATGCGCGCGACGATCTCGGCGGGGTTGAAGGGCTTGGCGACATAGTCATCGGCGCCCACGCGCAGGCCGGTCAGCTTGTCCAGGTCCTGGTCGAGTGCCGTAAGCATGATGACCGGGGTGTTGCCGCGCCGGCGCAGTTCGCTCAGCACCTGCCAGCCATCCTTCTTCGGCATCTGTACATCCAGCAGCACCAGGTCGGGGCGCAGCTGGTGGTGGCTCGCCAGCGCTGCCTCGCCATCGCTGGCCCTGACACTGCGCATTCCGGAACGCGCAAGGTAAGCGCAAAGGATATCGGCGATTTCGCCTTCATCTTCGGCAATCAGGATCAAAGGCATCTGATGGGTGCGGATATCGCGCTTCATTGCAGGCAGGGGGCGGAAGAACCCGGCGAGGCTAGCGCCCCTTGATGGAGGCCCGGTCGAGATTGTGTCGAGATTGTGTGGACCCGCACTGGAGGGTTCAGCGGCGGGTGGTACACCTGAACGCAGGCCCTGGCTCCATGCGATCTCCACACTGGCTCCAGGAAACCTCCAACCAAGGCTCCCAGACTGAGGCCTTGGCGGTCGCGATGGGTGACCGCAAGCAGCCGGGCATCTCGATGAAAACCCGCAAGACTCTGATCATCGCCGCCGCCGTGGCCGTCCTGGCAGGCGGTGTCGGCTGGTGGGCGTTCGCCGATGGCGATGATGGCGCCCTGATCATCGCGCCGGCAAGGGTGGCTGATCTGGAGAAGACCGTGCAGGCGGTGGGCCGGGTCAATCCGAAGGAACTGGTGGCGGTGGGCGCGCAGGTGTCCGGGCAGGTCAAACGCTTGCACGTGGTGCTGGGCCAGCGCGTGCAGGCCGGTGACCTGATCGCCGAAGTCGACTCGCAACCGCAGCGCATCGCCCTGCGCAGTGCTGAAGCATCCACCAACGCACTGCGCGCGCAGCATGCCGCCAGCCAGGCCCGCTATGTGCAGACCAGCCGCATGCTGGATCGCCAGTCGCAGCTGGTGGCATCGCGGCTGGTCTCGCAGGAGGGCTTCGAGGCCGCGCGGGTGGCCCGCGATGCGGCACGCTCGGAGGTGGCTGCACTGCAGGCGCAGATCGACCAGGCGGTGACCCAGGTGGAAACGGCCCGGATCAATCTGGGCTATACCCGCATTCTCTCGCCAACTGACGGCTACATCGTTGCCATCGTCACCAAGGCTGGGCAGACGCTGAACTCCATGCAGACCACGCCGACCATCGTGATGCTGGCGCAGATGGACACGATGACTGTGCGTGCCGAGATCGCCGAGGCTGACGTGGAACTGATCGCAGTTGGCCAGCCGTTGTGGTTTTCGACGCTGGGGCCGAGCGGACGGCGCTACGAATCGCACCTGCAGCAGCTGGAGCCCGCGCCGTCCTCGATTGCCGACGCGGCTTCGGCCGCTACCGGCAGCTCGGCGCAGACACCAAAGGCGGTGTACTACGCGGGCCTGTTCGATGTGGGCAACCCTGGCCTGAAGCTGAAACCTTCGATGACCGTCAAGGTGACGCTGCAGCTGGCCCGGGCCAACAACGCACTGCAGGTACCGTTGACCGCACTGAACGGATCGGACAGTGGCGACGACAGTCGCGGCAGCGTGCGCGTGGTTGATGCCAAGGGGCGCGCCCACGAGCGCGCGGTGACCACCGGCCTGCGCACTGCCACCGCCGTGCAGATCCTGTCCGGCCTGCGGGTTGGCGAGAATGTGGTGGTCGGCCAGGCCCCCAGTAGTGGCGAACCGCAGGCCAGCAGCCTGCTGGGGATGTGAACATGACCCACGCGCTGCTTGAACTACATGGCGTATCGCGCGCCTACCGTACTGCCGCCGGTGAAGTGGTGGTGCTGAAGGACGTATCGCTGCGCATCGATGCCGGCGAGTTCATCGCCATCATCGGCCCGTCGGGCTCGGGCAAGTCAACGCTGATGAACATCCTGGGCTGCCTGGACCGCCCCACCCAAGGCAGCTACTGCGTAGACGGCGCGGCCACCGAGCAGATGTCGCCGGACGAGCTGGCGCGCCTGCGTCGCGAGCACTTTGGCTTCATCTTCCAGCGCTACAACCTGATGGAGAATCTGAGCGCCACCGAGAACGTCGCGTTGCCAGCGATCTACGCAGGCGTGGATGTCCCGACGCGCACGGCGCGGGCACGCGTACTGCTGGAAACGCTGGGGCTGGGCGAGCGTACCGGCAACCGGCCGAGCCAGCTGTCCGGCGGCCAGCAGCAGCGCGTGTCCATCGCCCGAGCGTTGATGAACGGCGGTGCCATCGTGCTGGCCGACGAACCCACCGGTGCGCTGGACCATGCCAGCGGCCAACAGGTGATGGCCGAATTGAAGCGCCTGCATGCGCAGGGCCACACGGTCATCCTGGTGACCCACGATGCATCGGTTGCCGCCCACGCGGCCCGGGTAATCGAGATCGCCGACGGGCACGTCGTGGCCGATCGCGGCGCGGGCGGTCGCGCGGCCGTTCAGGCCAGATCCGCGCCCGAGCGCGGCCAGTCGTCGCGTGTCGAGCGGCGTGCTCGACTGGATGGCGTGCGCGAGGTTGCGCAGATGGCAGTGCGCTCGATGCTGGCCCATCGCCTGCGCACGTTGCTGACCATGCTCGGCATCATCATCGGCGTGGCCGCTGTGGTCACCGTGGTGGCATTGGGCAAAGGCGCACAGGCCCAGGTGGAATCACAGATCAACGAGCTTGGCGCCAGCACACTGGAGATCTTCCCGGGCGTCGATTTCGGTGACCCGCGTTCGGCGGAAATCGAAACGCTGGTGGTCGCTGATGCCGACCATCTGGCCGCACTCAGCTACGTGGACAGCGTCAGTCCGTCCTTGAGCGGCTCGGTGGCCGCGCTACAGGGCAGCCGACGCGCCAACACGCAGGTGATGGGCGTTGGCGCAGATCTGCCGCGCGTACGCGGCCTGCGCCTGAAGGCCGGGCGCTTCTTCACCGATGCTGAAGTGGATGCGCACCGCGCAGTGGGCGTGGTCGACCAGAAGGCCGCCACCGCACTTTTCAGCGGCAGCCCGATCGGCAGCACGGTACTGCTGGGCGGCATGCCGGTAGAGGTGAT
This sequence comes from Stenotrophomonas sp. 14P6.2.3, assembly GCF_057799055.1. Classification (NCBI taxonomy): domain Bacteria; kingdom Pseudomonadati; phylum Pseudomonadota; class Gammaproteobacteria; order Lysobacterales; family Lysobacteraceae; genus Stenotrophomonas; species Stenotrophomonas sp. 14P6.2.3. Next base: position 240,504 of record NZ_JBYOLA010000001.1, read on the forward strand.
CGGCGTGGTCGGCGCCAGCGCATTTGCCAGCGGTGCAACGCCCACTGTCTATGTGCCGTATACCTCGGCATCCTCGCGCCTGCTGGGCAGCCAGCGGCTGGAGAGCATCACCGTGCGCGTGCGCGACAATGTCTCCACCACCGCAGCCGAAGCTTCCTTGGCCGCCGAACTGCAGCTGCGGCATGGCCGCCGCGACTTCTTCATCTACAACGCCGACCAGATCCGCAAGGCGGTGATGAAGTCCAGCCAGACCATGGCCGCACTGGTGTCGGCCATCGCCGCCGTGGCCCTGATAGTGGGCGGGGTAGGGGTGATGAACATCATGCTGGTATCGGTGAAGGAGCGCGTGCGCGAGATTGGTGTGCGCCTGGCGGTGGGCGCGCGGCAGGGTGACATCCTGCGTCAGTTCCTGATCGAAGCAGTGCTGATCTGTCTCTTCGGCGGCGTCCTCGGCGTGCTGCTGGCCTTCAGCGCGGGTGCGTTGTCCAGCCTGTTGTCGCTGGGCGTGCCGTTTCTGTTTACCGCCGCGCCGGTGCTGGCCGCACTGGCGTGCTCGTCAGCCATAGGCCTGGGCTTCGGCTACTTCCCGGCGCGCAGTGCCGCACAGCTGGACCCGATCCGGGCGCTGGCGGCGGAGTAGGGTGCGAGCCTGCCCAGCCGTGAGAACCGGCACAGGCGTGGGCCTTGGCCATCGGCTATCTTAAGGCCCCATTCCGCACCTCCCTTCAAGCGGCGACGCATGCACGTGACTTCGATGAGTTTTCGAAACAGGCGATGGCTCAGCTGTCTCGTGGTGTCCGCCGCGCTGTTGGTTGCAGGCTGCGCCAGCGAAAAGGTTCCAACGAAGGAGCTGGGTGCGGAGATCGACGACGTTGCCGCAACGCTGATCCAGCAGCCGTTGTTTCATTCAACCTCGATCGGCGTCGTGTACCGGGGCAAGGAATTCATCCGTCATCGCGGCGACATGGAAACCGGGAGGCCAGGCCTGCCGACCGATGCGACGCTCTACGAGATCGGTTCGTTGAGCAAGACCCTGGCGGGCACCCTGATGGCCAATGCCGTCCTGGAACACAAGGTGAGTCTGGACGACGATGTTCGACAGTACCTGCAGGGGGACTATCCGAACCTGCAGTACAAGGGTGAGCCCATCCGCATCCGCCATCTGTTGTCGCACACCAGCGGCCTGCCGAACATGTTGCCGGAGCGTGCGAACACGGTGCTGGCGGACTTCACCGATCATCGTACGCCAGGCGAACTCAACGCCATCTACGCGCACTACGGCAAGGCCGATTTCTTCAAGGATCTGCACGCTTTCGAGATTGGCCGGGCGCCCGGTAAGGATTACGCGTACTCCAGTGCCGGGACGGAGCTGACGGCGCATATCCTGGAGACCGTCTACAAGCGCGACTACGCGTCGCTGTTGCGCGGATACCTTGGCGATTCCGCAGCGATGACAGGGCTACGACTCACACTGAGCGACGACGAGGCGCTGCGCCTTGCAGTCGGCTATCACAGCGACAACCCGGCGCCGACCACGCCGATGCCGCAGTTGCCGTGGGGCGCATCCGGGAACGTAAAGGCGACTGTTCCGGAGATGGTGAAGTACCTCAGATTCCAGCTGGCGAACGGGCCCGTGGTAAAGGAATCGCATCGCCCCTTGGTCAAATTCGATTCCGAGTTCAGCATCGGCTACTTCTGGAACATCGTCGCCGGCGATCAGCTGAAGGGCGTGTACTACGCCCATCATGGTGGCGTACCGCGTTCGCAGTGCTACATCTACATCGTGCCCAAGTACGATCTTGGCATCTTCGTCATCACCAACCAGAGCGGCGACCAGACTGCGCGCGCCATGCAGACGGCGATCGATACGCTGGTCGAGAAGATCGCCGCGCGGGAGGCTGCCGCTGGCAGTGAAGTTTCCCGATAGAGACTGTACTTCCCGTCCGTCCGGTGTAGTGCCGAATGGTGTTGGCACCCCCAGGCAGGAGCATTTCGCGTTGATCACCCGTACGTTGAACAAGGTTCTGCTGTTCGCAGGCCTGGCACTTTCCATGGCGCCCACCGCGCCAGCAGCAGAATCGATCCGCAAGAACGTTCCCAAACAGGAAGACATTGATCGTGCGCTGGCGCTCGTGTCCTGCAAGGCGGATCGCACCGCATTCCGAACATTGGCCTATCAGTTGCGTGGCATCGCATCCAGCGGAAAGCCGTCGGCTGGCTGGGAATCGGTCGCAGGCAGGGGCGAGGGTTACAGCAGGGCACTAGGCGATTTGCCCGGCGTTGTGGCGGAAATGCAGCTTCCATCGCCGGTTCTGGTCTTCGGCCATCCGTCCGAACGGTTGATACTTTCGCGCAGCTCCGTAGTGGCTGTCTTTGATGAAGCCCTTGCTGCGGATCTCAGCAAGGCGCTGTCCCTCGACGCACGCGGGACACAGCACACGCCTGCAGGGATGCGCGTGGTGCAGTCAGCACCGGAAGCCCAAGGCGATGGCATCGAAGTGATGGCACTGGTCGCCCAGCGGATAGAGGCCGACCCGACGCCAATCGCCGTAGCCGGTTGCCTGTACTTCACCCGGTGAGTCCCGGCACCTCCTACGGGTGAACCAGAAGGCCGGCAAGGGGCACTCGACAGCCATTGAAGATATCCAGATCCGGCCGGTACACCCTGCTGCTGACTTCGAACAATCCCAGCAACGAGTGGAAGAGGTTGTCGTGGCTATAGGATCCTGTGCCTGCAGCGTGGCGTAGGCAGGCAAGATCAAGGCGTGCGTTGTCCGCGAACCCGGCAGAGAACCACATCACCAGCGGCACCTGGGTCTGCTCCCGTGGCGCGATGAAGTAGGGCGTTCCGTGCAGATACATGCCGTGCTCGCCAAGCGATTCGCCGTGGTCAGAGACATAGATCAGGGCAACGTCGCGCTGGTCCGCATAGGTCTGCAGCAGGTCGATGGCCTTGCCCAGCAGCCGGTCCGTGTAGACAAGTGTGTTGTCGTAGGTATTTACCAGCGCTTCATTGCTGCACTTCTGTATCTGGTTGCTGTCGCAGGTCGGACTGAAGGCCCTGGCATCGGCTGGATAACGTTCAAAGTAGGTGGGCCCATGGCTGCCCAGCTGATGCAGTACGATCAGTCCATCTCCCGGCATGGCCTCGATGCGCGCTCCCGGCATGGCCTCGATGCGCGCGGCCAGCTGGTGCAGCAGGATCTCGTCATGGCAGGTACCGTCCTTGTTGATGCAGAGCCCGGGCACCTTCAGCGGAGGCATGTCATCGGTAGGCACGCGATCGCACACGCCCTTGCAACCGCCATTGTTGTTGTCACGCCAAAGCACGCTGGCGCCAGTCCGTTGCAGGATATCCAGCACGTTCTCTTCCGATGCCGCGGTGACGCCGTCGTACTGCGACCGTGTCATCTGCGAGAACATGCAGGGCAATGACACCGCCGTTGCGGTACCGCAAGAGGAAACGTTGCGGAAGCTGATGACATCTTTCTGTGACAGGTACGGATTGGTCGGACGCGGGTAGCCGTTGAGCTGGAAATTCTGCGATCGTGCCGTCTCGCCAGCCACTACGATCACCAGGCGTGGGCGCTTGCCGGGGATACGTATTGCATCCTCGCCGATAGCCCGCAATGGTTGCGCCTTGGCGCTGTAGCTGCTCTTGAGATAGCCATAGGTGTGGCGGACCACGTTCAGCGGCAACACCTGCTCGCGGATGTAGCGATTGTTGCGCAGCAACGACGAATACTCCTTGTAGAACGCAAACGTCACCGCCGTCAGCACCATCAACGTCGCCAGCACATTTCCCAGCCATACCAGCGCCGCCCGCAGGGGCCGACCGCTGTTTCCGGTGCGCATCACCAGCAGAACGCACGAGGGCAGGGCGCCCAGCAGCAGCACTGTCAGCAGCAGTGGCACCGAGAGATAGGACGTCATCTCGGCCTGGTTGGTCTCCAGCGCGTTCTGCACCATGTCGCGGTCGATCAGTACGCCGTAATGAAGCATGAAGTAGCTGCACGCCGCACTGGTGACAACCAGAATCGCCAGGACCGGCTTGCGCACATAAGGAAGCACGCCGATGGGCGTGAACAACAGATTGAACAGGCAGAACAACAGTGCCGGCAGGCTGAAGAAGAACAGGGCGCTGCGCAGGTCATGGATGTCCATGACAGACCACAGTGTTTTCCAGAGTGCGATGTTTCCCAGCGTCGCGAAGAACAACGCGGTGCACCACACAAGCACGATCGGATGATGAGGGGAAAGTCTGAAGCATGGACGCACGTGCACAATCCGTTGTACGAGAAGTGCGCGCAGTATCTGGATGCGTTTATCAGGAAGTTGTCAGCTTTCATGCTCAGCCCAGCAGAACCACCGCCCATACCGTAGCGACCATCAACAGCGCAGTGGTCTGCGCCGCACTGCCCATGTCCTTGGCGTTCTTGGAAAGCGGGTGATGTTCCAACGAGATGCGGTCGACCACCGCTTCGATGGCCGAGTTCAGCAGTTCCACAATCAGGCTGATGAAGCAGACCATCAGCATCACGGCGCGCTCGCCTCGGCTGACATCCAGCAGGAAGGCGACGACCGCCAGCACGCCATGCAGCAACAGCAGCTGCCGGAATGCCGCCTCGCCCCGGAAGGTGGCGATGAAACCATCGCGGGAATGGATCAGGGTATGGAAGATGCGGCGCAGGCCGGTCTTTCCGTGCGGGTACTTGCCGTTGCCATTGGGGTGCCCTGGCTGCATTTCTGTCCTGCCTTCACGTGGAAATCCGGCAAGGATGTGCAGGGCCGTGTCAGGAAGCTGTCAGGTGCCCGCCGCGGCTGGGTGCATCTGCAGGGTGAACAGGCAACCCTGCGCCGATGTCTCGACCGTCATCTGCCACCCCATATGCTCGACCGCACGCTGCACGATGGACAGGCCCAGGCCTTCACCGCTCTGCCGGGCGCTGGGCATGAAACGCTTGAACTGCTGCGCATCGATGCTGGGCGGCAGCCCCGGGCCGGTGTCGGCGATCCGCAGCGTGGCACCCCGCAGCTCGAGCCGCACTTCACCTTCTTCCGTGTACTGGCAGGCGTTGCGCAGCAGGTTCCAGATCACGCTCCGCGCCAGCTCGGCATTGGTCAGCGCCTGCGCGTCCTGCGGCGCATCCAGAATCAGGCGCACCGGCTTTCCCGAGATCCACGGCGCACATCGCTCCATGCATTCCTCGATCAGCGCCCGCAGAGGAACGAGGCTGCGCGGCACCGTCCTGGGGTCACGCGAAAGCAGCAGCAGGCAGGTCAACTGCCGCTGCATTTCCTGCGTGGTGCGCATGATGCGATCGGCGCTGGCCACCAGGTGGCTGTCGGCGGGCAGTTGGTGCACCAGTGTCTCGGCTGCGCCTCCGATGATCGCCAGGGGCGTGCGCAGCTCATGGCTGGCATCGCCGGCGAAGCATTGCTCACGCTGCAGGAACTGCTCAAGTTCGTCGCTGTGCTGGGCGAAGGCGCGTGCCAGCACCCCGATCTCGTCACGCGCGTCCTGGAAGGGGAAGGGTTTGTGCTTGCTCTGTACGGCATCGGCCAAGTGGGTAATGGGCGCGATGACATGCGCCGCGGTTCGACGACCGATCCAGAACGCGCAGAGCACGCAGGTAAGGATGACCAGTGCCGCAAAGGCGTTGATCAGATGTTCCAGGTAGGCGTAGTGCTGACCGTCCTGCAGCAGGTAGTAGCGCTGTCCGTCGCTTTCGAAGACCCGCAGATGCCATTCGTTCGGACCCTCTTCACCGTGATAGCCCAGCCCGTACCTGCGAAGCACCAGAGGCACCGAGCGTGCGTCATACAGCTGGCTGCCCTTCGCCAGTTCTGGTTGGGCACCATTGGCCAACGCCGCCTGCAGCCGGTGGACCTCACGGTCCTGGCTCATCGAAACCACCGAGGCTCTCACCTCGTCATAGTCCACCAGTTCGACCAGCGCAATGAAGCCCATTGCACCGGCCATCAGCAACACGAACACGACGGTGATGCGCGTCCTCAGCGTCATCTTTCGATAGAGCGAGCTCAGCGTGCGGGCAGTCATCGGTGCCGTCTACTCCGCACGCGTCAGCGCCGGCGTGTCCAGGCGCCAGCCAACGCTGTGCACCGTTGCAATCAGTGCAGGGTTGAACGGCCTGTCCACCTGCAGGCGAAGCTCATGGATGTGCGTGCGCAATGCGCCGCTATCCGGGGGTTCGTCGCCCCAGATCAGGTATTCCATCTCCTGCTTGCGCACCACTGCGGGGGCAGCTCGCACCAGGCACATCAGTAGCTTGTGTGCAGTGGGAGTCAGGGAAAGGGAGTGCCCCTGGCGCCACGCCTGTGGCGAACGGGTGTCGACACGCAGGTCCTGCCAGGCCAGCACGCTCTGCACCAACCGGCCCTCGGCGCGTCGCACCAGCGCCTTGATGTGTGCGTCCAGCTCCTTCAGGGAAAAGGGCTTGACCAGGTAATCGTCGGCACCCAGGGCGAGCCCCTGCACGCGATCCTCCACCGGATCACGTGCGGTCAGCATCAGGATCGGGACCGGGTTCTGGAACTCCTCGCGCAGCTTCCGGCACAGCGCCATGCCATCAAGGCGGGGCAGCATCAGGTCGAGCAGAATGGCGTCGTAATCGTTCTGCGTTGCCCTGCGCAGGCCGGTGGCACCATCCCGTGCATCGTCAAGCACGTAGCCCAATGGCTCGAAGAAGGCGTAGAGATTTGCAACCAGCTCGGGGTTGTCTTCAATGATGAGCAGACGTGTCATGGGCTATGCGCATCCGTGCATGATCAATGGACGTTGAACGACCACCGCTAGTTTGCCACGTGCAACGGATCGCTGCGGGTCATTGCCGGACACGGCGGCAGGTGCCTGTGATAGCGTGCCGGGATGAAGATCCTTGCCCTATCCGGTAGCGCTCGCCGGCTGTCCACCAACACCGCATTGCTGAGGGCGCTGGAAGAAATCGCGCCACCGGATATCGCACTGAGTACCTACGCCGGCCTCGGCGGACTGCCCGTTTTTTCTCCCGATCTTGAAGATCTGCCCTTGCATGACAGCGTTGTGCACTTCAAGCGCTGCATTGAAGCCTGCGATGGCATTCTGATTTCGAGCCCAGAGTACGCACGAGGCATTCCGGGCGGCCTGAAGAACGCCATCGATTGGCTCGTATCGGGCGATCTTGTGATTGCAAAGCCCATCGCGCTGGTGCATGCATCCCACCGCGGCGACGACATGCTCGCGTCTCTGCGGCTTGTGCTGTCGACAATCAGCTCCCGCTTCAACGAAGAACTGTTCCTGCGCTTCCCCTTCATGAAGATGGAGCCGGAGGCCATTGCCGATGCCGTAAAAGAGCCGGTCAATCGCGGACCGGCGGAGGCCTTTCTTCAGGAATTTGCCCGCTACTGCCAGCGACCAGAGGGTGATTGAACATGATCGTTGGTGCAGTCTGCTGACAAGGGCTTGTGGCGTCAGCGGTTCACCGGTGCTTGCAGATGGGAATACCCCGCGGCCTCCACGAACTGCGGCAGTGTCCACAGCTGGCCGTTGGGCCCCCACGTTCCATCGGTGACATCGCTCACCATGATCGAAGCAGCCAGCCGCTGCGTATCCGGCAGGGCCAGCGATTCCAGAATGGCCTGGTGCACAACCACCGCGTAACGGGACCGGTGCTGTTCGTCGAGTACGCCGGCGGGTGCGAGGACGTGGACCAGGCACGGAATGACATGGAGGAAGTCGGCACTGCCGCCACAGCGCCAGAAGCCGGCCGGCACCTCCTCGGCAATCACCCAGCACAGGCTGCGTTGGCGGGGATCAGGCCCCAGGCCGCTGCATTGCGTTGCAGCGGTATTCACCGCGGCAATCATCCGCTCGCGCTGAAGAGCGGTCAGTGCGTCGGCGGGTGTCTTGATGAGGATGGTGGGCATGGATAGCGCTCGTGGGTGAGGGAGCGCCCATTCAATCGTGCTACGGCGCGGGCCTGAAGTGGCCGATTTGCCAACAATCGCGCAGAATCAGCCAATGCATGATTTCACCCTAGTGGTGCCACAGGCCCCCTTTGCCTCCAGCGTCACCCTCACCCTTGATCTTCTGACCACCGCGGCCAAGCTGGCGTGCCGGGTCGGGGTTGCACCGCCGCGTTGGCGGGTCTGCGCGGTGACGCCAGGAAGCATTCCGCTTGGCAACGGCCTGCACCTGCAGGTGGACACGTTGCCTGCGCGCTCCTCTGCGCATGAATGCTGGATCCTGCCGGGCCTGGACATCGACGATGCCTGCCAGCTCGACGCGCGCCTGCGCCAGCCGGACATTCCACCCTTGGTCGCTGCGCTGAGCCGCCACGCCAGAGCGGGCGGCACGATTGCAGGCTCCTGTTCGTCCGTGTTTCTGTTCAACGCAGCCGGATTGCTGGAGGGACGCTGCGTGACCACAACGTGGTGGTTGGCCTCTGCGCTGCGGCGCGTGGCGCCCACTACCCGTGTGGAGCCTGACCGGATGGTGTATGCCGATGGTCCGCTGGTCACTGCCGGCGCCGCGATGGCACACATGGACCTGGTGCTTTACGTGCTGCGCCAGCGCTTCGGCGAGCAGCTTACTGCCATGCTGGGCCAGGCGCTGCTGGTCGAGCAGCGTCGCCTCCAATCGCTGTATATGTCGCCGGCGATGATGGCGACCGAGAATGGCCTGATAGCGCTGTTGACCCGCCACATTGCAGAGACGCTCCCGGAACCAGTCACCGTGGGCACGCTTGCAGCGCGGGCCAACATGTCCACACGCACCCTCAACCGCCAAGTGAACAAAGTACTCGGCTACGGGCCGCAGCAGCTGATCCAGTCGGTGCGCTTGAACCGGGCGCGGGTGCTGCTGGAAAGCGGCGGGCTTTCGGTGGAAGAGGTGACCGCGCAGGTGGGACTCGGCGATTCTGCGACGCTCAGGCGACTACTGCAGAGGCGATTGGGCCTGAACCCCACCCAGGTTCGAAAGTGAGAGCGCGCATCCCGAAGCGCCGGCTTGCGAGCGCCCAGATTCGCCGCATCATCCACGTGGCAACGGACCATCGCCCCATGCAGGCGGGCCCACAAGCGTGACGCACCACCGCCGGGCAGGCAGAAGAAGGCGTGGCGCCGTGCTGATCGCTTGCCGTGGGCCGAGGTTGACCGGCTGTGGGTGGGGATTGCGACCGGCGTGATCATCGACGCCTTGCGCCGCTAGGGATTCCAGCGCAGGGCGCCAGGTGTCGCGCCACCGCTCCGGGGCCTTGGCTTGCGGTCATGGAAACCGGGCGGGCCTGGGCGGCTTCCTGCTCAGGAACGGGTCGACTGCATGTAGTCCTGCAGCCGCCAGCAGTGTCTGGGAAACAGGCGGCCATTTCACCGGATACCGCAGCGCCAACCGCCACACTCGCCACTTCCCTGGTCCCATCGGCGCTCACAGAATCAACCGATGTTCGATCTTCAACGTCTCCGCGCTCGCCTATCAGCGATGGTGCTGACCGAAGGATGGCGCCGGCGCGCGGCATTGTGGAGCGGCGCGGTGGCCGTAGCACTGGTTGCCATCGTGTTCGCCAAGGCCAGCGATGCCGCCTTCCATGTCTTCCAGCGTGTCATTGCCCATTCCCCATGGTGGGCGTTGCTGCTCACGCCGGGCATCTTCGCGCTGCTGGCCTGGCTGACCGCCGGTGCGCTCAGGCCCACCCGTGGCAGCGGTATTCCGCAGGTCATCGCATCGCTGGAACAGCCCGACCCGGAATTCCGGCGGGTCAACCTCTCGCCTGCGGTTTCGGTGGGCAAACTGCTGCTGACGTCGCTGTCGCTGCTCGGCGGCGCATCGGTTGGCCGCGAAGGCCCCACCGTGCACGTGGGCGCCAGCCTGATGTACCTGTTCGGGCGCTGGTTCGGGTTCAAGGATCCTCGCGAGCTGTCGCACTTCCTGCTGGCAGGTGGCGCGGCCGGCATCGCCGCGGCCTTCAATACGCCGCTGGCGGGCATCGTGTTCGCCATCGAAGAGTTGAGCGGGCGCTTCGAGCACCGCTTCTCGGGCACTCTGCTCACGGCGGTCATCGTTGGCGGCGTGGTGTCCCTGGGCTTGCTGGGCAACTACACCTACTTCGGCCACGTCTCGGCGCTGCTGCCCCTGGGCCAGGCGTGGGGCGCCATTGTGCTGTGCGGCGTGGTCGCCGGCCTGCTGGGCGGACTGTTCGCCCGGGTCGTGCTGCTGACCATGTCCGGTCATCCGCGCTGGCTGGGCCGGCTCAAGCGGGACCATCCGGTGGCACTGGCCGCGGCCTGCGGGTTGATCGTGGTGGTGCTGGCGCTGATCTTCGGCGACGGCGCGTTCGGTACCGGCTACGAGCAGGCGCGCAGTCTGGTGCAGGGCCAGGCCATCGTCGGTCACGAGTTCGGCCTGATGAAGCTGCTCGCCAATCTGGCGTCCTATGTGGCGGGCATCCCCGGCGGATTGTTCTCGCCAGCGCTCGCGGTGGGGGCAGGGCTGGGGCACAACCTGGCGGTGTTGATGCCGGCGGTGGACCCGAAAGCGTTCGTGCTGCTGGGCATGTGCGCTTACCTGACAGGCGTGACCCAGGCACCACTGACCTCGGCAGTGATCTCGCTGGAGCTGACCGACAGCGGCGATCTGCTGCTGCCGATCCTGGCTACCGTGCTGATTGCCCGGGGCGTGTCCGGCATGGTCTGCCGGGTGCCGATCTACCGCGGTCTGGCCGAACAGCTGCTGGCCAGCAGCGCCGTTGCTGGCGGCCAGAAGGTCACAGCTGCACCTCGTCCTAAGGACTAAGTGCCGTTCCAGCCCGCGTCCTGATCAGAGCAGCAGCAACGCCCCGATCAGCGCGGGCGGCATCACCAGCGCGCCGACCCGCAGGAAGTCGAGCGCGCTGACATGCTCGCCTTCGCGGCGCAGCGCCACCAGCCACAGCATGGTGGCCAGCGAGCCGGTTACCGACAGGTTCGGGCCCAGGTCCACGCCGATCAGCAACGCCGCGCGCGTCTGCGCCGGCAGCTCCGCCATCTGCCCCAGCGAGCCCGCCGCCAGACCCACCGGCAGGTTGTTGGCCACGTTGCTGAGCAGTGCAGCTGCGGCACCGGCCAGCCAGCCGGCCTGATGCGGCGACGTCTGTCCCAGCGTCTGCAGCGCGCTGGCCGCCGTCTGGATGACACCGGTCTGCGAGACCGCTTCAACCAGCACGAACAGGCCGGCCACCAGCGGCAACACGCCCCACGACACGTGGCGCAACAGCGGCAACGGGCTGCGGCGCTGGCGGATCGCCACCACCGCTACGCTCAACGCGCCCGCACAGAAGGTGACCATGCCCAGTGGGCCGTTCATTGCGGAGGTCACCAGCAACACGGTGCCGGTGAACAGCACGCCCAGCGCGCTCAGGCGCCCCCCCTCGGTAAGCGGGCGATGCGCGGGCGCCGCTGCCAGCGGCTGCGCAATCTCACGGCGGTGCACCCAGCGCAGCACCAGATAGGTGGCGCCGATCGCAGCCAGCGAAGGCAGCGCGAACTGCGCCAGCCACTGCAGTAGTGAGGGCATGTGGTTGCCGTACACCACCAGGTTGGCCGGGTTGGAAATGGGCAGCACGAAGCTCGCCGCATTGGCGATGAACGCGCAGACGAAGAGGTAGGGCAGGGGATTGGCGCGGGCCGCCTTGCATGCTGCATAGACGGCCGGCGTCAGCACCACCGCCGTGGCGTCGTTGGACAGGAATATCGTCACCACCGTGCCGACCAGGAACACCAGATCGAACAGGCGCCGCCCCGAGCCGCCAGCATGCCGCACCGCATATAGCGCCAGCCAGTCGAACAGACCCTCGCGCCGCGCCAGCTCGGCCAGCACCATCATGCCGATCAGGAACAGATAGACATCCCGCCCTTCGGCAACCGCGTGCCAGGTCGTGGCGAGCGACACCGCCCCGAGCAGCGGAAGCAACGCGGCAGCGCCCAGCGCCCACACGTATTCCGGAATACGGAACGGCCGGAACAGCAGGCCGACGGTGGCAACCGCCACGGCCGCCCAGATGATGAGGGGAGAATGGGAAGCAAGCATTGAGTAAATGGGGTCTCAGCTGCACCGGCACATAGCCAACAGGAACGCGCCCGCTGCGATCACGGCAAGTGCGAGAAAGGCGGCATCATACCCTGCCGGCTGAACCACCAGCCCGGCAGGTGCTCCCGGCCAGTGCCGGGTTGCGGAGTTATGCGTGTTGCGCCGTGATGACCGCGTCGCGCGCGGCGGGCCTGCAGATGCGAAACCCTGCAGTTACAGCACCAGCCATCACTCTCCCGGCTTCCTCGGCGGCAGCCGTTCGTCACGCTGGTGCCAGGCCGGCAGCTCCTGCGCGTGGCGTTTGAGCATGGCCTGGATGGCCGCATGCGCCCGGTCCCTTTCCACGCGCTCACATTGGTCCAGAATCTCTGCAGCCAGCGTTTCAAACTGCGGCCAGAACTGCGCCGGATGCCGCACCTGCGCCAACCAGTGCACCAGCATCTCGCCCAGCGCATCAAGCTGCACCTGTATTTCGGGGCGAACGTTCATTCCGGGGCCGCACCCAGGTCAAGCGCAACCCGGTAGTGATGGCCGTCGTCGCGGAGCAGGACAGTGAGGTCCGGCTGCAACATGCCATCCACATGCAACGTTGGCTGGCCCTGCGCAGTGCGGGTCACCACGAATTCGTAGAAGCTGCGGCCAAAGCGGTAGCTCAGTTCGAAGGACGGCCAGTGATCGGGCAGGCACGGTGCAAGCGACAGGCGATCGCCTTCACGACGGATACCGAGCAGGGATTCAACCAGCAGGCGATACATCCAGCCGGCCGAACCGGTGTACCACGTCCAGCCGCCGCGCCCCACATGCGGTGACACGGCGTATACATCGGCAGCCAACACATACGGTTCGACGCGGTAGGTCTGCACCGCCTCCGGGTCCAGCGCGTGATTGAGGGGGTTGATCATGTCGGCCAGCTCCCAGGCACGCACCGCGTCTCCCTGCTGTGCGAATGCCATCGCCGCCCACACCGCCGCGTGGGTGTACTGGCCGCCATTCTCGCGCACGCCCGGTACGTAACCACGGATGTAACCAGGGTCCTCCGTGGTCTGGTCGAAGGGCGGATCAAGCAGCTGGATGAGCTTGGCGTCCTTTCGCACCAGATGCGTGTACAGCGAGTCCAGTGCTTGCTGGGCACGCTCAGGTGCGGCAACGCCCGACAGCACCGACCAGCTCTGGGAAATCGAATCGATGCGGCATTCCTGGTTCTGTGACGAGCCCAATACGGCGCCATTGTCGAACCAGGCGCGGCGATACCATGCCCCATCCCAGGCATGCTGTTCCAGGTTCTGGCGCAGGCTGTCGGCCTGCTGTTGGCACCACTGCGCACGAACGGCGTCGCCACGCGCATTGGCCAGCCCGATGAAGCGGTGCAGCGTGTCATGCAGGAAGAACCCGAGCCACACACTCTCACCGCGCTGCTGGTCGCCGACGCGGTTCATGCCGTCGTTCCAATCGCCGCTGCCCATCAACGGCAGACCGCGCTCGCCAAGAAGCCGGCAACCGCGCTCGAGGGCGCGGACGCAGTGCGCATACAGCGTGTCACGCTGTGTCGACGGTGTAGGCAGGTCGTAATACCCTTCCTCTTCCGGCGTCACCGCGCGCCCCTCGATGAAGCTGACCACTTCGTCCAGCACGCTGGCGTCGCCGGTGACCTCCAGATAGCGGCATGCGCCTTGGGGCAACCAGAGATAGTCGTCCGAGCAGCGGGTGCGCACGCCGCGACCTTGCGGCGGATGCCACCAGTGCATCACATCGCCATCGGTGAACTGGTGTGCAGCGCACAGCAGCAGGTGTTCGCGGGTCAGGTCGGGGCGAGCGTGCACCAGGGCGAGCGCGTCCTGAAGCTGGTCGCGGAAGCCGAACGCGCCGCCTGACTGATAGTAGCCACTGCGCGCCAGGTAGCGGCAGCCCAGGGTCTGATAGACCAGCCAGCCATTGGCCAATGCGTCCAACGCCGGGTCCGGGGTGCGCACCTGCACCGTGGCCAGCACATTGCGCCAGTGGATGCGCACCGCGTCCAGCGCGTCGATGGCCTCCTGAGCGCCTTGGCGGCTTCGTGCCAACGCCAGCGTTTCCTCGCGGTCGCGCCCTGCGCCAAGGCGGAAGGTCGTTTCACTGCGGTCGCCCGGGGCCAGTTCCAGCGGCACCTGGATCGCCGCACAGGGATCCAGGCCCGCACCCACCCGTGCATCCAGACGCTCGCGCCGCAGCGCTGCCGGTGCGTGCAGGCTGCCATTGCGGCCGATGAACTCCAAGCGATCACAGGTCCAGCCGCAGCCGTCGGCATCGGTGTCGAAGAAGGCCATCCGGCCGCCGAAATCGGTGCTGTAGGCATTGCGCGCCAGCAGCGCCCCGGTCTGGTGGTCGCGTTCGGTGACCACGTGCATGCGCGACTTCGCGCGCAGGTCACCCATCACCCATTCGACGTAACCAATGGCCGACAGCCGCCGTGTCCTGCCCGACAGGTTGTGCAAGCGCAGGACCGAGAACTTCAGCGGTGCGACGACGTCGACGAAGACCCACAACTCGCTGGCGATGCCGTCCTCTACATGTTCATAGACGGTGTAGCCGAATCCATGGCGCGTACGGTAGGCACCGGTGCCCCTGCGTGGCAGCGGCATCGGCGACCACACACGACCGGTATCCTCATCGCGCACGTAGAACGCCTCGCCGCCCGTGTCGGATACCGGATCATTGAGCCAGGGCGTCAAGCGGAATTCGTGTGCATTCTCGAACCACGTGTAACCCGGTGCGCTCTCGCTGACGACCGTGCCCAGGCGGGCGTTCGCGATCACATTGGCCCATGGCGCTGGCGTCGGCGCGCCTTCCCGCAGCACCACGACGTACTCGCGGCCGTCCTCGCTGAAGCTGCCGGTACCGTTGTCGAATTGGCCGGCGCCGCGGTAGGGAAGGAAGGGCCACGGGTCATCCACGTCCTCGTCGTGCTCCGCGCCCGGGGGCAAGCCGGCATCGGGGGCCGAATCGGCAATGATGGGCAGCCCCGGGGTCGGCTCCGACGTCAGTGCCAGTTCCTCCTGCACCGCCTGCGGTGTCAGCGGAGGGATCCGTCGCGGAGGCAGCGGTTGGCGGCCGACCTGAGCGGCCAGGGTGCCGTCCTCGTCGCTGATCACCGCCCGCGCCACCGCCTGCAACAGAATGCGGTCCTCGTGGGTCATGTTCTGCACCGGCCGCACGAAAATGCCGCCAGGACGGTCGAGCAGGCCGGTCTCCGAACTGGCGGCCACCATTCCCAGAATCTGGTCCTGCAGTTCCTGCCGATAGCCGGCCTTGCTGTCGTTCCAGATGACCAGGTCGGTGTTGAGCCCTTTCTGGCGCCAATAGGCGTGCGCCTGCACCAGTTGCCGGACCAGTTCCACGTTGTCCGCGTCGGTGACCTTGAGCAGCACGATCGGCAGGTCGCCCGAGATCGCATGACTCCACAGCCCGGATTGTCCGCGTTGGTTCTGCAGCAGGACGCCGGCGCCCGCGCGCAGCAGTGGACCGGCATACAGCACGTGGGCAGCCAGGCGCTCGTACAGTGCCGCCTCGGCCTGGCTGGCGTTGATCTGCCGGCGCACCACCTGGCTGTGCGTCCACGCCAGGTCGAAGACGCGGTCGGCCAGGCGTCGGTCACGGTATTTGTCCACCAGCACCTCGCAACCGGGGCGGTCGGCGCCGACGCCATACACCATGTCCAGCTGCACCGTCTGCTCGGGCTCAAGCACCACGCGGACGCGGATCGCCACGATCGGGTCGAGCACCGAACCGTCGGTGCCGGAAAGATCGGTATCGGTGGTCAATGCCTGTGGCGTCCGCGGTGTATTGCCACGGCCGAGGAAGCGCGCACGGTCGGTTTCGTAGGAGATCGACACCACCTCCGCGTCATGCACCGCAACCAGATGGAACATCCACGGTGGCACTTCGTCGTGCGAACGGGGCCGGCGCGTGCACAGCACGGCCTGCTTGGCCGCCAGGATCTCGCTCTGCACGAACAGGTTGCTGAAGGCCGGATGCGCATCGTCGGCCGCCGCAGGTGCCAGCACCACTTCGGCATAGGTGGTGATCTCCACCGTACGCGGGCGACGGCTGCGGTTGGTCAGGCGCAGGCGCCTGAGCTCGATGTCGTCCTCAGCGGAGATGGCGACCTGCAGATGGCTCTCGCAGCCGCGGCGCGTACCACGGAATTCCGCCTTGGCGTCAGAGAAAATCGCCTCGTAATTGTCCACCGCCACGCAGGTGGGCTGGTAGGCGGCAGACCAGAACTCGCCGCTGTCCACATCGCGCAGATAGCAGAACGACCCCCAGGCATCGGTGGTGCCATCCTCGCGCCAGCGGGTGAGTGACAGGTCGCCGTGACGACTGTAGCCGCCGCCGGCATGGGTCAGCATGCCGTGGTAGCGTCCGTTGGACAGCAGCTGTACCTCCGGGCGCGGGCCACCCGGGTCCCGCAGCACGCGCAGGGACGTCTCGTCTTCGGCCATGGCCGAGTGCTCGCCCAGCGCTTCCACCTCATGTGGATGGAAGACGCCGATGCGCGGGATGCGTTCCTGCAGCAACAGCAAGGTGGCCTGGAACTCGACATCGGCAAGGAAGCGGCGCTGCATCGGCTGGTCGCGCAACAGGTAATCCAGCGACAGCAGGCCCATGCCCTGGTGGTGGGCCATGAACGAACGCAACAGCACGTGATCCTGCCCCGGCGGCAGCCGGGCAGGGGTGTAGTCGATCGCCTCGTACATGCCAAAGCGCCCGGAGAAACCCAATCCCTCCAGCACCTGCAGATTCTGGCAGGCCGCTTCCGGCGCCACCATCAGCGCCATCATGCTGGCATAGGGCGCGATGACCCGATCCTGGCCCAGGCCGCGCTTGAGCCCCAATCCCGGCACGCCGAACGCACGGTATTGGTAGTTCAGGCGGGCATCGACGGCGTTGTAGCCAGACTCGGACACGCCCCACGGCAGGTTGAGGGTACGGCCGTAGACGATCTGCGCCTCGACCGCGTGCCGTGTGGTCTGGTCCAGCAGCGTGTCCGGATAGCTGGGCATCACCAGCTGCGGCATGAGGTACTCGAACATCGAGCCACTCCATGACAACAGCGTCGGCGTGCCGTTGACCTCGGTGAGCATCCGGCCGAGCGCGAACCAGCTCTCCTGCGCCAGCTGGCCCTGGGCGATGGCGACGAAGGCACACAGCCGCGCTTCAGAGGCCAGCAGATCGTAGAAGCTGTTGTCGAGGCGGTGGTCGTCGACGTTGTAGCCGATCGAGAGCAGATTGCGGGTGCGGTAGAACAGGAACCCGTATTCCATCAGCGAGAACTGCCCGGCGCGGTGCGCCAAGGCCTGCAACTGCTGGATGCGCGCGCGTGCATCCGCACCGACCGTACCGGGCAGCGCGGCCAGCTGGCGCAGGGTTGGCACCGCTGCCTCGGCGTCCGCGCCGGCATCGGCAGGGAGGTCGGCCAGCGACGCGTGGGCGGCATGGCATTCGGCGGCAAACAGGGCCGGCCAGTGCAGCTCGCCTTCCTCGGGTGATTCCGCTGCCGGCCACTGCACCAGCACAGCGTCGGCCAGGTCGACCAGCTCCTGCAGACGGGCGAGGATCTGCGCGGTTCCGACGGGGCGATCGACACGCGCTGACGCCAGACGTTGGCGAAGCTGGTTAAGCGCCTCGACCAGCAACGCATCGTCGGGGCGATGACGCTGCCGTTCCTCTTCCAGCACGCCAAGCGTATCGGCCAGGCCGTCGAACGTGTGCGGCGCCAGCACCGGCGCATCCACCAACGCGAGCAGGCCTTGGCGCAGCGTCAGCAGATGCCCAGCAAGATTGCCGCTGTCCACGGTGGAAACGTAGCGCGGCGGCAGCGGCGCCAGGGTTTCGGTGTCGTACCAATTCAGGAAGTGACCGCGATGGCGCGGCAGCTGGTCCAGCGTGTCGAAGGTGAGGGCCGTACGTTCAGCGACCGCACCCAGCTGCAGGTAGCCGAAATCCCACGCCGACAGATTGGCCAGCAGGGACAGGCCGATGTTGGTTGGCGAGGTGCGCCGCGCCACCACCAGCGACGGATGCTCCTGGATGTTGTCCGGTGGCAACCAATGGTCCTGCTCGCGTACCCAGGCCTGGAAGAAGGACCAGGTGCGCCGCGCCAGCCGGCCCAGGAACGCCCGCTGCGTTACGGAAAGCTCGGCCACGCTCGCGGCTGGCGGCCGGCCCAGCCACGCCATCAACGCGGGCGCAAAGGTCCACGCCAACAGCAAGGGCAGGGCGAGCGGCAGTGCCTGCGGACGCACGCTGGCCACCACGACCACCAGCGCGAGCGCCAGCAGCGAGGCCGGTGCCATCACCCGCCATTCCGCGCCGCGGTCGCTGCCCAGGCGGCGCTCGACTTCGCTGGAGGGGTTCCACTGCAGCAGGTGGCGGCGTGTGACGGCCATGCGCCAGAGCGTGCGCAGCACCGCGTCACTGGCCAGCAACGCTTCGAAGGGCAGACACGCAACCTGGGTCGACGCGCGCAGCAATGACTGCAACGTACCGCGCCCGACCTTGATGTAATGCGCTTCCAGCGGCGTGTCGTCCGGAACGCTCAGGGCATCGCGCAGCATGCCTATCAGCGGCGGCGCGTACCACAGTGCCAGCACCCATGCCGTCCATGCAGCAGGTTTTCCGGCATATAACCAGCCCACCACCAGCAAGGCCAGGGTAGCGATCGGCACCAGGCTGCGGCGCAGGTTGTCCAGCAACTTGCCGCGCGACAGCAGACTGAGCCGGTTGCGTTCCCATCCCTGGCCCGGGCGCGGCGTCCAAGGCATCAACCACGGCAACAGTTGCCAGTCACCGCGGATCCAGCGTGCACGGCGCTTGGCGTCGGCGGCGTAGCGCTCGGGGTAGTCCTCGTACAGGCGCACATCGCTGACCAGGCCCGCGCGTGCATAGCAGCCTTCCAGCAGGTCGTGGCTGAGGATGCGGTTCTCGGGCAGGCGACCCTCGAGCGCATGCTCGAAGGCCTCGACGTCATAGATGCCCTTGCCGACGAACGAGCCCTCGTCGAACAGGTCCTGGTAGACGTCCGAGACCATGCGCGTGTACGGATCGATGCCAGGTTCGCTGCCGAACATCCGGGCAAAACGCGAAGTGCGGCGCCGGCCAAGGCTGGTGCCGACGCTGGGCTGCAGGATGCCGTAGCCCTCCACCACCCGTTGCAGCGTGGGATCGAAGCGCGGGCGGTTGAGCGGGTGCGCCAAGGTGGCGACGAACGCGCGTGCCGCATCGCGCGGAAGTTGTGTATCCGAATCCAGGGTGATCACGTAGCGGACGCCGATCAGCGCAGCTGCGTCACCGACGATGCGCATGAACGCGGCCGCATCGCCCAGGCGGAGCAGGGCATTGAGCGCGGCCAGCTTGCCGCGCTTGCGCTCGTGTCCCATCCACACGCCTTCGCCCGGGTTCCATTGCCTGGGGCGGTGCAGCAGGTAGAAGCGGTCGCCGCGCTCGGGCGCGTAACGCCTGTTCAACTCCTCGATCCGTGCCGTGGCGTGCGCAAGCAGGGGGGCGTCCGTCGCCGCCGTGGCCTCCGCCGCGTCGAGAAAGTCCGTCAGCAGCACGAAGCGCAGTTGAGGATCGCGGTTGGCCAGGAACCGGACTTCCAGCGCCTCGACCAGCACATCGATCCCGTCGACGCTGGACAGCATCGAGGGGACCGCGACCACGGTGGCGCAGGCGGCAGGGATGCCCTCGCTGAAATCCAGCTTGGGCAGCGGCCTGGGTGCGACCAGCACCGTCGCGGTCCAGTTCACCAGCACGATGCCCAGCTCACTGAACACCAGCAGCCCCAGCAGCGCGGCCAGCCACAGGGGTGCCGCGCCACTGCCGGTTGCCAGCAGGCCAGCGGTGGCCAGTACCGCCAGCAGGACGATGGGCAGCAGGTACAGTGCAAGCGGCACGCGATGTGCCAGTCGCCGTGCCTTGCGGTGGCGCGGTGCTGCCTCGGCCACTGCTTCAACGGTGGCGTTCACGCCTTCGCCAACCAGCCAGTAGCCCACGTGCGTGCGCGGTCCCTCCGGCGGTGCAGCCGCCCGTGCCAGGTCCAGCGCGATGGTGGCGACGCGCTCCTCTGCCATGCGGCTGCCGCGGGCGATCTTCTCCACCACGTGGCGATACGCGTCGCGGGTGGAGAAATCCATCTGCGCATAGACGGCCATCGGGTCTTCGCGCAGCCGCTGCTCGACCACACTCATGTCTTCAACAAAGGTGCGCCAATCCATGGTGGACAGAAAGCGCAGGCTGCCAATGCTGTTGCCGATGGATACCTGGTCGGCCGCCTGCTGCTGCCCCTCGGCGGCGACCAGTTCGTCAATGCGCTGCCCAGCCGCTGCCGCCCACTGTTCCAGCCAGGCCACGGGCATGGCCCACGCACCGCCGCGGCCATGCAGCGACCGCGTCAGCTCGGCGATGAACGCGCCGGTCAAGGGCGGCGCGGACCGCGCCATGTCCGCAACCACCAGGACCACATCGGTCGGGGTCTCGGAAGCGGCTTGATTGAGGTTGTCCGCCCATTGTGAAGCCAGGCGACGGTCAGTCCCATCGCGCATCACCCGTGCGGCCATGCGCCGCAGGTTCTCCAGCAGGGCCAGGCGCAGCATGATGGGGACCGCCCACAGCTCGCCCAGGCTCAGCGGCGCAAGCGACTGGTACGAGGCGATGAAACGGCCCAGCGTATCGGCGTCAATGCGGCCGTCACCGTGCGCAATGGCCTGCATCGACAGTTCATACACCCGCGGCAACCCGGCAGAGGGGCCCGAGACAAGCGACGGCAGCTGCCGGCTGTAGCCGCGCGGCAGGTGGCGTCGCGCGGTCTGGATCTGTTCTTCGATGAGGTAGTAATTGTCGAGCAGCCATTCCCCCGCCGGGGTTACTGGCCGCTGTTCCCGCACCACGCTGCTCAGCAGCGTATTGGCGTCTTCCAGCACACGCTCGTTGGCCTGCAGGCGTTCGAGCAAGCGCTCCGGGCCGGGGCGCATCCGCACGCGATGCTGGCGCGCAAGCGCGCGGCCGTACACCTCCATCTGTTCAACGCTGTACAGCGCGGCACGCAGTGGACCCTCGGTGGCCTCGATGGCCGGCACCGAGGCCTGGTGCTCACGCCAGCGCCAACGCACGCGACGACGCAGGCGCAGCCAGCGGCCAAATAGACGACGAAGGTGGGGCATGGGTTACCGAGGGGGGGGGAGGGTGCGTTCTGCATGGTTGCATTGCAGGTGCCGTGGTAGCCGTGAAGGCCGGGCTGTCGGCCCGTGATGCCGGAGTTGAGCCCCCAGGACGGAACTCCCTCGCCACATTCACCCCGCAGCAGCGAAAATGCATCACCGGGCGCGCTCTGATGCGCGTCGCTCACTGCCCGCAGGATCGCGAAGATGTCCAACACCCCCTTTGGCGAGTCGTCATGCGCTGCCGCCGCCAGCGGTTGCGTCGAGGTACGCGGCGCGCGCGAGCACAACCTCAAGAATGTCGATGTCTCCATTCCGCGCAATGCACTGGTGGTGTTCTCCGGCGTGTCGGGCTCCGGCAAGTCATCGTTGGCCTTCGGCACCGTCTTCGCCGAGGCGCAGCGGCGCTACTTCGAGTCGGTTGCGCCGTATGCACGACGCCTGATCGACCAGGCGGGCGTGCCCGATGTGGATGCCATCGATGGGCTGCCACCGGCAGTGGCCCTGCAGCAACAGCGTGGCGCCAGCAATGCACGTTCGTCTGTGGGCAGTGTCACCACGCTGTCCAGCCTGGTGCGCATGATGTATTCGCGTGCAGGGGCATACCCGGCCAATCAGCCCATGCTGTACGCCGAGGACTTCTCACCCAACACGCCGCAGGGCGCCTGCAGCACCTGCCATGGCCTGGGGCATGTCTACGAGGTGACCGAAGCGCTGATGGTTCCGGATCCGTCGCTGACCATCCGTGAACGCGCCATCGCCTCCTGGCCGCCGGCATGGCATGGCCAGAACCTGCGCGACATCCTGGTCACGCTCGGCTACGACATCGACATACCGTGGAAGAAGCTGCCGAAGAAGGACAGGGAGTGGATCCTGTTCACCGAGGAAACGCCCAGCGTGCCGGTCTATGCCGGCTTCACACCCGCCGAGACCCGTGCCGCGCTCAAGCGGAAACTTGAGCCCAGCTACATGGGCACCTACACCGGCGCCCGCCGCTACGTACTGCACACGTTTGCCAATACCCAGAGCGCGCTGATGAGGAAGCGGGTGTCCCGCTACATGGAAGGCAAGCTGTGCCCGGCCTGTCACGGAAAGCGCCTGAAGCCGGAGGCACTTTCGGTCACCTTCGCCGGTGTGGATATCGGTGAATTCATGCGACTGCCGCTGGATCAACTGGCGGACCTGCTGGAGCCCATCGCGCAGGGCGATTTCAGCGCGCATGGCCGGGGTGAACGCACCAGCAAAAGCGCCACCCGCCGCGACCGCACCACGCGGGCAGCGAGTGGTCGTGCTGTCCATGCTTCGGCCCCCGACGTACGGCTGACCTCGGCACTGTCGGAGGAGAAACGTCTGGCTGCACAGCGGCTCGCAGGCGGTGTCATGGCGCGTGTACACCAGCTGCGAGGCCTGGGCCTGGGGTATCTCTCGCTGGATCGCGCCACGCCAACGCTATCGGCCGGCGAACTGCAGCGCCTGCGGCTGGCCACGCAGCTCAGCTCGTTGCTGTTTGGCGTGCTGTACGTGCTCGATGAGCCCTCGGCCGGCCTGCACCCGGCCGACAGCCAGGCGCTGTACGACGCGCTGGACCGGCTGCGCGACGGTGGAAACTCGGTGTTCGTTGTCGAACACGACCTGGAGCTGATGCGTCGCGCGCAGTGGCTGGTGGATGTTGGGCCGGAGGCGGGTGAGCACGGCGGGCGCGTTCTCTACAGTGGCGAGCCCGACGGCCTGCGAAAGGTCCAGGAGTCGCGCACGGGCCAGTACCTTTTCGACCAGGTACCTGCGGCTGCCAGCCGGCAGCGCAGCGCCAACAGCTGGCTGGAGCTGAAAGGCATCCACCGCCACAACCTGCAGGGTGTGGATGCGCAGGTGCCGCTGGGGTTGCTGACCGCAGTGACCGGCATTTCGGGCTCGGGCAAGTCCAGCCTGATGGCGCAGGCGCTGCCCGAGCTGGTGCTGCTGCACCTGGGGCATGAGCCCGAGGACGACAGCGCCGAGAGTGCGCCCTCCGACGCGCCAACCGTGATCGAAGCGACCCGGGGCCGGTTGGCCGGCGATGTGGACGCCATCCAGCGGGTCGTGCAGGTGGACCAGAAGCCGATCGGCCGCACGCCCCGTTCCAACCTGGCCACCTATACCGGGCTGTTCGACCACGTGCGCAAGCTGTTCGCCGCCACACCCGCCGCGCGCCGTCGGCGTTTCGATGCGGGCCGTTTCTCGTTCAACGTGGCCAAGGGCCGATGCGAGACCTGCGAAGGCGAAGGGTTCGTCAGCGTCGAACTGCTGTTCATGCCCAGCGTCTACGCGCCGTGCCCCACCTGCCACGGCGCCCGCTACAACGAAGCCACGCTGAAGGTGCAGTGGAATGACCGCAACATCGCCGAGGTCCTGCAGATGACGGTGGACCAGGCGCATGCGTTCTTCATCGAGGAGGATGCCATTGCCCGCCCGCTGCAGTTGCTGCAGGAGATCGGACTGGGGTACCTGCGGCTGGGCCAGCCGGCCACGGAGCTTTCAGGCGGTGAAGCACAACGCATCAAACTGGCGACAGAGCTGCAGCGCAGCCAGCGTGGTCGCACGCTTTACGTGCTGGACGAACCGACCACCGGCCTGCATGCGTCGGACGTGGACAGGCTGCTGGTCCAGCTGCAGCGGCTGGTTGAGGCCGGAAATACGGTGGTGATGATCGAGCACGACATGCGGGCTGTCGCGCAGGCGGACTGGGTGATCGACCTAGGGCCTGGCGCCGGCGCTGCGGGTGGCACCATCGTGGCCAAGGGAACGCCGCATCAGGTGGCCCGCGCCAAAAGCAGCAGGACGGCGCCCTTCCTTGCGCGCGAACTGGGGCAGGGTGGGTGAGTGGGGGATCTGGATGGGTTGTTTGACCCGCAGCGGGGATACCTGTGCGCCGAAGCCGGTGCTAACCTCCGCTGCAGGCCCATAACGGCCACTGCACGGGATGCCAAGCATGCGTGATCGCAGCGAATCCAAGGCACTCGAGAGCAATTCCGAAGGACCACCGCTTGGACGGACGAGCGCCATGAAGGGGTGTCTATCCTTCATGGCAGCATGTCTGCTGGCAGGCTGTACTACGTTGCCTCAGCTCTCCGACGGCGTCACGCTTTCGATTCGCTCCTACGCCCCCGTCACAGGGGACTACGCCATTGAGCTGCGCAACGACACGGTGCGGCCGATCCTGTATCTCAATCCGTATCTGACATTCGACACCACTCGCTTGCCAGATCCAGAGCCGTTCCCCGAGTCGCCGGAAGGAATGGTGCTGATGGTCCACAGCACAAAGCTTGCGCCAGGCGCGTCTGCGATCCTTTCGGGCAAGTGCACCAAGGGTGGCGCTTGTTCCAGACCGGAAACCTATGTGGCCGTACGGGCCTGTTGGTTCTCGAACGCCTGGAATTGCAGGCAGTACTTCCCGATCTGGTCGGAGACGCCGTTGCGTACGAACGGTGATGCGGCACGCTGACCCCGCTCGCGCGCGGTCGGCTCACCTTTGGTAGTGCCGGCCGCTGGCCGGCAAAGCACCGCCGGATGCGAGCATCAGCTGCGAGGCACACGCCGGCATCCACGCCGGCGGAGCAGGGCCCGACCCAGCCAGCACACCCGGCTTTGCCGCCATCCTGTGTGCATCGCCGAGCCCTTTCAACCGCGCTGAAGGACCGCCGCTCGCCGGTCACGGAACCACGGCAGGCAGACATATATATCGTCCATGCATTGGTCATATGCACTCCCGCTCTTCTTCCAGCACGGCCGCACGGATAGATTCTCCTGACAATCTGTCACGGAGTGACCCATGCAGACCCGCACCCGCCTCCGCACTCTGGTATCTGGCTTCCCCTCCACACTGATCTGGATTGCGGCGTCCCTCTGCGCCACGGCTGCCATGGCCAACGAGCCACTGCAGATCGAATCGCAAGGAAGCTTCCTCGCGGGCGGCACGGTAAAGAAGCAACCTGGCACGTTCGATCCACTGAAGCCCGCCACTCCGGCCGGCCAGAGCTACCACGGTGACCACGTCTACGCCTTCTACCAGAAGCCGGTGAATGCGCGTCCGCTGCCGATCGTGATGTGGCACGGGGCAGGGCAGTCATCAAAGAGCTGGGAAACCACTGCCGATGGCCGCGAGGGCTTCCAGAATCTCTTCCTGCGTCGCCGCTTCACGACCTACCTGATCGATCAGCCCAGGCGCGGCAAAGCTGGGCGGAGCATGGTCGAGTCCACGCTGAAGCCGGTGGCAGACGACCAGATGTGGTTCAACCAGTTCCGGATTGGACGCTGGCCGAAGTACTTCGACGGCAGCCAATTCCCGAAAGGCGAAGGCGCGCTTGACCAGTTCTTCCGTTCGGTCACGCCGAACACGGGGCCGTTCGACCTGGACGTGGTCTCCGATGGCGTCGCGGCGCTACTGCAGAAGACAGGGCCTGCAATCCTGTTCACCCATTCGCAGGCAGGCGGGTCCGGATGGATGACGGCGATAAAGAGTGCAAATGTGCGCGCCATCGTGGCCTTCGAGCCAGGCAGCAGTATCGTCTTCGCCAAGAACGATGCGCCGGCCCTCATCCCCAGCGCGTTCGATACGGTCGCACCTGCCGTGGTTTCGCCCGGGGATTTCAGGGCGCTGACCCGGATTCCCATTCTGGTGCTGTATGGCGACAACATCCCCGAAAAGCCCGTTGACCTGCCCGCACAGGACAGCTGGCGGGCACGCTTGGAAATGGCGCGCGCCTGGCGCAACGCAACCGCGGCGCGGAGATCTACGCCTATGGTGAGGCGCGTCAGAACCTCAGATTGCTGGGCGGTGTTACCTGGAGCGATGCGGAGTTCACCTCGTCAGCCGTGCCTGGCCTGGTTGGAAAGCGCCCGATTGGTGTGGCCGAGCTGACCGGAAATGTTGGCGTGGAATGGGATCCCGGCTTCGTGCCAGACCTTACGCTGCTGGGCGATGTGAGCTACACGGGCAAGCTGTACGTGAACCAGTTAAACACGATCAGCATTCCGGCGGCAGTCCGCCTTGATGTGGGCGCGCGCTACGCCCTGAGACTGCCGAAGCACGACGTTACCCTCAGGGCGACGGTGCAGAACGCGACCAACAAGGCCTACTGGGCAGGAGTTACTTCCTGGGGAGCGGTCTCGGCGGCAGTGCCGAGAACCTATGTGGTGTCGGCGACGCTGTTCTTCTGAGTTCGTCTGGGCGGGTGTCCTGGCGAAAGGGCACCCGTTCCTGGAAGGGTCATTGGGTAACGTTAGGCTGTGCGATATCGTGGCGGTGCACCCATCGCAGCACTCGGCTACGATGATGCCGTCGGCATTGATGCCGGAGGGGCAGGGGCGCAATGGACATGCAGGCAGAGGGCGGATTTGATCCGTCGGTACAGACCGAACAGCAGGAACTGACCTTCCACTGGCTCTACGAGCGTGTGCAGGGGCTTGTCGACCGCAGCATCTACCCGAAGGCGGGCCGCCTGGAGAAGTGGTCGTTCCGGGTGGGCCTGGGGGCCGGCATCATTGGCATTCTCAGCGGCCAGTTTTCAGACCGGTGGCTTCCCATCGAAGTGGTGTTGGCGTTGGTCAAGCTATGCCTGGCGGTGGAAATCGGCGGCTTCATCGTGGGAGGCATCCTCGCGGCGCAGAGAGGAATTCGGCAGTTCATCCAGCCACGGCTGTCGCATGCGAAGGAAATGGACAGCGATTTTGCGCACTGGCAAGCAGTAGTCACCGACCTTCGCGCCTTCCCCAGGATCGCGCGCGAGCGGCGACTCAAGTACGTCAGCACTCTGCGCACCAACATGATTGAGCGCATGGGAATGATGTATGGCGGACTGCAACGTCTTGGGCCTTTCCCGCTGCTGATTGCGCTCTACCTGCAGTTCCGTGGATGGAAATGGGGCGACTGGGCGGGAGCGTTCGATGTCAGCCTACTCGGTGCACTGCTGATCTTCGGGATGGTGATGCTCTACCTTGCGGGCTGGATGCTGATCGGACTGCGCACTCGGTTGGACACCTATGTGGCGTTGCTTGAGGGCTCCATCCAAGAGCCAGAGCTGGACAAGCCCGCAATAATGCATGCGCCTCGGGCCTCGCCGCCATTCTGCGTGTAGTGCCGAGCTTGCTGTCGCTGCCTCGATCGGGCACATCTTGATTGAAGCTGTTAGGTGCGCGCTGGACACATGCTCCAACATGCTGTCCCGCTCGCGCCGAGTGCTGGTGGAAGGTCGCGTCCGTACGAAATCAACTGTGAGCAGTCGCTCATATACAATTTGCTCGCTTGCCGTATCATCCGTCAGCCCCGCCAGAAAGGCGCGGAAGATTTTTGTTCCGAGCATTAGGGGTTGATATCGGAATTCGCCTTTTGGCCGGGTTTTACCAACTACAGTTCACATGGAGTGTGTACCAATGGCATTGGTTAGGGCTATACGCGGCCGGATCACCGCGACGGTTGTCATCTTCTGTTTCACGCTGGGGGTGGTGCAAACTGCCAATGCAGCCACGTATTATGGCCCCCCTTATAAAGTTCAATCGTTTCGAGGGGTTGGCTCTTTCGAGAGCGTGGGTGCTGCTGTCAACTTTCTCGTCCAGAAGATCAAGGCTCCTTGCCAGCAGGACCCAAAGTGTACCAAACCGCCTGTCGTCACGGTGAGGTATGGCACTGATGGATGGGCTGCAACGATCTTTGTAAATGGGAAGTCTAGCGATAACGTATTTGCTTCCGAGATATCTATCGGACAGCCCCAGAAGAATCTTGGCGGCTGTCAGAAACGATGTTCGGCCGGGCTTGGTTCGGCCACAGATGGGACGGGCGCGCGAGGTTCGGCCGACAGCAGCGCCTACGCCAATTCTCGCGATCCTGGCAGCCCCTTTGAGGGAGACCCGATTAACACCTCAACGGGCAACTTCTATAGGCAGGAAACTGACTATGACTCACCTTCCGGGCTGATGTTCCGGCGATTCTACAACAGCTCAGTACGCGCCCCAGGCTCTTCACTGGGGCCGCAGTGGCGCCACCTGTTTGATCGGCGCTTGGAAATCCTGGCATCAAATACCGGCGTAGCCGGAGAGCGGACCTTCATTCGAGCTACCAGGCCGGACGGTGCCTCGGAACTTTTTACGCGTGCGGAGAGTACTTGGACTGTCGACTCCGACGTCGCCGACGTATTAGTGGATCGCGAGGCGGGCGCTGGTTACGCACTGCAGTTGGCCGCCAACGGGCAAACCGAGATTTACGATTCATCCGGGCTGCTTCAGGAGGTCTATGATACCTCGGGGCAGCGGACGCTGGTGCTGAGATATTCGGACGCAGTGACGCCTACGGAAACTGCACCAGGTCCAGACATGTTGCTGAGCGTTGCGGACTCGAGTGGGCGTTCACTCATATTTTCATACAACTCAGCGTCTCAATTGACCAAGATTCTACTGCCCGACGGCGGAGTCCAGACGTTCACTTACAACGCATCAGGCCAACTCGCCTCGGTAACTTATCCGGATTTCACGGTCAAAGGCTACATCTACAATGAACCCGCCAACAGTCCGGCCGCGGCTGGCACATCGTTCTTGACAGGTATAGTAGATGAGAAGGGCGCCCGTTACGAGACGATCAAATACAACTACAATAATCGTGCCTATCACGCAGAGTTCGCTGGCGGAGTCGACACGACGACGCTGGACTATGCAGCCTCCACATGGAAGGGCACGCTGCCGGTGACGGTAAAAGGGCCGTTGGGGGCGGCATCTAGGCTTGGATTTGTAGACACTGGCAAAGGCCGCCTAATGCCTGCTGGTGGATCTGCGGCCTGCGGCAACCAGTGCAACCAACCCTATAAGGCCATGACCTACGATGCCAATGGGTATCCAGCCTCGGTCACTGACTTCAAAGGTAACATCACGCGTACAGCGTATGGGCCAAGCGGCCTGCTTGCGGAGCAAATTGAAGCCGCAGGGACATCGCAGCAGAGAACCACGACGACCACTTGGGATGCCACATTACGAGTACCCCTCAGCCGAGTTGTAATGGATTCGGAGGGTGTCACTGTTTCCAGCACTTCGTGGAAGTACAACGCCGTCGGCCTTGAGGTTGCGCGATGCGAAGTTGATACAACAATTCCGGCAGCAGCTGGATACGCATGCGGAAGCATGCTCAACGCCCCGGAAGGGGTTCGCCAATGGTCGACCAGCTATTGCACTAGTGTCGATGCCAGCCAGTGCCCGCAGTTGGGACTTATGCTTACGGAAGACGGTCCGAGAACCGATGTTCAGGATGTCACCGTATACAGCTACTACCAGTCCACTGATGAGTCGGGATGCGGGACTGTCGGTGGTGCATGCCATCGTGCCGGCGATCTATATCAGGCCACTAACGCGCTGGGCCAGAAGACGACGTGGCTGACCTATGATCGCAACGGGCGAGTTGCCAGGCTGAGGGACGGTTTCGGCAAAATTCATGACTTGAGTTATACGCCTCGAGGCAAATTGACGTCTCTCACAGAACGGGCTACTCAGGATGGATCGGCTTCACCTGAAGACAGTGTCACTACGATCACTTTTGATTCAACGGAAAATGTAACCTCTATTGTCGATCCCGATGGAATGGCGCTCAACTACAGTTACGACGACGCGCATCGCCTGATCAAAATTAGTGACGGGGAAGGCAACAGCATTAATTATCTTCTGGACGCCGCCGGAAATCGCATCAAGGAGGACGTCGTCGATGCCGGCGGCACGATGAAGCGCTCGCTTTCCCGCGTCTATAACGCCTTGGGTCAGCTTCTTAGCCAAAAGACCGCAAGCGGCCACGCCACCGACATTGGCTATGATGTAGTTGGCAATGCTCAGCTGATCACTGACGCACTCAAACGCAAGATGCAGGCTACTTACGATCCGCGAAATCGTGTCAGCCAGACAATCCAAGACATTGGCGGTGTGGCGGCAAGGACCACGTATGATTACGACCCCTTGGACCGCATCATCAAGGTAACTGATCCCAAGGGTTTGGCGACGACATACCAATACAATGGTCTCGGCGACTTGGTGAAGCAGGTCAGCCCAGATGGAGGAACGTCCAGCAGTGCGTACAGCAGTGCAGGCGATCGCATCGTTCATATTGATGCACGCGGAATCAAGACCGATTATACCTATGATGTTTTGGGGCGCTTGACCAGATCCGCCTATTCTGATGCCGCACTGGACTCCTTCTACACATATGACGTTAGCCAGACTGTATGCGCGGAAGCTGAATCGTTCGCGACGGGGCGGTTGAGCAAGGTAGGAGACGCTAGCGGCTCAACCCAGTTCTGTTACGACCATAATGGGAGGGTGGTGCGCAAGGTTCAGACTAATAACGGCAAGGCCCTGATCTTGCGTTACACCTATAGCAAGGCAGGTCGGCTGAAGAGCGTGACGTATCCGGATGGTGCAGTGGTCGACTACGTGCGCAACGCGCTGGGGCAGGTTGTTGAGGTTGGCGTCACCCTTACTGGCAGCTTGCGCCAGAAGCTGCTCAGGACATCTGGCTACTATCCGTTCGGGCCGAACGCCGGCTGGACTTATGGCAATGGCCGCACTGTGATGCGAACTCTGGACTTGGACTACCGGCCGCTGGCCGTAGAGGATGGCAGGAGCGATGGGCTCAACGTAGGTTTTGCATTCGACCAGGTTGGAAACCTTGTCGCGTTGACCGCGCCCGGCGGAACGGTGCCGACGATCAGCTTGGGCTATGACACTCTAGGCCGAATGACCGCATTCAAAGATGGTGCAACTGGAGTCGTGATCGATGGATACAACTATGATGCTACAGGTAATCGACTCAACGCCTTAGTCAATGGTCAGAGCCAGACCTACGACTATGCCGTCGACAGTCATCGCCTGTCGAGCGTGGGTGGCGTGTCACGCCGCTACGATGCTTCGGGCAACACAACGGCGATCAATGGCACGGAGCGCACCTTTTCTTACGACGCCACTGGTCGCATGAGTCAGGTCTGGCGCGAGGGGGTCTTGACGATGAAGTACAGCCACAACTGGCGGGGGGAGCAGGTATATCGCGCCATCGATTCATCCGGCACCTATAGTCTCTACGACGAATCAGGGCACTGGATGGGCGAATACGATGAGAACGGGCAATCGATACAGCAAGTGATCTGGCTGGAGGATCTGCCGATTGGAGTTTTGGCAAGTTCCACGTTGAATTACATACAGCCCGACCATCTCGGCACCCCGCGTGCAGTAATCAGCGCTGACCGTGACAAAGCAATTTGGACGTGGGACATCAGAGGGGAGGCATTTGGGGGTACGGCACCAAATGAAGACCCGGATCGAGACGGGGCGTCTTTTACTTTCAACCTGCGCTTCCCAGGGCAACGCTACGACAGTGCGACTGGACTCAATCAGAATTACCTCCGAGATTACGATGCGAGTGTGGGGCGCTACGTCCAGAGTGATCCCATCGGCCTTGCCGGGGGGAACGCTACCTATGGGTACGTAGATGGCGGCCCGCTTGCCTTCATCGACCCATTCGGCCTGAAGAAGGTTGTTTTGGTTGGGGCGCAGAACAAGGATGACGCCATCATTTACAAGGGCGCCCTGGCCGACGTGGAGATGGTTGGATACTGCGTGGTCTATGCGCATGGCGCGTGGACCCACATATCTGACACCCGAGCCGGCACCGCCAATAAGGTGCGCTACTTCGGTAATAATGAAGCGTCGATGTCCAAGTTCAATGATCTCCTCAGTCGGTCTGGCTGCAAGCCAGAGGAGCCGGTCATCTTGAAGGCCTGCAATACCGGCGCGAACCCCGAGGTAAAGGGCATGACCAACGTAATGACCGGACTCTCGAGGGCCCGACGAACTGAGGTGGATGCACCGACAAGGTCTGTCTGGTACACCCCTCGAGGACCAATGGCAACTCCTTATGGCCACAAGGGCGACATTCACGGCCCCATGAATCTCAGTGACCCCGGTGAGTACAGGAGCGTCAGGCCGTGATTAGATGCACCGCCTTCGCCGTAGTCGTCGCGTTGCTGGTAGCCTGTGGGCAGAGTTCAGATGGTGAGCCAGTATCAGGAGAGTCCGGCTGCCGAACCCTTGATGTGGTGTCCAGTCGCACCAAAGCCGAGAATGGAGATCTTTCGGCCATCAGGCAGATGCGCGACTACAGCCTTGACTGCCTGTTGCACGACAACGCAGCCGAGGCGCTACGCTGGGGGAAGCTCGCCGCCGAAAAGGGCAATGAGCAGGACAAGGCGACCTACGAGAACATTAAGCTGACTTTCCTTCCCAAACAGCAACGTAGTGCGCATTGAGGATGAGGCGCGCTACATATGGTCCATCGGGGGCGCAGAAGCGTCACCGATGGGCATGTATCCTGCGATGCTGCCGGCCCTGCTCGCAACTCCATGGCTATGTAGACGAGGAAGGTGGTGCATGGATTACCGAGGGGAGTGGCAGGTCGCGTCACAGTTGTATTGCAGGGGCCGTGGTAGCCAGGAAGGCCGGCGTGCCGGCCCTTGATGCCAGAGTTGAGCGGCCGAATGGATGCATGAAAACGGCCCACCTTATTGAAAGGTTGCGCACTTCGGCCTGTCTGAAGCGGGTCTGCAGATGATTCACCGAGCGCATGCGGTGCAACCACTGACGGCGGTGCAGAGCGAGTACTCGCTGTTCTGGCGTGAGCCGGAGGAAGAGCTTTTTCCCTTGCTGGAAGAGCTGAGCATTGGCTTCGTACCTTTCAGCCCGCTGGGCGCCGGTTTTCTGACCGGAAGGATCGACGAGAACACGCAGTTCGATGCAACGGATTTCCGCAATGTGGTGCCGCGCTTCTCGGCTGAATCACGCCGCGCCAACATGGCATTGGTGGACGTGGTGAAGGCGGTGGCGGCAGGGAAGGGGGCCGCGCCGGCCCAGGTCGTTCTGGCTTGGCTGCTGGCACAGAGACCGTGGATCTCGCCGATTCCAGGCACGACCAAGCTTCATCGCCTGGATGAAAACCTGCGCGCGCTGGATCTGGTGCTGGATGACCGCGATCTTGCGCGCATCAACGACGAGGTGGCGCAGATACCTATCAGCGGAGCGCGCTTGCCGGAGGCGGCATTGAAGATGACCGGAAGGTAGGGGATGCCCAGCCAGGCGTCTGATCCGGCGCAGAGCAAGTGTGGTGACACTCCGCTACGATGACCGCAGTCGGCATCTGCGCCGGCGGGTCAGGGGGCGCAATGGATATGCAAGCAGGGAGCGGATTTGATTCGCCGGTAAAGAATCATTCGCAGGAGCTGACGTTCCACTGGCTCTACCAGCGGGTGCAGGGTCTGGTCGAGCGCAGTATCTACCCCAAGGCGGGTTGGCTGGAGAAGTGGTCATTCCGCATGGCCGTGCTGGCCACCGCCATCGGTATTCTCGGCAGTCAGCTGCCAGATCAATGGCTCCCCCTGACGGCAACGCTGCTGTTGGTCCGGGTTTGCCTAGCAGTGGAGATCGGTGGCTTCCTAGTAGGGGGCCTCCTTGCAGCGCGCCGTTGCATCCGCCAGTTCATCCAGCCACGGCTGTCCCATGCGCAGGAGATGGATGGCGAGTTTGCCCACTGGCAAGCTGTGATTGCCGACCTTCGATGCTTCCCCAGAGTCGAGCGCGAGCGCCGTCTCAAGTACGTTAGCCACCTACGCACAAGCATGATCGAGCGTATGGGCTTGATGTACGGCGGCCTGCAACGTCTTGGGCCATTTCCGCTGTTGATTGCCCTCTACCTGCAGTTCCGCGAATGGAAATGGGGCGATTGGACCAGCGCCTTTGATGTTGGGCTGCTTGGCGCATTCCTCATCTACGCGCTGGTGCTGCTGTACCTTGCAGGCTGGATGTTGATAGGTCTGCGAACGCGCTTGGACACCTACGTCGCCCTGCTTGAAGGCTCCGTCCACGAACCCGAGCCGTCGCAGGCAGCTCCTCAGTAGAGCTGGGCCATGCTCGGCTAACGCCGTCAACTACATCGCGCCCCATCACGCACCCCGCCAGCGAGCATCAGCAGCACCCGATCCATCAAAACAGGCTCCGCCAGGTCCATAAGAACCTGTTCCAGATAGCCCAACGGCTCCAGCTGCCATTGCAGGGTTGCCTGAAACTCCAGAACGGCAGGTGCCCGTTGCTTCGCATCCAGTGATACCTGCAGCAGCAGATGCTGCGGCCGCATCGCCAGCGACAGCACCGGCACGCCTCTGCAATGAATCTGGAAAGCGGCATTTCGGTGCTGTTCGACAAACTGGAAGCCCTGTCGTGGCCGGGCTTCCACAAACTGAATCGCCTGGCGGCGCAGCTGCCGCAGATAGCGATCGACGGAAACACTCTGGAACGCGAGCAGCTCGGGCACGGGCGGCTCTGGCCACTGCGCCTGCGCCGCAACCACCGCCGCCAGGCCCAGCGCTGTGGTCGCCCAGCGGTGCCATGCCACTCAGCCCTCAGGCTGCAGCCGCGTGCTGGCGTGTGCTGTGAGCCCCAGCGCAGCCATGATCAGGCCTTCCATGACGCGCGGGCCGACGTATTGCTCCACTTCGCCGTTCTCGCGGGCACGCTGTGCGGCCAGCAGGAGCTCCAGCACCACGCGAAGGCCCGCCAATGAGCAATCGGCATCGGCCAAGGCCAATCGTCGGCCGGGCATCTGATGGCGCTCTGGCCAGGGCTGGCCATCGGACGCGGCGCCCGAGCCGATGCTGTGCAGCAGGGCGATGAGCGTGTTGGGATCCAGCACCGGGCCGTTCGCGGGGGCGTCGTGGATCGAGTGAGGGGCAGGGGAGTGGGGCTTGGTCATGGCAGGGCTCCTTGCGTGCAGGCAGAAGCCGCCACCGATAAAGGTGGCGGACGATGCGTGGCTCGAAAACCGGGTCTTCGTGCAAAGCCGGCGAGCGCAAGGCCCCCACGCACCGTCCGCCATAGCCGGCAGACGGATTGCCAGCCGGCACCACGCGATGGTGGTACCGGCTGGCAAGCGTAATCAAGCACAAAGACACGGGTTTTCGACGCCCGGCCACCCGTTTCGGTGGCACGGCAAGGAATACGCCCGGTTGTGCGCTGTGGCTAGGGGTTGGGGTCAAATCCGCCAAATCCCACGACGCTTTTGGCATTATTGCATAGGCGCTGAAGGGGGCAAGAGGCAGGTCGCACAAAGGATAGAGACATCCAGTTCAAAATTTCCCGGCTACGAGAACTCTTTGCGAACCCACTCGTAAAGCGAGCTTAATGCGACACTCCAGTATGGGCAACCATCAATAAGCGGAGAAGAATCCTTGGGCAACAGAAGCACTGCAATCGTCGGATTCATCGCCAATCTGGCTCCCCTCTACTTAGGGGAGCGCCACGGCGAATTCTGGTGCGCTCGCAGCCTGCATGACGGAACACTCATCTTGCCTTTTAATACGGACGATGACACGGAAGATGAGGGTTGGATTCAAGTCTGCTGGCAAGGTGATCCCCAGCGAAAGATCGAGGTTCTGGGTGCAGACCTCACGGCGCTCGCATTGGAGCGATATGTGCGACTGCATTGCGTCGGTGCAGACGAGGAGACCATTGCTGCTGAGCTGTACTTTATGACCGAGCACTTCAACTTCAAGACCGGTTGTCATGTTTACCTTCCGCAACTGAGAGAGCCTGCCCACCCAGCGGTTCGCGCTGCAAAACGCATGGGCGAGGGTGTCATGGTCAATCTCCTAAGCAAAGTGGCAGGTGTCTGACTCAATGACACCAAGTGCTCGCAATCTCAGAGCTTGATTTCTGTCCATCATCCCACACTGCGCACGGTAGAGCAGGGTGACGGAGCGAGTGTCCCAGACGTCCCACAAGAGCAACGCGTGCACCGGAATCGATTCGAGAGCTAGGTGCATGCCAACCTCTTCTATGTGGGAGCTGGCCGATTTAGGTTCGCTGGAGGCGGCGGATAATGCTCCTGCTATTTAGGGAGTGCCTTGCCGCGCACGCTTGGCGCCCTCAAAGGACAGCCATGGATCGCTCGACTGAATTGCGCCAGCATCCGGCACAATGCCAACATCCGCTCTGCTTGCAAAAAAGACCACGTTCCAACCTCTAGTAACCGTACTGCCATATGCGATCCCGTCGATGGGGCCGTCCTCGAAATTGAAGTGCCTAAAGAATTCAGTCGCAACCTGAGAGGGTAAGTAGTCGATGTTGATGCGCTCGTCACGCTCAATCGGCTGCATGATGCTACGGCAGAAACTGCGCATGAACAGGATCCCGAGGCTATAACTCCTTTCTGCGTTAGAGAAATAGCCTGGAACATGTGGAAGGCTGCGCAGATCAAGGATGCGAAGCGAGCGAGCCACCCTCCATCGCCCAACTCTTGCCATTGCCTGACTAGTCTCTCGCAACGCCGTCTGTACGTCTGAAGCCAGGTACATCATGGGAATCCCTGGCGGGTTCATTCGATTGCTCTGTAGGGAGCACTCAGGAGGCGGCGGACCGAAGTCAGCAGCTGAAGGATTGCCGCACTTATCC
The DNA here is from genome assembly GCF_057799055.1 of Stenotrophomonas sp. 14P6.2.3. Taxonomy (NCBI): domain Bacteria; kingdom Pseudomonadati; phylum Pseudomonadota; class Gammaproteobacteria; order Lysobacterales; family Lysobacteraceae; genus Stenotrophomonas; species Stenotrophomonas sp. 14P6.2.3. The sequence continues at coordinate 277,251 of NZ_JBYOLA010000001.1, forward strand.
AGGCCAACTCGCCAAAGTTTGGTTCCGACGTCCAGCGTCGAGATCAGGCCAGCCTTGTCTCCCAGGTCAGCCACTGTCTGAAGCAGAGAAATGGGTGCGTAGGAGTCGTAACCATCCTCGTCAGCATCATGGAAGAAGAACCGCCTTTCATACTTGATGGTTTGGCAGAATTTATCCCAGCTCATCAAGAGCGCGGCATTCTTGTTGAGGCGATAAGGATCGATTTCGCACCATGTGTGGTCAGGGATTTGATCGCGTATTTCCAAGAGTAGCTCTCGGCCACTTCAGGTGACTCAGATTCGGAACTGCCGGAATTGGTCTTGACCATGGAAAGAGCGTACTCCAACTGTCTGATGCATAGAATCACAGCAGACCCGGTGGCAAGCTGAGGGAAGCGCCATTAGGAACAAGATCGAAGGCAGCGACAGCGGACACATACTTGCTTACTTAGGATCGTGTCCCTGAGCGCCTCAAAATTCTCAATAGAATCAACAAGGGGCACGATCCTAAGCAAAAGGACAAGAACCAAGAAAACTGACACATTGCCATGCGGTGCCCACGAACCCAACCACGGCGGATACTGCATTGCGCATAATGTATATTATGTTCTTAGCCGGCTGACTTGGCTGCCACTTGCTCCTGCCCAGGCCCACTACTGAGTTGCAACCACTTCCCAGGCCGATCTCCCAGGTTGACGCCCGGAGTTCGTCTACCTGGCTCGCCACCAACCCCAGCCCCGCGGTCAGCCCTCGGCCAACGCTGCATCAGCATGCCCGCGCCGTTGAAGCTAGCGATCGTCTCCCGATAGATCTGCCGAGCTCGCACAAGCTTTCTCACCCAGATATCGCGCCGGGCAGCAATCAGCTGCTGAGCCTCAACTGACGCCGGCCCGTCCATCAAATCTGCGCGCCTGGGCTGCAACCGAGCACCCAGATTCTGCTCACGGGTCCGGCGAACGCAACAGGCCAGTGGCACCAGCAGGCTGGCGTGCATCGCATCAGCGAGCACTGGGGGGATGCGCACTTGCCGACGTTACCACTTGGAGCGACCCACACCCCCCGTCCAAACGCCCCGCTTCCGCACGCTCTACAGCACCTGGCCCGTAAGCCCGGCGCAAATCGCTCACCTCGTCCCGTCACCCAATCAAGGAAGCTGCATGATGACTCGACTGCTGCACGACCGTTCGCCGCCCTCCCCTTCGCCCAACCCCTTGGCGATTGCCGTAATCAGTTCGCTGCTGCTGGCAACGGCGCTGCCCGCGATGGCCACCGAATCATTGGATGCCTGGCAGCAGCAGCGCCAGCTGCAGGAAGGATGGGCGCAGCCGACGATCAGTAGCGTTACTGTTTCATCCGTTGCCGGCCCCGCCTCGGCGACGCTTGCGCCGGCAGCGGACGCCAGCACTGCCATTCTTGGCAATGCTGGTGATCCAGGAAGCTGGCGCACCGATGAGTTCAAAGCGGACTGGGGTTTGGCTGCCATGGGCGCCGAGTTCGCCTACGCTCGCGGCCTGACCGCCAAAGGCGTCCGGCTGGGTGTTTTCGACGATGGCGCCGGCCTTGGACATCCAGAGTTCGCAGGCAAGAACCATCGGAGCATCCGCCTGGCGGGCGTTCTTGCCGATGGCAGCTTGTGCCCGGCAGAAGTGATCGAAGGCCCCAACAGTTGCTTCAGGACCGATGGCGATCAGGTCCAGCTCACCTATCAGACCCTTGAGCCTCGATACGCCGCTTTGCTCAATCGAAACAACTATTTTGAAGGGGTCACCTATGGAACACATGGCACCCATGTGTCCGGGACGATCGCTGCCAATCGGGATGGCTCCGGCATGCACGGCGTAGCCTTCGGTGCCGACCTCAGTGTCGCCCGCCTGTTTTCCAACAGTGTGGCGCATCTCAGTGTTTCGCCACGAATGACGCTCGAGCGAAACTCCAAATCCGTCAGCGCCCCTACAGCGGCCTTCAGCCAGTTGTACGAACAGCTCGAACAACAGCAGATCCGGGCCATCAACCACAGCTGGGGGCTTGCTACCGAGCCGAGCACGGCCCAGCAGATGGACGTCTATCTGTCGCATACGGTTTTCGCCGACAGGCTGGCCGTGATGGCCACCGCTTCGCGCAGGACCGGCCTCATTCAAGTATGGGCTGCAGGCAACACCGACGCGCCCAATCCATCTCCACAACAGGCGCCGATCGCAGGCATGTACGCCACGCTGCCGCGCGCCCAGAAGGATGTTGAGCCGTATTGGCTGGCTGTCGTGAACGTCAATGAAGCCTTGGAGCTGAGCAATCGCTCCATGCGCTGCGGGCTGGCCGCAAACTGGTGCTTGGCAGCACCTGGCACGGCAATTCTTTCCACAACCTATGGCGCCAAAACCAAGCTTGACGCCACGCTTTCCAAGGACAGCGCTGGCAACGTCACGATTGACACGCGGAGCCTGCTGCCGGACTACGACTACGTCAAGAAGAGCGGAACCTCGATGGCCGCTCCGCATATCACGGGCGCATTGGGTCTGTTGTTTGAGCGCTTCCCCTATCTGGACAACGCGCAGGTGCGTGACGTCCTGCTGACAACGGCGCGTGACCTCGGCGCGCCGGGGGTGGACGATGTCTATGGCTGGGGCATGGTCGATCTGCGCAAGGCCATCGAGGGCTATGGCTCGCTGCGCGTGGACACCGACGTGGCAATGAACCAGAAGGCCGGCGGCCTGAAAGTCTGGGAAGGTGATGCCTGGGACGACTGGACCAACGACATCGCAGGCCCCGGCAAGCTGACCAAGTCCGGCATCGGTTGGCTGCGCCTGAGCGGCGACAACAGTTTCAACGGTGCGGTGCTGCGCGAGGGCACGCTGGAGTTGAACGGCAGCAACGCCCTCACCTCAGCGGTCGAGGTGCAGAATGGCCAGCTCCTGCTCAACGGCACTCTGGTTTCCACCGCACTGAACACCATCGGCGGCGTCAGCACGATCAGCGCCAGCGGCGTACTGAAGGACAGCAACCTGGTGGTCAACGGCGGCGTAGTCTCCTTCAACGGCACGCAGACCGGCGGCACCACCACGGTCGGCGCCAACGGCCTGCTGAAGGGCATCGGCACGCTCGGCAACACCCGCGTGGACGGCATCATCGCGCCAGGCAATTCCATCGGCACGCTGACCATCAACGGCAACTACGTGCAGGGCGCTACCGGCACCTATGCGGCCGAGCTCGCACCGGGCAGCCGCAGTGACCAGCTGCACGTCACCGGCACTGCGACGCTGGGCGGAACCTTGCTGGCACTACCCGAGCCGGGAGTGTATTACCTGGGCGAACAGTTCAACGTGCTGCGCGCCGATGGCGGCGTGAGCGGCCAGTTCGCGAAGACCGATTTCAGCGCGTTCTCGCCTTTCCTGCAGTTCAGTGTGGCCTACGCCTCCAATACCACGCGCATCGACGTGGCTCGCGGCGCCCTGCTGGCAACCGCGGCCAGTACGCCGAACCAGCGCGCCGTGGCCGCTGCTGCCGATACCCTCGCGATCAACCAGGGCCTTCCCAAGCCGTTGACCCAGCTGTTCCCTCAGCAGGTGGCGGCCGTACTGGATGGCCTGAGTGGCGAACTGCACGCTGCGACGCCGCTGGCGCTGGTCGAAAGCAGTCGCTATGTGCGTGATGCGGCGTTGTCGCGCCGCGCCGGCGTAGCCGCACCAGGCGCCGGTGGAAACGACGCCACCGGGGTCTGGGTGCAGGCGATCGGCGGCAACGGCAAGCTGGATGGCAATGCCGGAACGGCACGCACCGAAGCCAACAGCAACAGCCTGCTGGTCGGCATCGACCGTGAGTTCGATGGATGGCAGGTCGGCCTGCTGGCCGGCACCGGCCGCACCGACGTGAAGCAGCAGGATGGTCGGCGTGCCAAGTCGAAGATCGACAACGCCCACTTCGGCGCCTACGCCAGCCACAACTGGGGTGGCTTCGGCCTGCGCGGCGGCGTGGCCTGGAGCAAGCACGAAGTGGAAAGCACCCGCGAGGTGGCATTCGCGGGCTTCAGCGACACCTTGAGCGCGCGCTATGACGGCCGCACGCGTCAAGCCTTCCTTGAAGCCGGTTATCGCTTTGGCGGGCCCGAGGGCGGGTTGGAGCCGTATCTGCAGGTTGCGCGGGTGGAAGTGGACCTGAAGCGCGTCAACGAGCACGGAGGTGCGGCGGCGCTGCGGGGCGAGGTCGACGACACCGGCACCACCGTGGCCACCGCCGGCCTGCGTTTCGACAAGGGACTGAAGGCCTCGTTCCAGCAGGAAAGCTGGCTGCACCTGCGCGGTGCGGTGGGCTATCGGCGGGCCACTGGCGACCGCAGCCAGGTGGCCAACCTCGCCTTCGTCAACGGTGGCACCGCGTTTGCAGTCAGCGGCGCTCCCATTGCTGACAGCGCGGTGGTCGCCGAACTGGGCGTGTCGGCATGGCTGAGCCCGCGCCAGCAGTTGGAACTGGGCTACAGCGGCCAGTTCGGCAGTGAAAGCCGCGACCATGGCGCGAACGCGCGGTGGTCGGTGCGGTTCTGATTGCAGCACGCACATTGAGTGGCATTGGGGCGGCCTTGCGGCCGCCCCTTTTCTAAGTTCATGGAGGATCCGCTGTCGTTGGCGTGCCTGTCGAGCGTGACGCGTCACGTTAATGGTCGCCGCCACGCCCGGATTCAGGAGCGCCGCATGCGAAAACGGCAACGAGCGCTTCACGAATATTGCGATGATCAAAGACGCAACAGGCTGCGCTGACGGCCCCGCGTAGCGCCATTCCCGACACAGAGCTCCAGCTTTTACCAACTCCGCTCTAGGAAAAGTCTCAAAAATCGAACGTTTTCGATGCTCGACGCGACAGCAGCGCCAGAATGGGCGCCACGCCACTCGGCGCTGACAACACTGCTGCGCATGAACGGATTCCCTGCACCGCGCCGGCTTCGCCTGGCGCTGCTCGATGACCATGACGTCGTCCGCCGCGGTACGGCCTTTCACCTCGGCAACGACAGCCGCTTCGAGATCGTCGCCAGCCACAGTGACAGCCAGGCCTTCGTGCTGGCCCTGCAGCAGTGCCGCGCGGATGTGGCGATCATCGACATCACCCTGGCGCCGGGTGATATCAGCGGCGCCGATCTCGTCCAGCATCTTCGACAGGCGCTGCCGCGGGTAACGCTGCTTGGCTTCGCCGGGCAGAATTCGGTGGCGATCATCAACCACCTGCTGGATGCGGGAATCAGCGGCTTTGTCGGCAAATCCGAGCCTTTGGCTGAACTCTCCGACGCGGTTGTGCGCGTCTCGCAAGGACTTTGCCGGATACCGCCCTCGTGCAAGTTGCTGACGCCCTGCGATTCCCTGAGCCGGAATGAGCGCGAGGTCATTCGATTGGTTCTGGACGGGCTGACCGTCTCCGAGATTGCCCTGCACCGGCACCGCAGCGTCAAGACCGTCAGCACGCAGAAGATTGCCGCCCTGCGCAAGCTGGGGCTGCGCAACGACGCGGAGATCTTCGCCATGGGGCAGCAGCTGGAGGCCCTGTGACCGCGCTGTTGAAGCGCGCCCGCAAATCCCTGCTGCTGGCGTTGCTGACACTGCTTCCTTGCACGTCCGCCGGCGATATCCAGCACGGAGAATGGGCGGCTGGGCGCGAGGTCCGGGTGGCTGCAGGGCCCACGCTGCACCCTGCCCCCGAAGATGCTGCCGACACGGAAGTGCTGCAGACGCTGGCGCATGGCTATGCTGCGCTCGTTGCCCGCCATTCCGGCCTGGCCTTCGTTGAAGTCCCCTTCCCCAGCACCCTGGCAGCGATGAGTGCCGTCTGCGAGGGACGGGCTGATCTGGTGCTGGTGCAGGGTGCTGGCGATGGGGCGCACCTGCCCTGCCCCAGCCTGGCGCCATCGCGCAGCTTTCATGGCGGCGCGAGCGTGCTCGCCGGCCGCATCGGTGAACGCTTGCCGCGGAAAGTTGCCGATGCCGGCACGCTGCGGATCGCTGCCGTTGACGGCGGCCCCTATCCGGCGTGGCTGGCCGAGCACTATCCCGCAGTGCCCGTGCTGCCCCAGCCCAGCATGCGGGCGGCATTGGCTGCGGTGGATGCCGGCATTGCCGACGCAGCGATCGGCCTTGAATCCACCGCGCGCGCGATGACGCGGCGCTACTTTTCCCACAGCCTGCGCCTGCAAGTGCTCGACGCCAGTTTCCCGACCCAGCTGCACCTGCTTGCCAGGCGCGAAGACCAGGAACTGCTTGAGCGCATCGAGGCAGCACTGGATGACATCACCATCGAAGAACATGCCCAGCTCCTGCAGCGCTGGGCCCAGCAGGCGTTGCCAACCGCGTTCGGCCACAAGGCCCGCGGAGGTTTCGATGGTGCCACGCTCTGGCTATTGCCAGCCGCTGCCCTGCTGCTGACGCTTCCCTTGCTGGCTGTGCGCAGATTGCGCCAGCAGCAGGGCCGTGATCGGAAGCACGCACAGATGACAGGCATGATCAGCCATGAGGTGCGCAATTCCGCCCAGGCCGTCATGGCGTCAATCGACCTGCTGGGACAGGCGCCACTGCCGGCCAGCCAGCGCGAGCTGGTGGCCGCCGCTGCAAATGCGGGCCACGCGCTGCGCGGACTGCTCAATCGCACACTGGATTTCTCCCGCCTGGCCAGCGGCACTTTCCGGCCAAAGCGAGAGCCCTGCGACGTCCCCGCGCTCTGCACGCAGGCACTGCAGGCCATCGCACCCCAGGCGCAGAAGAAAGCGCTGACCCTGCAGCTCTGCGTGCCGCAGACGCCGTTCCCGCTGCTGGCGACGGACCCGGACTGCCTGCGGCAACTGCTCGACAACCTGCTCGGCAATGCCGTCAAGTTCACTGATGTAGGCGGCATTGAGCTGCGCCTGCAGCTGGATGCGCCAGCAAAGCCCGCAGCACTGCTGATGGAAGTCATCGACAGCGGCATCGGCATCACGCCAGCGCAGATGGCTGGACTGTTCGAGCCCTTCCAGCAGGCCGACGCCGGCAGGCAGCGTGGTGGCAGCGGGTTGGGCCTGTCCATCTGTCGCACGCTGGCCGAAGCCATGGGCGGCACCCTGGATGTTCATAGCGTGCATGGACGTGGCAGCCGCTTCATTCTGCATCTGCCCGTGCAACCGGCGCAGGATGATGCGCAGACCGCTTCAACAGCGGCCCCCCTGCCCCGGCTGGACGGCTTGCGCATCCTGCTGGTCGAGGACCACGCGCTGAACCGACAGGTCATTGCAGCCCAGCTGCGGTGCTGGGGCGCGACGGTGCAGGAGGCTGCCAACGCCGGCGATGCATTGGCACTGCAGAAGGAGGTGCCCTGCCCGCTGGTGATGCTGGATATCGGCCTGCCGGGAATGGATGGCTATGCGTTGGCCCGGCAATTGCGATTGCATGAGGCAGAAGGAGCGCCTCGTGCCCGGCTGCTTGCGCTTTCCGCCTTCACCGGCGGCGACCATGCACTGCGCTGCCAGGCGGCCGGCATCGATGCAGTGCTGGTCAAGCCGCTGCAGATCGATGCGCTGCTGCAGGCGCTCGATCAGCCTGTGGCCGCCAGTATCAACGAGGGCATTGCCCAGGAACTGGTGGCCGCCTACGAAGAAGATATCGATCATGAACTGCAATGCCTGCATGAAGCGATCGGTCATTGCGATGCCGTGCGGTTGCGCCATCACGCGCATCGACTGCAGGGGGTGCTGCAGATGCTCGGCGCGGGCGGCATGGCGGCACTTGCTGGTGAACTCTGGGAGTTGGGCGACCGCACGCCACCCGGATGGGGCGATGCGCGCCAGGTGCTGGCCGAGATGCAAGGCTGGCGCGGCTCCCGGAGTACGGAAGCCACGCCGGCCGCCTGAATCAGGCAGCGTTGCGGCCCGCCTGGCGGCGGGTCAGGTCGTTGAAGCGACCCAGCGACATCAGGTGCTGGTGGATCAGCGCCAGCCAGCCGTTGCGGTGCCATTCGACGACGGTCGCGTCCGGAAGCGCGATGAACTTCTCCACGTCGACCACGAAGAAGCCGTTGAGGTTGAACTCGCGACCATCGGGCAAGCGCACGGTGGCGTTGCGCTCGACCAGCAGGCCGTTGTCGACCAGCGCCTTGGAGAACGCCTGGGTCTGTTCGTGTTCGCGGGTGAACTGGCCGCAGAACTCGAGTGCCTGCTGCACCATGTCGGTGGCCTTGCCATCGACGAACAGCGGCTGGCCTTCTTCGCCGCCACGGACAACGCGCGGGCTGTCTTCATCGATGCCGAGCAGGAAGTCATTGTCCGCGCCGGTATCGATGAAGATGAAGGGATGGCGGCGCAGGTAGGCCGGGATGTAGGTCTCGTCGTCCCACAGGCCATCGGTGATGAACAGGTTGTCGGTGGTCACACCCACGGCAGCCATCGGCACCGCGCTCGGGCCTGCGAACAGGATCGGGAAGTGGTGCAGCGCCAGCGAGAATTCGCCCAGCACCAGCGGGATCGAGTTGCTGCTGGCAGCGAATTCGAGCTTGCCCGGCAGGATGCGCAGATCGGCGTGCAGGTCTGCCTGCAGCGGCACCGGACGGGTGTAGAACAAGGGCGCGCTGCTCGGCGCAGCTTCGGTGGTGGTGTCGCTGGTGGTGGTCATCGTGGAAACCATGTCGATCATGCGCGCCTGCCATCCCGGGCGCGCCAGCGGGAACAACCTGAATCCCGCATTATCAACAAGGCAGGTGACAACGGCCACCCCGCGGCCGACTTATTTCAGCTGCAACGGGTAACGCTGCCACAGAACGTGGACCAGGAAGCCGGCCAGTTCGGTGTCGCGCGCACTGACCGCCGCGCGGATCTTGTCCAGCAGGACCATGTCGCTGCAATGCCGCACATCAGCGTGATTGGCCTGCCCTGCGCGCCGCGCCCGATAGCGCGCGGCCCGCTGCGCGTCGCTCATTGCGTACCCGAACTTGGGCGGCCGACCGCGTTTGCGCGGCAGGGTCAGCTCCAGGGTTCCGGGATCATTGTCATCACGCATGGGCAGGGTGCGGGCGGCGGCAAGCAACGGGGGGTGCGCAATTTATCGTGAGGCATCACTTTAATCCAGCTTTTTCTGCAGTTTTGTTGCAATGCAGTGCAAGTGCGTGGCGCACGAATGGCACCCATCCACGCCATGCGTGGATGAGCCCCCGCCAATACGCAAAAAGGGGAACCCGCGAACGGGCTCCCCTGCTCCTTCCTTAAGACACACGCACCGGCTCGTAGCCGTGCAGATGCGATTCGCTGCTGGCGCGTCCCTGGCTCAGCGAACGCAGCGAGGTCGTGTAACCGACCAGCTGTGCCAGCGGCGCGAAACCGCTGACTTCGGCGCGACCGTCCTGGTCGTCGATGCGGGCGACCCGGCCATGGCGACGATTCAGATCGCCCACCACGTCACCCACCGAGGCGGACGGCGAATGCACCGTCACCGCCATCACCGGCTCCAGCAATTGCGTGCCGCTGGCCGCCAGTGCAGCCTTGATGCCCTCGCTGCCCGCCCGATGGAACGCCATCTCCGACGAATCCTTCGCGTGGGTCTGGCCATCCACCAGGCTGACCTCGATGCCGACCACCGGATGGCCCTGGGGGCCTTCCGACAGCGCGGCACGAACGCCCTTCTCCACCGCAGCGATGAAGTTGCGCGGCACCACGCCACCAACGATGCGGTCATTGAACACGACCTCGCCGTCGTCGCGCGGCGCCACGTCCAGCACCACGTGTGCAAACTGGCCCTGGCCACCGGTCTGCTTGACCAACCGGCCCACAACACCTTCAACGGCACGCTGCGGCGTCTCCTGGTAAGCCACGCGCGGCGCACCAATGCCGATGTCCAGCTTCCATTCGCTGCGCAGGCGCTCGACCATCACTTCCAGGTGCAGCTCGCCCATGCCCCAGGCCAGGGTTTCACCGGTGTCGCGATCGGTTTCCACCCGGAACGAGGGATCTTCCTGGGCCAGGCTGGCCAGACCTTGCGCCAACCGGATCAGATCGGCCGCACGCGCCGGCTCCAACCGCCATGCCAGCACCGGGGCCTGCGCCTGGATGCTCTCCAGAAGCAACGGCTGCCCTCGCCCGCTCAGCGTTTCACCGCTGACCGCATCCTTCCAGCCCAGCACCGCCACGATGTCGCCGGCCACGGCCTGCCCGATGTCCTGGGTCTGGTCGGCCTGCACGCGCACCAGCCGGCTGATGCGGCGCCCTTGCGGGTGCTGCGAGCTGGCCACGTTGTCGCCCACCTTCAAGGTGCCCGAGTACAGCCGCACGAAACTCAACGCGCCGTGCTGCTGGTGGGTAATCTTGAACAGCAGGCCCGCCAACGGGCCGTCCGGGTCCGGCGGCAGCAGGACGTCGCCGCCCTCGCTTTCAGCGGTAACGGCAGGACGATCCAACGGCGACGGCAGGTAATCGACCACTGCATCCAGCAGCGTTTCGATGCCCTTGTCCTTGAACGCGGCACCGGCCAGCACCGGCACGCCGGCACCCGCCAACGTCGCGCGGCGGATCGCTGCGCGCAGCATCGCCGCGTCGATGTCACGGCCTTCCAGCCACGCCGTTGCCAGCACATCGTCATGGTCGGCCACGGCCTCGACCAGCGCATTGCGCTGCGGCTGCCACTGCGCGCGCTCGGCGTCGCTCCAGGCCGTCACCGTCGCCGCGCCGCCGTCCTGCCAGTGCAGCACGCGGCCATCGACCAGGTCGACCCAGCCATGGAAGTCACCTTCGCTGCCCAGCGGCATACCCAGCGCCCACGGTCGCGCCCGCAGCTTGTCCTGCAGCTGTTCCAGCACGCGCTCGAACGAGGCGCCGATGCGATCCATCTTGTTGACGAACGCAATCAACGGCACGCCATGCCGGCGAGCCTGGCGCCACACGGTTTCCGACTGCGGCTGCACGCCGTCCACGGCCGAGAACACGGCCACGGCACCGTCGAGCACGCGCAGCGAACGCTCGACTTCGATGGCGAAGTCGATGTGGCCGGGGGTGTCGATCAGGGTCAGCTGATGCAGCGGCAGATCGCGCGGCGCCCATTGCGCGTGCACGGCGGCGGCGCCGATGGTGATGCCACGCTCGCGCTCGATCGCCGAGAAGTCGGTGGTCGCGTTGCCGTCGTGCACTTCGCCGACGCGGTGGATCTCGCCGGTCTTCCACAGAAGGCGTTCGGTAAGGGTGGTTTTGCCAGCGTCGATGTGGGCAATGATGCCGAGGTTGCGAAGACGCGACAGAGTCTGGGTATTGGTGTTCATGAGATGGGTTCCTGCTGGGCCAACTTCGGGGGGCCGCACACCCCGGTTGGCTACAGGGTGTGCGGCTGACGTTCGGTCTCGGCGATCTGGTGCATGGCACGTTCTCCTTGCGGTGGAGCGGGTTGAGGGATGGAAGGCGGAAACGAAAAGAGCGCCCCGGAGGGCGCTCTGTGGATGGTCCAGCGAAGGCCGCGATCAGCGGCCTCGTGGGGCTCCAGGCAGACACGCCCGTTCCGCGCTTGCGCGGGTCAGGGTGAAAAACTTCAGGAGCGGCATCCGGTTCATGCGGCGCATTCTAGACCTGTGAATCTGGCGCGCAAGTGAATATTGCGCACATATATGGAACGATGAGCCCCATGGTAGAGCCACCCCATGGGTGGCTGCTACGCAGGCCAACAGGCGCCTTACTTGCAGTCGTGCAGCCGGCGGGCATCACCCACGGTCGCAGCATGCTGCTCTACGGTCGACACCCAGCCCTTCAGGGACATCGCCGGGTCGGTGCGCGGCTTGCGCGGACCGCCATGGATCAGCACTTCTGTCCAGCTGCCGGTGGGCGCCAGTTCGGCCAGGCGCGCCGCCTGGTCTTCATCGGTACTGAAGGTGTCACCCGGCGCGGACGGCTTTGCGTTGTTGACCGTCGCTTGCTTGCGCACGCGTACACGCAGGACGCCGTCCGGCATGCGCTGGGTGGCCACCTCGTAGCGCTCCACGCCGTAGGCCCACGTGGATTCACCGGGGCGACGCGTCTCGGTGCCGTCATCGGCAACCTCGATCGACTCGCCGGTGACCGCGCCCAGCGCGGCAATGCCGCCGAAGCCGGCCATCATCGCCTCGTAAGCCACCATCTGCCGCTGTTCGACCGACAGCTTGCTGGCATCGGGCTTCATCCCAGGCAGATTGAGGTAGGCCGCATTCTTGCACAACAGCAGCACACGCTTGTCCTCCCAGGCCATGCCGATCTCACCATTGCCGAAGTACTCGGTGGTGAACGATGAAACCGCTGCACCCTCGCCGGTCGAATGCCGTATCTCAATCAGCGACGCCTGCTCGGATGCAGTCATCAACGAAACCTTGGTGGTCGCAGCGGCGTTTGCAGCGCCGACAACGCCGATCAAGGCGACAAACAGGGCGCAACGCGGGCGGGAGAGATTCATCAGGCCATTCCTTTGAAAAAATCGCGCCGCACATGATACGCGGCACAACCTGGCATGCCCGCTTCGCCTCAGGTAACCACCACCAACGGCACACCGCGGCGCGGATGCTGCAGCACCACCACGTCCTGTTGGTAGACGCGCTGCAGGTTGGCTTCAGTCAACACCTCCGAAGGCGTGCCGTCAGCCGCCACCCTGCCCTGTTCCAGCAGCACGATGCGATCGGAGTAGCCGGCTGCCAGATTGAGGTCATGCAGCACCAAGATCACGCACGCGCCAGCTTCGGCGCAGGCACGCACGCTGCGCAGGGTGCGCTCCTGGTGGCGCAGATCCAGCGCAGCCGTGGGTTCATCCAGCAACAGCAACGGCGTGTCCTGCGCCAGCACGCGGGCGAAGGTGGTCCGCGCCGATTCACCACCCGACAGCTGCTGCACTTCGCGCAGGCGCAGTGACTGCAGTTCGGCAGCATCGATCGCGCTTTCCACCTGCGCATCGTCCACCTGCGGATCCGGCGGATGCGGCAGGCGCCCCATCGCCACGACTTCTTCCACGCTGAAGGCGAAGCGCACGCCGTGCTCCTGCGGCATCACCGCACGTTCGCGCGCAAGTGGCCCGGCTTTGTAGTCGCGCAACGGGCGTCCGTGCAGATGCACGTCGCCACCGTCGGCGCGCAGATCGCCAGCCGCCACACCCAGCAGGGTGGACTTGCCGGCACCATTGGGCCCCACCAGCGCGGTCACCGTGCCCGGCTGGAACGCAAGGGTGATGCCATGCAGGATCTCGCGCTGCTGGCGGCGCACCACCACGTCGCGCAATTGCAGGAATGCGCTCATGCGGCCGCCTTGCGACGCTGCTGCAGCACCAGCCACAGGAAGAACGGCGCGCCCAGCGCGGCAGAGAACAGGCCCAGCGGAATCTCGGCAGGCGGGTCCAGTGTGCGTGCAGCGGTGTCGGCCACCACGATCAGCAGCGCACCCAGCAGGCCCGACAACGGCAGCAGCCATCGATGGCCGGGGCCAACCAGCAAGCGTGCCACGTGCGGCACCACCAACCCTACGAAGCTGATCGACCCGGCGAATGCCACGGCAGAGCCAACCAACAGTGCACTGAACGCCACCAGCAGGCGGCGTGTACGCGCCACATCCAGCCCCAGGTGCTGCGCCTGGCGTTCGCCCAGCGCCAGCATGTCCAGCGGCGTGGCCAGGCGCTGCAGCGCGAACGCACCGATGACAAACAGCGGCAGCACCGCCACCACATCAGCCCAGTTCGCCCGCGCCAACGAGCCCATCTGCCAGAACACCAGCGATTGCAGCTCGCTTTCGTTGGCGATGTAGGTCAGGAAACCGATCAGTGCAGAGCAGAAGGCGGCCATCGCAATACCCACCAGCAACAGCGTGGCGTTGCCACTGCCCTTGCCCGGCCGTGCCAGTGCGTAGGTCAGTCCGATCGCGGCGGCACCACCGCCGAACGCCGCCACTGGCACCAGCCAGCCGGCTGCGCCCGCCGCACCGAGCACGATCGCCGCCACCGCGCCCAACGCAGCACCCTGACTGACGCCGACGATGCCCGGATCGGCCAGCGGATTGCCGAACAGTCCCTGCAGGCTGGCGCCGGCCATCGCCAGCGCCGCCCCCACCATGGCACCCAGCAGTGCACGCGGAATGCGCAGCTGCCACACCACGGCCAGGTCACGGCTGCTGACCGACTGCGGATCGAGCAGGCCCAGCTTCACCGCCAACGCCTGCATCACTTCCAGCGGCGGCAGCCGCAGCGGCCCCACGGCAAACGACGCCAGCACCGCACCCAGCAGCGCGACCAGCGCAATCAACAACATCGTCCGCCCGCGACGGCGGCGCCGATCCGCAGGACTCATGCCTTCGGCAGCGCCGCCAGCGCCTGGGCCAGAGCCAACGCGCCCGCACCGGAACCGATGCTGGCGTACTTCAGCTGCGCATCCGGCATCACCCAGACCCGGTTGGCCTGTCCGGCCGGGGTCTGCTTCAGCGTCGGGTAGGCCTTCCACAGGCCCTCGGCGCCGCCGAACAATTGCAGGTCATGCTCGGTCACCAGAATTACCTCCGGTGCCGCCGCGACCACGCCTTCGTTGCTCAGCTGCGAATAGTTGGCCACGCCGGCCTCGGTGCCGATGTTGATGCCGCCTGCCAGCGCGATCAGCTTGGCCGACGCGCTATCGGCACCGGCCACGGTCGGTGAACCGCCTGCACCCGTCGCCGACACATGGATCACCCGCGGCGCATGCCCCAGGCCCTTGCCGATCGCGGCAGCCTCATCCAGCTGACGCTGCACCTGGGTGGCCAGGGTCTGCCCTGCATCGGCCACGCCGAGCACGGCGGCAATCTTGCGCACCTTGTCCGGTGCCGGCTGCAGGTCATCAATCACCACCGCAGGCTCGCCCACTTCGCGCAGCTTCTTTGCCAGCTCGGTGTGGCGGCGCAGGCTGTTGCCGATGAACAACGAGCCCTGCAGGCTCAGCACGCCTTCCACGCCGGTCGTGCGGTTGAACAGGAACTGATGCGGCGCAGCCAGGCCTGCCTGAGTCGTGGTGTTGGTCGGCGCGGCGAACACCTGCTTGCCCAGTCCCAGCGCTTCGATCACCGCGATGATGTCGTCGCCGCCGGCAATGATCCGGCTGGTGTCGTCCACCTCCACACCGGCACCATCGTCGGACTGGACCTTGGTCGGCAACACCGCCTGCTGCCCCGGCAGGGTCGGCACGTCATTGCCCGCCACCCGCTGCCAGCCTGCGGGAAGTGCCCCGGCCTCGGCGGTGGCGGCAGCCGGCGCAGCTGCGTCGGGGTTGCCCGAAGACGGCGGTGCCTTGTCGCCACAGGCGGCCAGCACCAGTGAAACGGCAAGCGGGAGCGCGCACAGGCGCAGGCGGGAAGCGATGTTCATGCAGGTTCTCCTTGCTGGCAGGGCGGCGGGGTGCCGCCCTGCCCTGTGGCTTACGGCTGACGCAGGCTGATGCGGGTGATGCGGTCACCCTTCGGATCTTCAGCGCCACGCGACTTGTTCACGGCGAAGACATTGCCCTTGCCATCGGCGCGGACGTGGTTCGGGAAGGTGCCGCCATCGAGGTTGCCGACCACCTTGCCATCACGATCAACCGCGGTGACCGTGCCGGCGCCGCGGTTGGTGACGTAGGCCAGGCCGCTCTTCGCATCGAAGGCCACGTTCAGCGCGCCGGCGCCGACCGGCACGTCGTGCACGACCTTGCCGCTGGCCACGTCGACGATCAGCAGGTTGTCAGTACCCTGCGAGGCCACGTAGAGGCGATTGCGCTGGGCATCGAAGGCCACGCCCGAGGCGCTGATCGAATTGCCCAGGTCGATCACCTTGTCGACCTTGCCGCTGGCCACATCGATCACCGCCGCTTCCGGGGTACCGATGCTGACCGTGAACAGCTTGCCGCTGGGCTCATCCAGCACCAGGCTCATCGGCACGAACTTCTCGTCGTCCACGCCGGAGGCCAGGGTGATCGGCTCCAGCGCTTTCAGCGTCTTCGCATCGAACACCGACAGATGGTCTTCGCCGGTGGCCGAGGCGAACACTTTGCCGTGCGTGCTGTCGACCACGACGTCGCGAGCGTGCGGCACGGTGCCGACCGGGAACTGATGCACCAGCGACAGATCCGCCTGGCGATAGACCGCCACGGTGTCCTGGCGGGTGTTGCTGACCCAGACGTTGCCATTGGCATCATCCACGCCCACGCCATACACCGCGAACACCGCACCGTTGGTGCTGCCCGGCACCTGCGCCGGGGTGATGGCCTTGGTCACCTTCAGCGACTTCGGGTCCAGCTTCAGCAGCTGCGACTGGGTGACCGGCGGGCGGCCGACGGCCGAGGTCACGAACACTGCGTTGCTGGCGGCGCTGTAGGCGGACTGGTACAGGCCCGGCACCAGCTTGTTGGACTGGGTGGCGAACTGCGCCTGGCCCGACAGCGGCAACTGCGGCGACACGCGCAGCTTCAGCACGGTTGCGGCGGCCGGCTGGCTGGCGCGCACCACCACCGGGTGGGTGCCCGGCACTGCGTCGGCCGGAATGGCCAGCTGGGTCTTGAAGTTGCCATCGGCATCGACCACCACCGGCTGGCTGTTGAGCACGGTATCGCCGCGCAGCAGGCTGACCTGCTGGCCCGGCACGAAGCCGCGGCCGGTGACGTCGGCGGTGCTGCCGGGCACCACGTTCTCACCGCGTGAGACAACCTGGCCCTTGAAGGTGGCGCTGGCCGGCTGGTCGAACACCGGCTGCGCGGTGGCGGTCACTGCCAGCAGCAGGCCGGCAGCCAGGGAAGTGAGACGGAAAGACGGACGGAACGACATGGAAGGCTCCTTGCACACGTAGGCCGCGCCTCGTGGCGCGGGATTCATCGGTTGCCTTGGCCGCTGCACGTCGACAGTCCGCCTGGGTAGTGGGGTCGCACGGCACTGCCGTGCGAGGGATTCATTCGGCGGCGTTGTCACCACCGGTTGACTGGCCGTCACCGGCACTGCGATCGGTCACGCCATACAGTTCATGCAGCGCCGCGTGGAAGGACGCCGGCAGCATCGGGCCATGGCCGAGACCAGGGAACTCGCGGTACTGCACGCTCAGCCCCGGCACGTTGCCCAGGCGTTCGGACAGCTGCATTGCCGCATCCGGGGTGGCGCCACCAATGCGGCGCAGATGCGCGACCACGCGCGGATTGCTCATGTCGCGCTTGCCGCGGTCGCCGACGCGCTCGGCGCCGCCCAGCATCAGCCACACCTTCGCGGGCTGACCGTGTGCGTTCTGCACGAACTGCTGTTCGACGTCGCCCAGCGGCGCTCCCTGGCTCCACCACAACGACGGGCTGGCGCTGAGGTAGTACTGGAAGGCGGCCGGACGGGTGTACAGGCTGCTGAGCACGAACAGGCCGCCCAGCGAGTGACCCCACAGCGCCTGTTGCTGGTGATCGATGTTGGCGCGGCGCTCGACTTCAGGCTTGATGCGGCGCTCGATCATGTCCAGGAACGCCGCCGCGCCGCCGCCGACGGCCTGGGTCTTGCCGCTTTCGTCATCGGCGCGATCTATCCACGCGGTGTAGTCGCGGGTGCGCGCAGCCGAATCGATGCGCAGATCGTTGTCGTAGCCGATCAGCACCAGCACCGGCGGCGCCTTGCGTGCGGCCAGCTCGGCCAGCAGCGGCTGGTCCAGCACCATTGCCACGGCGTTGCCGTCCAGCGCGTACAGCGCCGGCGCCGGGGTCTTCGAGGCCTTGGCCGGGATCGCAACATTTACCCGCCAGCGTCGCTGCTGGTCGGGGCTGTCGATCACGAAACGCTCGAAGCGATAGCTGGCCGCCGGTGCGTCGAGCACGGTCTGGCCCATCTTCTGCAGCGGATTGCGTTGCTGCGCATATGCATACGGGGTAGCCAGGAGCAGACCCATCATCAAGGCGGCCAGGCCGGATACCAGCGGGCCACGGCGCGGCGGCAGGACGGAAGACTTCATCAGTGACGGCGAAAGCGGCACACGGCCACCGGTTCACAAGGGACCGCAGTCTACCTTAAACGCGAATGATTATCACATCGATCAAACGTCACACTGTGTATCACGCGCGCGCCAGCACGTGCGCCAGCGCTTGCGCCGGAAGTCCGTGTTCATCTACTTTTCGTGCCATCGGGGCGCAGGAATCGCCCCGCCTCCGCGGGTGCCTGCCTGGCCCCCGCCCATCAGCTCCACAACCCCCGTGGGATCGGATCCCATGATTGTGAGAACACCTTGAAGCACAAAGCACTGATCGCACTTGCCGTTGGCCTCCTCGCTCCGCTGGCCGGCCACGCCGCGCCAAGCCTTGCCGGGCTGTATTCGGCCTATGAAGAGGCTGGCTATTCCTCTCTCGGGCTGGAAGAGCTCAACCAGACCGTGCAGTTCACGGCGGTGAGTCTGGGCGCCTCCAGCAACCTGCAGGGCGAGCCGGTCCTTGAGGCGGGCGACGAAGATGGCCAGGTATTGGCCCGACTGACCGCTTCCGATGACGAGCAGAACGCCAAGCTCGCAGCGATGGAGGAAGGCGTTTCCTTCACCGCCAGCTGCACGCTGCAGTTCAGCTCGGGATCGGATTACCTGGCGTTGGGAGACTGCGTTCTGCAGTAAGCAGCTCGGCACCACTGACAGCAGCGCAGAAACGACGAAGCCGGCTCAGAGCCGGCTTCGTTGCATGAGGCGACGTTGGCGACCTCAGGGGCCAGTAGGCACAGGGCCGTACGGGTTGTCCTGCGGCGTACCCGGTAGCAGCGCAAAGATCAGGATCACCAGGCCACCACCCGGCACCAGGGCCAGCAGATACAGCCAGCCGGACTGGCCGCAGTCATGCAGGCGGCGCACGGTCACTGCGATAAGCGGCACGATCGTGGCCAGCCAGAGCAGACCCACCAGCGCCAGCGCCCCGATGGTGATCCCGGCCATCCAGCTGGAATCAGCTTCCAGGACGAGGCCGGCAACCAGCGCCACCGTGAGCGAAAGCGCGGCTACCACGGTTGCCGCAAGCAACAGGAACAGCTGGAACATCCAATACTCGCGGCGGTTGGCGCGACCCTCGAACTGGGCATAGCGCTTCAACGGCAGCATCATTTCCTGCACGGCATCGTTCCTTGAAAAACAGGGCCGCGCAGTCTGCCAAATGCTGGCGGGCGGGGCAATGAGAAACCTTGCATGAAGCGAACCGGGCTATGCGCCCTTGGCCGCCCTCGCCGCCTCGCGCTCAGCGCGCAGCCGGTCCAGCTTTTCCTTCAGCTTGATTTCCAGCCCGCGCGGCACCGGGTTGTAGTACACCCGCTCGCCCATCGCATCGGGGAAACCGGTCTGGTCCAGCGCGATGCCACCCTCGGCGTCGTGGTCGTACTGGTACTCGGCGCCGTAGCCCAGCTCCTTCATCAGCTTGGTCGGGGCATTGCGCAGGTGCAGTGGCACTTCTTCGGTACCGCTGTCGCGCACATCGGCCTTGGCCTGGTTGAAGGCGGCATAGCCGGCATTCGACTTGGCGGTGCTGGCCAGGTACAGCACCAGCTGGGCGAAGGCGAGCTCGCCTTCCGGGCTGCCCAGCCGCTCGTAGATGTCCCACGCCTCCAGCGCCATGCTCTGCGCGCGCGGGTCGGCCAGGCCGATGTCTTCGATGGCCATGCGGGTCAGTCGACGTGCCAGATACGACGGATCACAGCCACCATCGAGCATGCGCGTGAGCCAGTACAACGCGGCGTCGGGATTGGAGCTGCGCACCGACTTGTGCAGCGCCGATATCTGGTCGTAGAACTGCTCGCCGCCCTTGTCGAAGCGACGGGTACGGTCAGCCAGCACCTGGGTGAGGGTCTGCGGGGTGATGCGACCACCCTCCCCGCCCGCCAGTTCGGCAGCGATTTCCAGCAGGGTCAGCGCACGACGCACGTCACCATCGGCGGCAGTGGCGATCTCCAGCAGCAGCTCCGGCGCAACCTCGATGTGTTCCTCGCCAAGGCCGCGCTCACGATCGCCCAACGCACGTTCCAGTGCTTCAACGATGTCGGTCGGCGAGACGCCTTCCAGCACGTGCACGCGGCAACGCGAAAGCAGTGCCGAGTTCAACTCGAACGACGGGTTCTCGGTGGTGGCGCCAACGAACAGGATGGTGCCGCGCTCGATGTGCGGCAGGAACGCATCCTGCTGCGCCTTGTTGAAGCGATGCACTTCGTCGACGAACAGCACGGTACGACGGCCTTCGGCGAAGCGCTGCGCCGCCTCGGCCAGCACCTGGCGCACCTCCGGCAGGCCGGACAGCACCGCGGAAATGGCACGGAATTCGGCGTCGGAGTATTCAGCCAGCAGCAACGCCAGCGTGGTCTTGCCGCAGCCCGGCGGCCCCCACAGGATCATCGAATGCACGCGCCCGGATTCAACCGCGCGGCGCAGCGCGCTCTCCGGCGCGAGCAGACGCTTCTGCCCGACCATTTCGTCCAGGGTGCGGGGGCGCATGCGCTCGGCCAGCGGGCGCATGTGTTCCCGATCGACACTCAGCAGATCGGGTCCGGGGAATGAAGTGGAGCGATGTCTTGGCACGTGCTCATTGTACCGCGAGAGCGTGCCAACCAAGGTTGGCACCTACCTGGGGCGGTAGTGCCGGGCCCTGCGAGGCGGATCAGGATCGGTAGTGCCGGCCGCTGGCCGGCAGATCAAAAGCGTGTCAACCAAGGTTGACACCCACCAAGGGCGAAGGTTGACACCCACCAGAGCAGGTAGCGCCGGGCCATGCCCGGCGGCCACGATCAATTGCCGATGACGTCGGTGCCGGCCGGCGGGGTGAAGCGGAAGGTGTTGGCGGCGAAGCTGGGGTTGCGCTTCCAGCCACTGAAGCTGATCACGGTGCGCTGGCCCACGGCGTCGGTGATCTCCATCTTCGCCAGGCCCAGCGCGTTGAAGCCGAGTGCGGCGTACTGGAAGCTGGCTTCGGTATCGCGCTTCGGCGACAGCGACAGCCACTGCAGGCCATCGCGCTGTGCGGCCTCTTCACTTACGTCGTACTGCTGCTCCAGCAGCGCCGGGTTGATCAGCGCGGTCAGCGGACTGTTCTGCTCTTCCTTGCCCTGCTCGCGCACGGTCGCCTGTTCCAGGTCCGGCTCGAACATCCAGACCTTCTTGCCGTCGGCCACGATCAGCTGCTCATGCGGGCGCACGTACTCCCAGCGGAACAGGCGCGGTGCCGACAAGGCGACGCGGCCGCTGGTGGATTCCTTGACCTTGCCGCGGCTGTCGAACACCTGCTGGCTGAACTGCCCATCCAGGCCCTTAAGGCCGGTGGTGAAGGTCTTCAGGTCATCACGGGCGCCGGCCCAGGCGCTGCCGGCGGCGGCGCAGGCCACGGCCAGGGTGGTGGTGGCAAGGAAACGACGGAGGCGAAGGTTCATGCAGGAATCCTGTGGGCGCGCGGCCAGGAAAGTTGGGTGCCAGTGTGCCCGGCAAAAGATGAATGGGCGATCAGGACGCCATTATGACGCCCTGATCGCTGATCGGCGATTCAGCCGCCAGCGCCCGGCAGCTTGCCGTACAGCACCTGACCACGGAAGCCGCGGCGCACCTCGCGGAACAGCGCGCGGAAGGCGGCATAGTCCTGCGGCTGGCACAGCGCCTCGGCGCCGCGCACCGCGTTCTGCTGCAGGCGGTGATGCACGGTCACTTCCTGGCCCTGTCGGCTCCAGTCGACCCGGTACTCGCCGGCCGCATTGGCAAACCGCTGGCTGCCGGGAATCGCGATGATCGGGGCATTGACCGGGAACTGCAGGCGATAGGTTTCCTCGCGCAGGCTGGCATTGCAGTAGAACGGCGTCTCGTTGTCCGGTGCCGAGGCGCTGGCATAAAGCCCGCGCACCGATTCGCCACCCGGCGGATCGGGTACGGCCATGCCGCCGGCCACGTCGAAGTCCACGTAATCCTCGGCCTGGAACGCCATGCGATAACCGAACGGCCGGGTCAGGTCGACCGGTACACCCTGCAGCTGCAGCTGGCCACGGCCATCGAAACCGGACGCGGCCATGATCGATTCTTCAGCGCGCGCCCGGTTCTGCGCATTGAGCTGGGCGAACTGTGCGCGCATGCCGATCTCGGCGTTGTCGCTCAGTTGCGGCACCGTCTCGCCACGCAGATTGCCCTGTGCGTCGAAGGTAAAGCGTACGTCCATCACCGTCGCGTTGCGCTGCGGATCGTTGGCCGGCGTGCGCGCCAGGGTCGCATCGCGGGTGTGCAGCACCGGCGCGCCAAGATCACCATCGGGCAGCTGGCCGAAGCGCGCCCAGGCACTGGTCGAGTCCAGATACAGATCGAACTCGGGCACATAGGTGATGGCGTGGTTGAAGCGACCCAGCAGCGGAATCTTCGGCAGCGTTGGGCCGCCACCTGCACCGATCAGCACCGGCGAACTGGTGATGCCCTTGGCCGCCAGCAGCGCCTCAAGAATCGTTACGTGGTCCTTGCAGTCGCCGTAGTGGTTGTCGAGGATGCTCTGCGCACTGTTCGGCTCCAGGCCACCGTTACCCAGGTACACCGCGACGTAGCGGATGTTCTGCGCGACCCAGCGGTACAGCGCATCGGCCTGCGCGCGGCGGTCACTGATGCCGGCAGTCACTTCGTCGGCCAGCGCCTGGATCTCCGGCGTGACCTGCGCGGCCGGACCGGCCTTCAGTTGATAGGCGCGACCCATCTGCGCCCAGTCGCGGTAGGTGCTGGCCATGATGTTCGGCCCGAACTCCCACACCGCCGCCGACCAGTTCTGCGCCTGCATCGGTTCGCGGCGCTGGTAGCGCCAGCGCCACGTCGCCTGGCCGTTCTTCACCACCGGGCGATCGCTGCCCTGCACGCCGCGGCTGTCCACGTGCATGGGCAGGTTGGCCGGCGCGCTCAGGGTCACTTCGGCATCGTCGTACTGGGTGAACACATTGAAGGTTTCCCACAGGCCGAAGTAGCCCGGGAAGTACGGCGTCAGCTGGGTGCGCCGCACTTGGTAGAACAGCCGCGTACCCGGCGCCAGGTTGGGGAACACGATCACCCGCACCTTGCGGTCGGCATACATCGCCGCCGAGGCGCTGGAATAGCTTTCCTGGGTGTAGATGCGATCGGCCGGCACCTCGCGGCGCTGGCCGTCGGCGGTCAGCGTGTAGGCGTTGACCACATCCAGCGTTTCCATCTTCTCGCTGTAGCTCAACCGCACCTGGCTGAACTGCTCCACCGCGGCCTTGGTCTTGAGCAGGATCTCGTAGGTTTCAGTCTGTACGTTGCCGGCATCAGGGCGCACCTGGTAGTCGGCGCGATAGCGGACGAAGCTGAAGTTGTTGCTGGCCTCGGCATCGCTGCCGGTGGATGGCGGCGCGACCGCGGGTACGGCTGTCGCGGCGGCATCGGCCAGCGCCGGGCCGGCTGCCAGCAGGCAGGCCAGCGCCAGCGCGCAGGAAACGGGTTGAAGCATGCGTCGGTTCCTTGGACGTCGGGAATGCGGCAGGGCTTACTTCGGCGGCGGCGGTGCCAGCACCGTGCGGTCGCCGTTGTGCTCGGGCGAACTGACCACACCGGCCGCTTCCATGGCCTCGATCAGTCGCGCTGCGCGGTTGTAGCCGATCTTCAGGCGACGCTGCACGCCGGAAATCGATGCACGACGGGTCTCGGTGACCACGCGCAGCGCTTCGTCGTACAGCGGGTCGGACTCATCACCACCGCCGGAACTGGTCTCCGGCAGGCCGGTCGCACCGACCACCACGCCATCGCCCATCGTCTGCACTTCGTCCAGCACGCCGTCGACATAGTCGGCCGGGCCCATCGCCTTGAGGTGCTCGACCACGCGATGCACTTCTTCATCGGACACGAAGGCGCCGTGCACACGCTCGGGCATCGCCGTGCCGGGCGGCAGATACAGCATGTCGCCGTGACCGAGCAGCGTCTCCGCGCCGGACTGGTCGAGGATGGTGCGCGAATCGATCTTCGAGCTGACCTGGAAGGCGATGCGGGTAGGAATGTTGGCCTTGATCAGACCGGTGATGACGTCCACCGACGGGCGCTGGGTGGCCAGGATCAGGTGGATGCCGGCCGCACGTGCCTTCTGCGCCAGGCGCGCGATCAGCTCTTCGACCTTCTTGCCGACGATCATCATCATGTCGGCGAATTCGTCGATGAAGATGACGATGAACGGCAGCGTCTCCAGCGGCCGCGGTGCCTCGCCCAGCTCCGGGTTCGGCTTGAACAGCGGGTCCATCATCGGCTGGCCAGCGTCCTGCGCGTCCTTCACCTTCTTGTTGAAGCCGGCCAGGTTGCGCACGCCTACCGCGCTCATCAGCTTGTAGCGGCGCTCCATCTCGGCCACGCACCAGCGCAGGCCGTTGGCGGCCTCCTTCATGTCGGTGACCACCGGCGCCAGCAGATGCGGGATGCCCTGGTAGACGCTCAGTTCGAGCATCTTCGGGTCGATCATCAGCATCCGCAGGTCTTTCGGCGACGCCTTGAACAGCAGGCTCAGCACCATCGCATTGACCGCCACCGACTTGCCCGAGCCGGTGGTACCGGCCACCAGCAGGTGCGGCATGCGCGCCAGGTCGGCCACGGTCGAGCGGCCGGCGATGTCCTTGCCCAGTGCAAGGGTCAGGGCGCTGGCCGACTTGTCGTATTCCTTCGAGCGCAGCAGCTCGGACAGGTAGATCATCTCGCGGGTGACGTTGGGGATTTCCAGGCCGATCACCGACTTGCCCGGGATCACATCGACCACACGCACCGACTTGACCGACAGGCCGCGGGCGATGTCCTTGTCCAGCGAACTGATCTGGCTGACCTTGATGCCCGGCGCCGGCTCGATCTCGAAGCGGGTGATGACCGGGCCGGGGTTGGCGCCGACCACCTGTGCATCGATGCGGAAATCCTTGAGCTTGAACTCGATCTGCCGCGACAGCGCGTCAAGGGTTTCCTTGTCATAGCCCACGGGCTGCGGCTTGGGATCATCCAGCAGGGCCAGCGGCGGCAGGTCCGAGCCATCGCCATTGACGCCGCGGAACATCGGGATCTGGTTGTCGCGCTTGGCCCGATCACTCTTTTCGATCACTGGTTCGGGGCGCGGCTCGATCTTCACCGGCTCACGCTTGGCGCGCACTTCGGCATCGGCCTTGCGCACTTCCTGGCGCTCCTCGCGCATCACGCGGGTCTGCTGCCACTCGGTGGCCTGCTCCTTCTTGCGCTCCAGCAACGGCGCCAGTGACATCACGCCGCGACCGATCTTCTCCATCACCACGAACCAGGACAGGCCTGTGGCCAAGGTGATCGAGGCCAGCAGCAGCACCAGCACGAACAGGTTCGCCCCGAGCGCGCCAAAGCCGACGCTGAGCGAATTGCCGACCAGCTTGCCGAGAATGCCGCCGGCATGGGACACGTCACCACTGAACAGGCGCACGTGCAGGAAGCCGGTGCCGGCAATCAGGAAGCCGACCAGCCCGACCAGCCGCAACGCGGGATCCAGATCGTTCTCGCCCTTGCTCTCGCGCTTGAGGCCGAACATTGCGATCCAGGCCAGCGCGCCCAGCACCACCGGCAGCAGGAAGGCGATATAGCCAAACAGCTGCAGCAGCACGTCGGCGATCCACGCGCCCGCGCGGCCGCCCATGTTGTGTACCGGCGCGACCACGCTGCCCGTGTGCGACCAGCCCGGGTCCGTCGCTGAATAGGTGAAAAGGCTTGCAGCCAGATACAGCAGCGCCGGCGCGATGGCGATCAGACCCAGGTCTCGCCACAGGCGCTGACGGCGTGGATTGTCGGTCGTGGCCGCTGCCGCCGTGCGACGCGATGCCTTTTTGTCGTCGGACTTGGAGCGTTCGGGGACCTGCTTCGCCACCTTAGACCATACCTTTGGAATGCGCTGTTAGTGTTTGATAATAAACGAGACGGCGTCAGTTTTCAGTTATCCGTTGCCGCACAAGCGGGGACAGGGCCCGAAACCGCCCGTGGATGGCGCTGTTCTGTTCATCGGCTTGAATCGCCCTGCCCCAGCCGCCACTCTATGACCAGCCAAGGATGCTGTGCAAACATCGCCGCGCCTTGTCCCATCTACCTTTTCGCGAGTCTACATGAGCACCAGCCTGCCCTCCCGCCACCAGCGTCTTGTCATCCTCGGTTCCGGCCCGGCCGGTTGGACCGCTGCCGTCTACGCTGCCCGCGCCAACCTGAAGCCGGTCGTCATCACCGGCCTGCAGCAGGGTGGCCAGCTGATGACCACCACCGAAGTGGACAACTGGCCGGGTGACGCCCATGGCCTGATGGGCCCGGACCTGATGGCGCGCATGCAGGCCCACGCCGAGCGCTTCGAGACCGAGGTGATCTTCGACCACATCCACACCGCGGACCTGTCGCAGCGCCCGTTCAAGCTGATCGGCGACAGCCACGAGTACACCTGTGACGCCCTGATCATCTCCACCGGCGCGACCGCCAAGTACCTGGGCATTCCGACCGAAGACGAGTTCAAGGGTCGCGGCGTGTCCGCCTGCGCCACCTGCGACGGCTTCTTCTACCGTGACCAGGACGTGGTCGTGGTCGGCGGCGGCAACACCGCCGTGGAAGAAGCACTGTACCTGTCCAACATCGCCCGCAAGGTCTACCTGGTCCACCGCCGCGACACCCTGAAGGCGGAAAAGATCATGCAGGACAAGCTGTTCGCCAAGGTTGAAGCCGGCAAGATCGAAACCGTCTGGCACCACCAGGTGGAGGAAGTGCTGGGCAACGAGGCCGGCGTGACCGGCGTGCGCGTGAAGTCGACCCTGGACGGCAGCACCCGCGACATCGATGCGCACGGCTTCTTCGTGGCCATCGGCCACCACCCGAACACCCAGCTGTTCGACGGCCAGCTGACCATGAACAACGGCTACCTGGAAATCCGTTCGGGCCTGGGCGGCAACGCCACCCAGACCTCGGTGGAAGGCGTATTCGCCGCCGGCGACGTGGCCGACCAGCACTACCGCCAGGCGATCACGTCGGCCGGTTTCGGCTGCATGGCCGCACTGGATGCAGAGCGTTACCTGGATGCACAGGGCAAGGCCAGCTGAGACTGGCTTCTGTAGTGTCGAGGAATGGTTTACTCGAAGCGGGCGCGAAAGCGCCCGCTTCAAAGCACTCAACCTGCCGTCGCGGGCTCCACACCGGCAGGGCTGATCGGAGCCCCATTCGATCCGCGCGACGTTCGGATGCACTGCACGACGTGGCGCACAGGCGGCGATTTCACACCATCGGCGTCCACGACCCGCGTATCCCACAGAATTGGCGCACTCCCGGCGTTCTCGCACCGCAGGGTGATCTGGCTGGGTTTGTCGTCGGGGGTAGTGATGTGAACCTTTCCGTCGCTACAGGTCCATCCGGGCGGGCAGCCCACGTTCGTGGTGACCAGTTCGATGGGGTACTGCGGATAGCCCTCGAAGGCGACATCAACCTGCTGTGAGCTTCCCTGGGGCAACTGGATTCCCTGGATGGGCTCGGCCTTCAACGGAACGCAGCCCTTGCCTTCGCGGAAGAGCCGGTAGCCCTTCTCGACTCCCTTCATGGAGGCAGTGCGGAACACCGGATCCAGCAAGGCGGCTGCGTCTTCAGCATTTGTGTGGAACGCTATCTCGATCACAACCGAGGGCATGTGTGCGAACCCGTTCTCGCCATGGCGGGCCGCCTCTGACTTTGCCGCAACTGGAAACTCTGTGTATGCGTCCTGCGCAGTAATGAGTTCATGCATATAGCACAGCGCCATATCGCCCAATTCACGATCTGCTTGCTTGTTTGCGTGGTAGTACGCTCGCGTGCCTCGGGCAGAGGGTGAGTCGCTTGCATTGGTATGAAGGCTGAGCATGCTCTCCACCGCCAGATGATTGGCGTAGTAAGGCCGCGACCTGATGTCGTCTTTTACCTCCCTATCCCTCTCCGTACTGTTGGCAAAGTGATGCCAGATGTCGGTGCGGTCAGGGAGCAGGTTCATAAGATGATAGCGTGCGGACATCTCACTCCACGGCCTCATCGAATCCGGGTGAAGATCGCCCGTATTGCGGCGAGCCCGATACACTGACGCCGAACCCCTGTCCTGAAGGAAGGTCTGCAGCTCCTCCGCGTACCCGGGAGTGATGAGATCCTCTCGAATGCCGTGACTGAGCGGACGCTGGAATTCCCACTCCCGACCGGGATGAATGCTCACCAGGCCATGACTGGCTGACACAAGTACCGAGTTTCCTAATGGCGCCACCCCCTGCCTGAACTGTAAGTCGCGCTGAAAGTAGTGCGAGTATGGCTTTCCCCCGTAGACGATTTCGGTCACTACTTCCCCCGCACCAGCCTGCAGTGCATAAGCTGCCAGCGCAGTCCTGATCCGCTGCTCGATATCCTCAAACGAGTGATCGTCTTCGCCATCCAGAATCCGCCGATCCAGATCAATGACCAGTACCTGCCGCACCAGATCAACCGACGCCGTCACGGCAAGGTTGGCCGACTTGGAGCGTGCCAGCTGGAAGCGGTCAAGCATGCGCTGCCCCTCCCGGGTCAACATAAGATCAAGCGCCACATCTGTGGCCTGCTCTGGCGGAACAACTTCGACGGACGCAGCAGGGCAGGAACTAGATGCTGCGAGAAGTAGCCCAAGAACTGCCGTGGGAATGATAGATCTCCGTTTCATGCTTAACTCCTGTGCGATGGACTGATGCACGCTTGCGTGCGCGCATCTGAGCGTTGCCCATCCATCCGCTAGGGATCAGCACTTCACTCCACATTGCTGCAGTTTTCGTAAAACCCTCAGGACCAGTTGCGGCGCCAGAACGCCACGAACGAGAACGTTTGGCACTGATTACCTCACCTGCCCTATCCTCTCCTCATGCCCACCGCCCGCTTCCTCGACTCCCTGCAGTCCATTCCCGCCACCGACTGGGATGCCCTGCACGACGGCCGCAACCCGTTCGTCAGCCACGCCTTCCTGTCCGGCCTGGAAACCTACGGCTGTCTGCGCGAGGACTGGGGTTGGCAGCCGCAGCACTTCACCCTGTGGGACGGCGACACCCTGGTCGGCGCCGCTCCCGGCTACCTGAAGACCAACTCGCATGGCGAGTTCGTGTTCGACCACGCCTGGGCCAATGCTTATGCGCGCCACGGCCGCGACTACTACCCGAAGTGGCTCGGCGCGGTGCCGTACTCGCCGGTGACTGGCCCGCGCCTGCTGGCCCGTGACGATTCGCAGCGCGCTGCGCTGTTGACGGCACTGCGCGAACAGATGCCCGCACTCGGCGTGTCGTCGGCACACATCAATTTCCACACGGTGGCTGACGAAACGGCCTTCAGTGACGATTGGCTGCTGCGTGAGGACATCCAGTTCCAGTGGCAGAACCCGGGTGACTGGAGCACGTTCGAGCAGTTTCTCGGTGCCATGAACCACAAGCACCGCAAGAACATCCGCCAAGAGCGGGCCAAGGTCGGCCGCCAGGGCATCAGCTTCCGGGTGGTGCATGGCGATGAGGCCACCCGCGCCGATCTGCAGGCGATGTACCGCTTCTACCTGCAGACCTTCCTGGAATACGGCAACGCGCCAGCGCTGACCGAGGCCTTCCTGCGCCATCTGGCGATCTCACTGGGTCGCGGTCTGGTGCTGTTCCTGGCCGAACATGACGGCGAGCCCATTGCCGGTGCGCTGTGCCTGCGCGGTGGCGACACGCTGTACGGCCGCTACTGGGGCGGCGCCACCCTGCCCGGCCTGCACTTCGAGGCCTGCTACTACCAGGGCATCGAATACTGCCTGCGCGAGGGCGTGGCCCGCTTTGAGCCGGGTGCGCAGGGCGAGCACAAACTGGCGCGCGGCTTCCTGCCGACCATCGTGCGCAGCCGGCACTGGGTGGCGGATGCGGAGTTTGCCGAGGCGCTGCGCGACTGGTGCCGGCAGGAGCGGCGGGATGTGAGGCGCTACCAGCAGGAGCTGCAGGGGCATAGCCCGTTTCGTGCGGAACCGTAGCGCCGGAGAAGCGTGCCAATCAAGGTTGGCACCTACCAGAGCAATTCAGGGCACTGCGCTCAGGTGCACTGCCAGAAGTGCCCGCTCACTCGGCACTTCCCGCACCAAAAGCTGTAGAGCATGCCGCCACTCCCCCACAGCAACATGCCTTCATTGGTGGTCGGCAACGTTGAGTCGAGTTGCATCACGAAAGGCATCTGCTCGCCGCAATCGATGCATGCCGGGTAATGCGCGCTCTGCACCCAGCTCGGCGCGCCACCCAGTCGTGACAGATTCTGCCGATGATTGGACTGGCCCCAGTCCTGCTGCTGCCAGCGAGGGCTGTCCATCGCGGTAAGACCGACGTCGGCCTGCATCAGGTCGCCGCTGTCGGTGGGATTGATCGGCACTTCGCAGTGCTGGCTTGGGTGGCAGCTCGGCACGCCTTCCGCATCGTGGCGATAGAAGCGCACGGGCGGATCTTCCCAGCCGCAGCAGTCCAGGCACAGGCCCAGGGTGATCGAGCCGGCCGCCCCCTCCTCCAGCGCCGCAACGTCGATCTGCAGCAGACGCTGCAGCGGTGCATGACAGCTGCCACACACGGCGTCGAGCGGGCCGCCCATGTGCCCCGCATGCTGCACCTGGCCACCATTCCAGGTGGGATGCAGCCGCCAGATCCGCTTGCGCCAGCCCGGCTCTTCGGCCACCTGTGCGCGGTGCTGCCTGATTCCAAAGCGCAGGTGCAGCGGTTGCTGGCCATGCAGGCGGCGCAGCCGAGGGCCATCCGCCAAGCCTGCCCAGTGCGCCCAGACCTGCGCATCCAGATCGCTCCAGTCGGCCAGGTAGCCACGGGCGGCGGCGTAAGTTTCCGGCTGGGTCGCCAACAGCACTGCCTTGGCGCGCTCCAGTTCGCGATCGTCGTCGGCCTCGGTCAACCGATGCGCCCATTGCGCCGCGAGCGGCGGCGGCAGTGCCTGCCAGACCTGCGGGGCCAGTTGGATGTCATCCTCGATGGCGACCTCCAGCAGCGCCTCCCAGTCGCCTTGCAGCGTGTGCGGCGCCTGGTAGCTGGCAAACTCCAGCACGCTGGTCAGCAGCTCGCTGCGCTCGCCGTCACGATAGCGCCGCCAGGCATCGGCACAGACCGGCGCGACAGCCTCATCCGGCAGCAGATCCAGCGCCGTATCGAGGAAGGTGGAACTGGGTGAGCGGCGCTCCAGCGCCTGCAGCAGCAGCGCGCCAAGCAGGGGGCGGTCTTCGCTGGCCAGGGTCAACAGCATGCCCAGGCTGTCATTGCGTGTGCGCGGCGCATCGTGCGCATCGAGGATGGCGGTGATGGGGTCGCTCATGCGGGGCTCCTTGCCGGTGAAGCGTGATGGTGCCAGACATCGCGTATCGCCACGACGAATACAATGCCGGCATGACCCGTCAGTTGCCCTGGCGCCTGGCCGATGCGCCGGATGCCCCCTTCCCGCCAGCCGAGACCGCCCTGCGCCAACCCGACGGGCTGCTGGCCGTGGGCGGTGACCTGCACCCGCTGCGCCTGCTCAACGCCTATGCCGGCGGCATCTTCCCGTGGTTCAGCGAGGGCGAGCCGATCCTGTGGTGGTCGCCGGACCCGCGCATGGTGTTCCGTACCGACGGTGTGCACCTGAGCAGCAGGTTCCGCCGGCAAATGCGCGGCAGCAACTGGGAAGTGACCGCCGATACCGCCTTCAGCCAGGTGATGCGTGCCTGCGCCAGCGCCCCCCGTCCCGGCCAGGACGGCACCTGGATCAGCCCTGCGATGGTGGATGCCTACAGCCAGCTGCACGACCTGGGATTCGCGCATTCCTTCGAAGTGTGGGACCGGCAGACGCTGGTCGGTGGCATCTACGGCGTGGCCATCGGTGCGATGTTCTTCGGCGAAAGCATGTTCAGCGGCGCCAGCGGCGGTTCCAAGGTGGCGCTGGCTGCACTGGCGCAGACACTGCGTGGCTGGGGTTGGCCACTGATCGATGCGCAGGTGGAGAACCCGCACCTGCTGCGCATGGGGGCGGAGCACCTGCCGCGCGCGCCGTTTCTGCAACAGGTCCGCAGCGCGGTGCAGGCACCGGGCCGGGAAGGCGCCTGGACTCAGCTGGTCGGGCGCGTGCCGGCAGCGGATTTTGCCGGGGAATAACACAATCTTTGCAAGCTGGGCGTTTGACGCGTAAAATGCTGCGCCTTAGGCCCAACGTGGCCGTTTTCTGAACCGCACAGGACTACATGTCGAAAGACGATTCCATCGAGTTCGAGGGCACCGTCAGCGAGACGCTGCCGAACACCACTTTCCGCGTTCGTCTGGAAAATGGGCACGAAATCATCGCCCACATCTCCGGCCGCATGCGCAAGAACTACATCCGCATCCTCACCGGTGACCGGGTCAAGGTTGAAATGACCCCGTACGACCTGACCAAGGGTCGTATCACCTACCGAATGAAGTAAGCGGCTGGCGCGTTGCGCCACCCCGACAAGGCCAGCCCTGGACGCTGGCCTTTTGTCATGTCTGAAATCCGGCCCTGCCGGACGGCACCCTGACCGAATGCACCGTGACATCGGTCAGCCATGCTTGCGGCAGATTCGCATTCGCACCAGCGGCGTCATCGTGGCACCCGATCCAGTCCGGATCGCCACCCCCTGCCCCCGCCATGAACATGTCTTCCCTGCCCGCTGGCTTTGCTGCACTCGCACTCATCGCTGCCGCCCTGATCGCTCCCGCCGCCCAGGCCGCCGACACGCCGCCAGCCACCACCGGCGACAGCTGCATTGCGTTGAGTGAGGACCAGCAGATCGTGCGCGCCGGCGCCGATCGCGATGTGCTGCTGCGCAATGGTGACCAGCACTACCGCGTCATCTTCACCGCCTCCTGCAACAGCGCCGTGACCTCGCGCCGGCTGGCGTTTGAAACCCAGGGCGAGAGCAACCAGCTGTGCGGCGGTTCGCGCAGCGTGCTGAAAACCGACCGCGCCAGCTGCACGGTCGAGCGGATCGAGCCCCTCGAAGCTGCCACCTTCCAGCGCATGGCCCGCCAGCGCAGCCGCTGAAGGCTGACACGACAAGGGCGGCCTGAGCCGCCCTGTCGTTGCCTCCGTCGCCGGGCAGTGCCCGGCAGACGCTTACTCCACCGTGGCCGGCAACAGCCGCTCAGGCTCGGCCTGCGCCTCGACAACCAGCTCGTCGTTGCGCACGTCGATGCTGACCTTGCCGCCGTTGACCAGCTTGCCGAACAGCAGCTCGTCGGCCAGCGGGCGCTTGACCTTGTCCTGCAGCACCCGCGCCATCGGGCGGGCGCCCATCAGCGGGTCGAAGCCATGGTGGGCCAGCCAGTCGCGCGCGGTCGGGGTGGCCGACAGGCTGACGTGCTTCTCCTGCAGCAGCATTTCCAGCTCGATCAGGAACTTGTCCACCACGCGCAGGATGTGCTCGAAGCCGAGCGGCTGGAACTGCACCACCGCATCAAGGCGGTTGCGGAACTCCGGGGTGAACGCACGACGGATGGTCTCCATCGCATCGGTGGCGTGGTCCTGCTTGGTGAAACCGATCGAGCGCCGCGAGGCCTGCGCCGCGCCGGCATTGGTGGTCATCACCAGCACCACGTTCTTGAAGTTGGCTTCGCGACCGTTGGTGTCGGTCAGCACGCCGCGGTCCATCACCTGCAACAGGATGTTGAAGATGTCCGGGTGCGCCTTCTCGATTTCATCCAGCAGCAGCACGCAGTGCGGCGTCTTGACGATCTTCTCGGTCAGCAGGCCGCCCTGGTCGAAGCCGACGTAGCCCGGAGGCGCACCGATCAGGCGGCTGATCGAATGCGGCTCCATGTACTCGGACATGTCGAAGCGGACCAGCTCGATGCCCAGCTGCAGCGCCAGCTGCTTGGTCACCTCGGTCTTGCCGACACCGGTGGGGCCGGCGAACAGGAAGTTGCCGATCGGCTTTTCCGGATTGCCCAGGCCCGAGCGCGCCAGCTTGATGGCCGACGCCAGGGTGCCGATGGCCGGATCCTGGCCGAAGATCACCATCTTCAGGTTGCGCTCCAGGTGCTGCAGCACATCCTTGTCGGTGGCACTGACCTGCTTGGCCGGGATGCGCGCCATCTTGGCGACGATGGCCTCGACCTCTTCGACGTCGATCAGCTCCTTGCGCTGACCTTCCGGCAACAGGCGCTGGCGGGCACCCGCCTCATCGATCACGTCGATGGCCTTGTCCGGCAGCAGGCGATCGGCAATGTGCTTGACCGACAGGTCGACGGCGGCCTGCAGCGCTTCATCGGCGTAGGTCACGCCGTGGTGCGCTTCGTACTTGGACTTCAGACCCTGCAGGATCTCGTAGGTTTCGCCCACGGTCGGCTCGACGATGTCGATCTTCTGGAAGCGACGGGCCAGCGCCCGGTCTTTCTCGAAGATGCCTCGGTATTCCTGGAACGTGGTCGAGCCGATGCAGCGCAGCTCGCCCGATGCCAATGCCGGCTTGATCAGGTTGGAAGCATCCATGGTGCCGCCCGACGCCGAACCGGCGCCGATGATGGTGTGGATCTCGTCGATGAACAGCACCGCATTGGGCACCTTCTTCAACGCGGTCAGCACGCCCTTCAGGCGCTTCTCGAAGTCGCCACGGTATTTGGTGCCGGCCACCAGCGCACCGAGGTCGAGCGAATAGATGACCGCATCGGCCAACACGTCCGGCACCGAGCCTTCCACGATGCGCCGGGCCAGGCCTTCGGCAATCGCGGTCTTGCCGACGCCGGCCTCGCCCACGTACAGCGGGTTGTTCTTGCGGCGGCGGCACAGGACCTGGATGGTGCGTTCGATTTCGTCGGCACGGCCCACCAGCGGGTCGATGCGACCGGCACGGGCCTGCTCGTTGAGGTTGCTGGCGAACTCGGTCAGGGCATCACCCTTGGGCTCACCCTCGCCCCCTTCCATGCGGCCCTCGCCCTCGGACGAGGACGGCTGCTCGCCCTCCTCGCCCAGCTTGGCGATGCCGTGGGACAGGTAATTGACCACATCCAGCCGGGTGACATCCTGCTGGTTGAGGTAATAGACGGCGTGGGAGTCCTTTTCGCCGAAGATGGCGACCAGCACGTTGGCGCCGGTGACCTCCTTCTTGCCGGAGGACTGCACGTGGTACACGGCCCGCTGCAGCACGCGCTGGAAGCCCAGGGTCGGCTGGGTATCGCGGCCGTCATCTTCGGCCAGGCGGGACACGGAGGCCTCGATGGCCTGCTCCAGCTCCTGGCGCAGGCGGTCGGCGTCGGCGCCACACGCCTTCAGTACGGCCTGGGCGGACGGGTTGTCGAGCAGTGCCAACAGCAGGTGTTCGACCGTCATGAACTCATGTCGGGCCTCACGGGCGCGCTTGTAGCACTGGCCGATGGTGTGTTCGAGGTCTTTGCTGAACATGGATTACTCCGGCGGCAGTTGGGGACAATATGCGGCCTGACTACGCGATTTCCATCACCCTAGCGGATTGCGACGTTCAGATGGCGTTAGCAGTGCGAACCGCTTGATCATCGTTCACTCCAGGACAGCACACTCACCATGAGCGAACCCTACCTGAGCCGCTGGCGATTGCGACGTGATGGTCCTTCGATCCGCACCCCCCATGCCCGGCTCTGGCCGGTGCTGACCGCCTCTGGCGAGGCGGCCATGTTGAAGGTGAGCACGGAGACAGAGGAACAGAACGGCCATCGCCTGCTGCGCTGGTGGAACGGCGACGGTGCCGCACGCCTGCTGGCCCACGAGGGGCCGGCGATCCTGATCGAACGGGCGCACGGCGACTCGCTGCGGCAACGTTCGATCAAGGGCGAGGACGACGCCTGCACCATGATCCTGTGCCAGGTCCTGCAGCAGCTGCACCGGCCACGGAGCGCACCGCCAGAAGATCTGGTCTGCCTGCGTAGATGGTTCGCCGATCTGCTGCAGGCAAGGGCATCGCTGCCGCCATTGCTGGAACAGTGCAGATCGCTGGCGATGGCACTGCTGGAGGACGAGCAGGAGATACGGCCGCTGCATGGCGACCTGCACCACGACAACGTGCTGGATTTTGGCGCACGGGGTTGGCTTGCGATCGACCCGAAGCGGCTGCTGGGTGACCGTGCGTTCGACTACACCACGATGTTCAGCAACCCGGACCTGTGCGGGCCGGGCATCCATGTGGCGACCCGGCCAGAGCGCTTCCACGCCCGGCTGGAACAGGTCTGCCGGCTGGCCGATATCGAGCGCACGCGGCTGCTGCGCTGGATCGCGGCCAGTGCCGGGCTGTCAGCGGTGTGGTTCCGGGATGACGGCGACCCGGCCGACATCGATGATGCGGTGGCCCGGATGGCCTTGCAGGCGCTGGCGGAGGCGTGAACCCTCTGCCTGCCCTGGTAGGTGCCCACCTTGGTGGGCACGCTCCATCCGGGGTCGATACGCCCGGGCAGAAAGCAGCCGAGCATGGGCTCGGCTCTACAGGGCGCGCTCCATCCGCGATCGGACCGTGGGCGGTCAGGCCTTTTCCATCGTGCACAGCAGTGGGTGCTGGTTCATCCGCGCGTACTCGTTGACCTGGGCCACCTTGGTTTCGGCGACTTCGCGGGTGAACACACCGCAGACGCCACGGCCACGGGTGTGGACGTGCAGCATCACCTGGGTGGCCTTGTCCAGGTCCATGTTGAAGAACTGCTGCAGGACGTCCACGACGAAATCCATCGGGGAGTAGTCGTCATTGAGCAGCATGACCTGATAGAACGGCGGCGGCGCCACTTCCGGGCGCGCGGGCTCCACGGCAACGCCGTGCTCGTGGTGGGAATCGGGGGCGGACTCGCGAGGCATCGGTCCATTATAAGGGGAGAGACGGTCCTGCGTCGGCCTTGCGCGGAATGGACGGCACGGACGCCCGCCGTCACAATTGCACCTTCCCACACTCTTGGTTTCACAGGATCTTCATGAAAAGGACCCTTCTCTCCGCCCTGCTGATCGCCCTGGCTGCCGCTGGCACCGCTGGCGCTGCGACCACCACTGACAGCGCGAAGGCCGACAAGGCCGTTGCCCGTCATCTGGAAAAGCTGGGCTACACCTACGAGGTGGATGAAGACGGCGACTACCAGATGGTGTTCGACGTCGAAGGCGACCGCACCCAGATCGTCTATGTGCGCTCGTCGGTGGAAGACTTCGGTACCCACAACATCCGTGAGATCTGGTCGCCGGGTTATACCTCGCAGACCAAGCAGTTCCCGGTGGCCGTGGCCAACCGCCTGCTGGAAGACTCGCAGGATGCCAAGATGGGCGGCTGGGTGAAGCAGGAGTCGACCGCGATGTTCGTGGTGAAGATCGATGCCGACGCCACCTCCGACCAGCTCAGCGACGCCATCGATGCGGCCATCCGCACCGCCGATGCGATGGAGCTGGAGCTGACCAAGAAGGACGATCTCTGAGTTGAACACCTCGCCGGACCCGCGCTGGGCACCGCACGCAACTGTCGCCACCGTGGTGGTCGACGGCGGCCGGGTGCTGCTGGTCGAAGAGACCATCGAGGGCCGGCAGGTGCTGAACCAGCCGGCCGGGCACCTGGAGCCGGGCGAAAGCCTGGCTGCCGCCGCCCTGCGCGAGACCGTCGAGGAAACCGGCTGGACAGTGGAACTGACCGCCTTCATCGGCTGCTACCAGTGGACCGCCGCTGACGGCACCCCGTTCCTGCGCTTCTGCTATGCCGCGCGCCCGGTCTCGCACGACCCGGCGCGGCCGCTGGATGCCGGCATTGATCGGGCGCTGTGGATGACCCCGGCCGAACTGCAGGCCGCCGCCGGACGCCAGCGCAGCCCGCTGGTCTGGCAGGTGCTGGCCGACTACCTGGCCGGCCAACGCTACCCGCTTGCACTGGTCCGGGAGGTCGCATGAGCAGCCCACGGGTGATGGTTGGCGTGTCTGGCGGCGTGGATTCCTCCGTGGCCGCCTGGCGGCTGGTACAGCAGGGCGAGGCCGTGGCCGGTCTGTTCATGCAGAACTGGGCCGACGACGGCAGCGGTGACTGCCGCGCCGAAGATGATCGCCGCGATGCGGTGGCTGTCTGCGGGTTGCTGGGCATCCCGTTCCATTTCCGCGATTTCTCCAACGAGTACTGGCAGGGGGTGTTCGAACACTTCCTTGCCGAGTACGCCGCCGGCCGCACGCCGAACCCGGACGTGCTGTGCAACCGCGAAGTGAAGTTCAAGCACTTCCTGGATGCGGCCCGCGAGCTGGGCGCCGAGCGCATCGCCACCGGCCACTACGCGCGCATTGCCCAGCGTGGCCATCAGTGGCTGCTGCTGCGCGGCGCCGATCGTTCCAAGGACCAGAGCTACTTCCTGCACCAGCTGGGGCAGGAACAGCTGGCGGCCACGCTGTTCCCGATTGGCGATCTGGAAAAGAGCGACCTGCGCCGGATTGCCCGCGACGTGAGCCTGCCGACCCACGCCAAGAAGGATTCGACCGGCATCTGCTTCATCGGCGAGCGCGATTTCCGCGAGTTCCTCGGACGCTACCTGCCGGCCAAAACCGGGCAGATCCTCGACCCCAGCGATGGCAGCGTGATCGCTGAACACCCTGGCGTTTTCTATTTCACCCTGGGCCAGCGCGAAGGCCTGAACATCGGCGGCGTGCGCGGCCGCCCTGCCGCTCCCTGGTACGTGGTCGGCAAGGACGTGGCCAGCAACGTGCTGTACGTGGACCAGGACCGTGACAGCCCGTGGATGCTGTCCAACCGGCTGCGCTCGGAGAGCGCGCACTGGATTGCCGGTGCGCCGCCGGCACGGCGTTTTGAATGCACCGCGCAGACCCGCTACCGGCAGCCGGATGAGCCCTGCACGGTGGACGTGCTGGACGACGGCAGCGTGCAGGTTTCGTTCGCCCGGCCGCAGCGTGCAGTCACCCCCGGGCAATCCCTGGTGCTGTATGACGGTGAGATCTGCCTGGGTGGCGCGGTGATCGCCGCCACCGACGCACCGCTGGAACAGCGCCTGCGCACCACCCCTTCCCCTTTTGAGGTACTCGCTGCATGAGTTTCACTGTCGACGACCGCGTTCTGGCTTTGGCCGGCATTGCCCAGGCCCTGCAGCAGGTACGCCGTATCGCCGATACCGGCCATTCCGACGCCGCTGCCGTGCGCACCGCCGTGGACAGCGTGTTCCGCATCGATGCGTCCTCGCCGCAGGCGGTGTTTGGTGATCGGCACGCACTGAAGTCCGGCCTGCGCCTGCTGCACAACCATTTCCGCAGCCAGGGCCAGGATCCGATCCTGCCCAAGCTGGCCCTGTCGGTGCTGCAGCTGGAGCGCCGGTTCGTGCAGGACGGGGCCACCGTGAACAAGGTCGCCTCGGGTATCGAGCGCGCCCAGCAGCAGGCCGCCGCGCTGGGAGACAGCGGACACCCGGATGTACTGGCCGCGCTGGGCGGCCTGTATGCGGACACCATCAGCCACCTCAAGCCGAGGGTGATGGTGCAGGGCAACCCGCACTACCTGGGCCAGGCCGGCGTGGTGGCCGAGATCCGTGCACTGCTGCTGGCCGCCGTGCGCGCCGCGGTGCTGTGGCGGCAGCTGGGTGGCAGCTACTGGGATTTCCTGCTCAGCCGCAAGGCGATGGTCGAGGCCGTGGACCGGCAGCTGGCCTGAAGTGCGGGGTCGGATCCCTTTCCTGCAGGGATAGGGCCCTGACCCCAGACCACCCGGGCGCGCCGGAAAACCGGCGCATTCAGAATGCATTTCGGAGCACATCGACGTTAAAGAGAAGGGGGGTACGGCCGATACATCCTCCGTGCACCTCCCGAGAACGTCCATGTACTCACGCATTTTCATCCGTCTGGCCGCCCCCCTGGCTCTGACCCTGCTGCTCCCCTTCGCCATCGGTTTCGAATGGCCGGTCGCCCTGCGTTGGGCGATCCTGACCACGATGACGCTGAGCTGGCTCGGCTTTGCGTGGTGGACCGCCCGCGCCCAGGCGCACCGTTCCCCGGAACATGCCCGTGTCCTGCGTGAGCAGGACCAGCTGCTGACCGAGCTGCGCAACTTCGTCGGCAACGAGATCGACGGTTCGCGTGGCGAAGTGGAACGCG
Organism: Stenotrophomonas sp. 14P6.2.3; assembly: GCF_057799055.1. NCBI lineage: Bacteria > Pseudomonadati > Pseudomonadota > Gammaproteobacteria > Lysobacterales > Lysobacteraceae > Stenotrophomonas > Stenotrophomonas sp. 14P6.2.3. Next base: position 317,203 of record NZ_JBYOLA010000001.1, read on the forward strand.
CCCGCGACCTGATCCGCCAGGCCGTCTCCAGCCTCGGCGGCAGCTTCGATGCGATGAACCGCAAGTCGCGCCAGCAGAGCCAGGCGCTGTCGCGCATCGTCGACCGCGCCGGTGACGAAGGCGGCGCTGGCCTCGACGTTGCCCGCTTCGCCCAGCACGCCAGCCACCGCATGGAACAGCTGGTGGAAGCGCTGGAACAGGTGAGCGGCCAGAGCAGTACCACCGTGCAGCACATCGATCAGATGGCGCAGCACCTGGATGGCATCTTCGCGCTGCTGGAAGACGTCAAGTCGATTGCCGACCAGACCAACCTGCTGGCCCTGAATGCCGCCATCGAAGCTGCGCGTGCCGGTGAAGCCGGTCGTGGCTTCGCCGTGGTCGCCGACGAAGTACGCAACCTGTCCGAGCGCTCGACCACCTTCAACGAGCAGATCCGCAAGCTGGCACACAGCTCCAAGGACGCCATCGCCAAGGTCCGCGAGACGGTTTCGCACATGGCCTCGCGCGATATGGACCGCTCCCGTGAAGCGCGCCAGGAAGCCGCGGCGATGCTGGACAACGTGGCGCAGATCAATGCGTCGCTGGGTGACGGCATGCGCGAAGTGTCCGACTGCGCGCGTTCGATCGATGGCAGCGTAGCCGAAGCCGTGCGCGCCCTGCAGTTCGAGGACATCGCCACCCAGGCGCTGGGCGGCGTGCATACCCACCTGGACCGCCTGACCGCGATCAACCGCGAAGCGGTGGCCCTGCAGGAACTGCTGCACCGCAACGGCGGCGTGTTCGACGAGGAAATCGCCTCGGCCCTGCAGCGCACCGGCAGCCGCCTGCGCGAACTGCGCAGCGAATGGGAACGCCCGCCGCACAAGCCGGTTGCCCAGCAGAGCATGGGCGCCGGTACGGTCGAGCTGTTCTGATCCTGATGTCCGCTGCCTCTTCCGGCAGCGTGCAAGGCCCCGGTTCTGCCGGGGCCTTTGCGTGTGACCCGCCTTTGGATGCATCCTGCAAGCGCACCATGACCCTGATCCGCGCCCTGCCCCCGATCAACGAGAACGAACGCCCGCGCAATGCGAGCGTACGTGAGCAGCTGCGGCAGTTGGAAGATGTGGCCCGCGAGGAAATACAGGAGCTGCAGCAGCTGGCTGATACGCGCCCCGCCCCCGCTGTGGCCGGCGACGACCTGCTGGGGTTGGCGTGGGACCTGGGGCTGGATGGCAGTGCGTTGAAGTAGATCCACGCCATGCGTGGATGAAGCTCCCCATGGCATGATGCGCCGGTCCTGTTCATGGAAGACCGATGGCCATCGCACTGATTACCTTGCTGCTGGTCGAAGTCCTTCTGCTGGTGATGTGGGCACCGTTTTTCTTCCGTACCGGCATCACCCTGTTCAACCAGCGCATCGCTGCTACGCCTGCCGAGCTGGCCCAGCTTTCGCTGGCCGGCCTGGAGCATGACCTGCCGACCGACACCTGGTTGCGTCTGGTGTTCCATGCGCTGCCTGACGGCAGCATCGCCTTTCGCGAAAGCTTCGCACCCAGCTTCGGCGGTCGCTATTTTCCGCTGATGCGCGGTCGGGTGATGATCGACGCGCGGCGCCGGGAGGTGCGGGTGGTCGGACTGTGCAGCTGGTTCGCGCTGGGCCTGACGCTGATGATGGTTCCGATGATCCTGGTCCGGCCGGCGACGTCGCCGATGCTGGTGGCCTTGCTGCTGTTCTATATGGGCTTTTACATCCAGCGAAGACGCTATGCAGGCGTGGTCGAAGCGGTGCGTGCACGGCTGCGGTCCGAATTCCCGCAGAGGCTGGTTGCCGCGCCAAAGTAGATCCACGCCATGCGTGGATGATCGCGCGTGCAGGCATCAGTGCCGACCAAGGTCGGCACCTACCAGAGCCAGGCTCCGTCAGTAGATCCACGCCGTGCGTGGATGATCGCGCGCACAGGCATCAGCGCCGACCAAGGTCGGCATCTACCAGAGCCAGGCTCCGTCAGTAGATCCACGCCATGCGTGGATGATCGCGCGTACAGGCATCGGCGCCGACCAAGGTCGGCATCTACCAGAGCCAGGCTCCGTCAAGAGATCCACGCCATGCGTTGATGATCGCGCGTGCAGGCATCAGTGCCGACCAAGGTCGGCATCTACCAGAGCAGTGTAGATCCACGCCATGCGTGGATGGATCCTCAGCGAACCAGCACCACTTCGCTGGCGGCATCGGTGCGGCCGGGTGCGGCGTGCTGCTGGCGCAGCCATTGCGCCAGGTCGCGCGGGCTGAGCGGGCGCGAGTACAGGTAGCCCTGGATCTCGTCGCAGCCCTGCCGGCGCAGCATGTCCTCTTCCTGGTGTGTTTCCACGCCCTCGGCCACCACCTTCATGCCCAGCGCATGGCCCAGGTGCACGATGGCCTGGGTCACTTCCGCGGTACCCGAGTCGTGCAGCATCCCCTGCACGAAACTGCGGTCGATCTTCAGGCGGCCGACCGGGAAGCGGTTGAGGTAGTTGAGGTTGGAGAAGCCGGTACCGAAGTCATCGACCGCCAGCGGCACGCCATGCCGTTCAAGCACATCGAAGCAGTGGCGCAGGATGTCGGTGTCACGGATCAGCGCCGATTCGGTCAGTTCCAGCTCCAGCCGCTGCGGCGGCCAGCCGTGCGCGTGGCAGATTTCGATCACCCGCTCAGCGAAGCCGCGATCACGCAGCTGCACCGCCGACACGTTTACCGCAATGCGCTCGAAATGCAGGCCGGCACGGTCCCATGCTGCCGCCTGGCGACAGGCTTCGGACAACACCCAGTCGCCGATGCGGACGATCTCGCCGCACTTCTCGGCAATAGGAATGAACTCGGCCGGGCTGCAGTAGCCGATCCCCGGACGATGCCAGCGCAGCAGCGCTTCTATTGCCGGCGGCTCTCCGTGATGGGCGTGCAGCAGCGGCTGATAGGCCAGGCTGAACTCGTCGCGCTCGATGGCGCCATGCAGGCCATGCTCGATCTCCAACCGCCGCTGGATCCGCGCCAGCGCGTCCTGGCTGTAATACTGATAGGTATTGCGACCGGCTTCCTTGGCCGCGTACATCGCCGCGTCGGCTGCGCGCAGCAGCGAATCGAAGTCGGTCTGGCTCTCGCCGAGCATGGCGATGCCCACGCTGGCGCCCACCTTCAAGGTGGTATCGCCGCGACGCAGTGGTTCGGCCAGCGAATTGATCAGCTTGCGCGCTACGTGCCCGGCATCTTCCGGCTCGGCCAGGTCGCGCAGCACCACGATGAACTCGTCGCCACTGAAACGGCCGAACAGGTCGTTGTTGCGCAGGTTCTGGTGCAGGCGGGTCGCGGCGGCCTTCAGCAGCGCATCGCCGGTGGCATGGCCGAAGCTGTCGTTGATGTTCTTGAAGCCGTCCAGGTCGATGAACAGCATGGCCAGTGAGGTGCCGCGATCGCGCGCCTCCTCGATGGCCTCGGACGTCTGCTCACCCAGCAGAACCCGGTTGGGCAGCCCGGTGAGTAGATCGTAGTGCGCAAGCAGCTCGATGCGTTCGTTGGCTTCACGCTCGCGGGTGATGTCACGGAACAGGACCACGAAGCGTGGCGGCAGGCCATCGCGACGATCCAGTTCGATCAGCACCTGTACCCACACGCGCAGGCCGGATTGGCGGTAGAAGCACAGATCCAGCTGCTCGGGCAGGCCGCCACCGGCAATCCGCCCCAACGCAGCTTCGAACGCCGCGCGCGAATCCTCGGCGTACAGTGCGAGCGCCTGGTCGAGGGTGATCGGTTCCTTGCGCAGGCCGTGGATGCGATAGCACTCCTCGGTCCATTGCATGTTGCGCGTGGCAACTTCGATCTCGCAGCCGCCGATGCGACCCAGCGCGGATACGCGGTTGAGCAGTTCGGTGCGCCAGCGGATGAGCGCATCGGTCTGGTGCTGTTCGGTGATGTTCTGTACCTGCCCCAGCAAGCGCTTGGGCTGGCCGTCCATGTCCAGCAGCGGTTGCATCCACAGCCGCAGGTGCTGGGAGGGTTCGTTGCCGCGGGTCAGTTCCAGTTCGATGTTGGCGGCGCGGCCATCACGCCACAGGCGCCGCCAGGCGGCACGCAGTGCGCCGCGTGAGCGGGGGTGCAGCTGCTTGAGCCAGCGTCGCTGCCCCGGGATGCTGCCTTGCTGCAGCGCCAGCAGCGAGCGCAGCTCCGGCGACCACCAGAAATGGCGGCTGTGCGGATCGAACGACCAGCTGCCCATGCTGGCGATGCGCTGGGCTTCGCGCAGGTGCAGCTGCTGCTCCTGCAGCAGGGCTTCCAGCTGCTTCTGCTGCTCGATGTCGGTATGGGTGCCGACCATGCGCAGCGGCTGGCCATCGGCGGTACGGGCCACCACCCGGCCGCGGTCCAGCACCCATCGCCACTGGCCATCGGCCTGGCGAAAGCGGAACTGGGCGCTGTACTGCTCACTGCCACCCTGCAGGTGTTCATCCAGCGCGGCACGCACCTGGGTGATGTCGTCGGCGTGCACGCGCGCCAGAATCTGGGTGGCGGTTTCCTCACCCAGCGCGGGCGTGCGGGCCACCCGGTCGCTGGGGATGTCCCAGTCCCACAGGCTGTGGCCGGCGCTGTCCAGCGCAAGTTCCCAGCGGCCACCGCCGTCGATCGGCACCGGCTCAGGCACGCTGAGGGTGAAGGCGAGCAGGTTGCCGCTGTTGTCATGCACGGCGCGCAGGTGGCCATCGTAGTGGCCGCGTGGGCCGCCCGGCAGCGTGCAGGCGACGATGCCACCGTCGGCGGCCAGCAGGCGCAGGTCTTCCAGCATCGGCGCGTAGGCGGCCACCGTAGCCGGCAGGCCATGCTCGCGCGCGGCCGGATTGGCCGCGAGCGGGCGCCCGCTACGGTCGACGATGACCAGCGCCGAGGCGAGCGGATGCTGCAGCAGGCTGGCGATGATCCCTTGGTCCACGCGATCTTGCTCCGGATGAAACGCCCGACAGCGGGGCACGCAGTGGTTAACGGCGCCTGCGGCGGATAATTGAGTGGCCAGGGCACACCTGCGCGGTAAGATGACCGGCACCCCTCTTCCCTGCCCTCCTCCCTGCCCTGTCCATGCCCGTAGAACCGACCGGCACTGCCCCTGTTCCCGACCCGCGGATGGCGCAGGCGCTGGGGCGCGACCGTCGGCGCGTGGTGCTGAGCTACCTGGCGATGGCGCTGGCCTGGATGATCGCCACAGACGGCGCGGTGACAGCGCTGGTTCCCGACCCGCAGCAGGCGGCACTGTGGCAGAGCATGAAGGGAGCGTTCTTCGCCCTGGCCAGCGCGGGCCTGCTGTACCTGCTGCTGCGGCCGCTGGCCGAGCACGTGCTGCACACCCATGCCCGCCTGCAGGCTTCCGAGCTGCGCCTGCGGCAGATGTTCGAGGGCAACCCCGGCCCGATCCTGGTCTATGACCTGGACACACTGGCCATCCTCGATGCCAATCCGGCCGCCTGCAGCACCTTCGGCTGGGACCGCGACGCGCTTCTGGCACAGACCATCGACGTGCTCTGGCCACCGGGCCAGGACCAAGCGTTGCAGACCAAGCTGGAAGAGATCCGCGAGGCGCCCGAGCAGCTGTGCATCCTGCGTGCGCAGTTGCAGCTGCGCGATGGCAGCCTGCGGCAGATGGAACTGCGCTCGAACGCGATCGACTACGACGGGCACACGGCGCGCCTGCTCATCGCCATCGACCGCACGGCCGAAGACCTGGCGCAGCTTCGGCGCGACCAGGCATTGGCCCGGGTGGAAGAAGCCCACGAACTGGCGCGGATCGGCGCATGGGAACTGGACCCGTCCACCGGCCAGGGCCGTTACTCCAACCAGGTCTATCGCCTGCTGGGCCGTCGCCCGCCCGAGGCGCGACGCTGGCACCGTTTCGACGAACTGCTGGTGGCAGCCGACCCGGCTACCGCCGCACAGACCGATCAGGTGCTGGCCGGGCTGTGCTCCGGCGAGCAGGTGCAGGTGGATGTGCTGCTGCCGGTACTGGCAATGGATGGCCGCGCGCTGATGGTGCACCTGCGTGCGGCCAGCGGTGTGGATGAGGCCGGCCGTGACCGGATCCTGGGCACCTTGCAGGACGTGACCGAACGTGAGCAGTCACGGCGCCTGCTGCGCGAACGCGAGGAGCAGTTCCGCGAGCTGGTGCGGGTGTTGCCCGACGGTGTGGTGATCCTGTCCGACGAACATGTGCTGTATGCCAATGCGTGGGCGGCCGGCCTGTTCGGCTACGGCAGCCACACGCTGCTGGGCGAGCCGCTGTCAGCCTTGGTGGCAGGCAGCGATCTGGCCCGGCTGCGCGCGCAGATGCGCGCTGGGCAGCCCCAGCACAGCCCGGGCCACAGCAGCGTGCTGGCCATGCAGCGCGCCGATGGCCGCAGCTTCCAGGCCGGCCTTGCGGTGGGTGACGTGCGCTACGGCGGGCGTGACTGCAAACTGCTGATCGTGCGCGACCTGAGCGAATCGGAACAGACCCGCAGCGCGTTGGAGACCAGCAACCGCGAGCTGCAGGCGATGGCCGGTCGTCTGTTCTCGCTGCAGGAAGACGAGCGCCGGGCAATCTCGCGCGACCTGCACGATGACATCGGCCAGGCGATCACCGCGATCAAGCTTTCGGCCTATGCGGCGCAGGACGAGGACGATGCGCAACGGCGCGGCGAGGACCTGGCGCAGATCGTCAGCCTGGCCGATACCACCGTCGCCAAGCTGCGCGACATCTCCACCCTGCTGCGGCCGCCGCAGCTGGATGCGCTGGGCCTGGAAGCCGCGTTGAGCTGGCAGGCGCGCGTGCTGTTCCGCTCGTCCAGCGTCGAGCTGCAGGCCGAGATCGAATCGCTGCCCACGCGCCCGGACAACAGCATCGAACAGGCGTGCTTCCGCATCGCCCAGGAAAGCCTGACCAACGCGCTGCGCCACGCGCGCGCCAGCCAGGTGGTGCTGCAGCTGCGCGACGTCGACCAGCGCGGGCTGCACCTGATGATCCGTGACGATGGCGAAGGGTTCGATCCGGATGGCCCGCGCGGCCTGGGCCTGATCGTGATGCGCGAGCGTGCGCAGAGCGTGGGTGGCCATGTCCGGATCGAGTCGGCGCATGGCGCCGGTACCCTCGTCGATGTCCACCTTCCTTACCAGGCCGCTGTTACCGCGGCCGTCGAGTCAGCGGAATACTGAGCCCATGTGGAACCCCAACCTGCCCCCGGTCAGCATCGATGATGCGCCTGATCGCCTCGGCGCCGGCAACCCCGAGCTGCAGGCGATGGTCGCCGAAGCCGCTTCCGGAGGCACCGCGCTGATGCTGATGCATGTGGACATCGATCACTTCGCCTCGGTCAATGAAAACATGAGCGCGGAGGTCGGTGACCAGGCCCTGGTGCTGGTCGCCCAGCGCCTGCAGTCCTACCTGCGCGGACGCGGCAAGCTGTGGCGGCATGGCAGCGACGAGTTCCTGATCGCCGTGCCGCGCACCGCCGATCTGCCACTGGCCGAGGATTTCGCCGAAGAGATCCGCCAGCAGATGGAGCTGCCCCTTTCGGTACTGCCCTATACGCTGTTCATGACCGGCAAGCTGGGCGTGAGCCTGTGCCCGGAGCATGCCAGCAGCGCCTCGCGCCTGCTGGACCATGCCGAGGACGCGCTGTACCAGGCCGCCCGCGAAGGTGGCAATGCGGTGCGCATCCATGCGGTGGACACGCCGCCGAGCGCGCACAGCGAGAGCATCATCGCGCGGCAGATTGTCGATGCGATTCCCAACGGCGAACTGAAGCTGCGCTACCAGCCGCTGGTCAGCGCCCGCGATGGCCACGTGGTGGGCATGGAGGCGCTGCTGCGCTGGCAGTCGCCCACCCTGGGCATGCTGGTGCCGGAGCGGTTCATGCGTACTGCCGAGCGCCTGGGCATCATCGTGCAGATCGGCACATGGGTGCTGGAAGGTGCCTTGAAGCAGGCCCGGCTGTGGCGCGACCAGGGCTTCGATGACTTCACCATCGCAGTGAATGTATCCACCCTGCAGCTGCTGCGGCCGAACTTCTTTGCCGAAGTGATGGGCGTGATCCAGGCGTCGGGCGTGCCGGCGCAGATGCTGACGCTGGAGATCAACGAAAGCGCGCTGACCAACAACGTCAACTTCGTCCACGAAACGCTGGCCAACCTGCGCAACGAAGGCATCAGCCTGAGCCTGGACAACTTCGGCACCGGCGATTCGAGCCTGAGTGCACTGGTGCGCTACCCGGTGGACAAGCTGAAGATCGACCGCAGCTTCATCAAGAGCGCGCCGGCCGGCAATCGTGAAGCGGCGATCGCCCGCGCGATCATCGCGATGGGCCACCAGCTGGGCATGACGGTGATCGCCAACGGCGTTGAATCGCAGGCGCAGCTGGGCTTCCTGCGCCGCAACGACTGCGACGTGTTCCAGGGCTACCTGTTCGGCGAGCCGATGTCGGCCGACGCCGCCGGCATGACCCTGCGCCGCCGTTACCTGCGACCGGAGGCGTTTGCCGAAACCCGGCCGGACCGCACCCTGCTGCTGCTGGACGACGAGGAGAACGTGCTGCGCTCGCTGGTGCGCCTGTTCCGCCGCGATGGGTACCGCATCCTGGCGGCAGGCAACGTGCGCGATGCGTTCGATCTGCTGGCGATCAACGACGTGCAGGTGATCCTGTCCGACCAGCGCATGAGCGACATGAGCGGCACCGAGTTTTTGGGCCGGGTGAAGATGCTGTACCCGGACACGATCCGTCTGGTGTTGTCCGGCTATACCGACCTGAACACGGTGACCGATGCGATCAACCGCGGTGCGATCTACCGGTTCCTGACCAAGCCGTGGAACGACGACGAGCTGCGCAAGCACATCCACCAGGCGTTCCGTACGTACGAGGAACAGCGGCGCAGCAACGGTGGACCGGTTGCCGCCGAGGCGGCTGATGGTGGCGAGGATCGGTCACCGCTGCGCTGAACCTGCACACGGGGTAGTGCCGGCCCCTGGCCGGCAGCTGCGGGGTAGCCGGTTTCATCGGGTTGCCGGCTAGCGGCCGGCACTACCAGAGGCCTTTACCGCGGCTGCTTGATCGGCAGCACAAGGCGGAAGCGCGAGCCGACGCCCGGCGTGCTGTCCAGATCGATGCGGCCGTGGTGCTTGTTGATGATGCTGTAGGAGATCGACAGGCCCAGGCCGGTACCACTGCCCACCGGCTTGGTGGTGAAGAACGGATCGAAGATGCGCTGGCGCAGTTCCGGCGAGATGCCGCCGCCAGTGTCTTCAAATTCCACCCACACCGTGTCGCCGTCCACGCCGGTACGCACGGTGATCGTGCCGCGCTCGGCGATGGCGTGACCGGCGTTGAGCAGCAGGTTCATGTAGACCTGGTTCAACTCCGACGGCAGGCATTCCACCAGCGGCAGCTGGCCGAACTCGCGCACCAGGTGCACCTTGTACTTGAGCTCGTTCCAGATGATGTTGATGGTCGATTCAAGGCCGGAATGCAGGTCGACCAGCTTCCACGACTCGTCGCGACCGGAATAGGAGAAGTCCTTCAGGTCGCGCACGATGCGGGTGACCCGCTCGATGCCTTCGCGTGATTCGGCCATCAGCTGCGGCAGGTCGCGGCTGATGAAATCGATGTCCAGGCGGTCACGGATATCGTCGATTTCCGGAATCAACGCCTTCGGGTCCGGCGCACGCAGAGCACGTTCGTAGGCCTCGATCACCGTGAACAGGCTGCGCAGGTATTCCTGCAGGCTGCCCAGGTTGGAATGCACGTAGCCGATCGGGTTGTTGATCTCGTGCGCCACGCCGGCGGCAAGCTGGCCGATGGAGGCCATCTTCTCCGACTGCAACAGTTTTTCCTGGGTGCCGTTCAAGCGCAGGTACGCCTGGCGCAGTTCGGCATGGCGCTGCTGCAGTTCGCGCTCGTAGTCTTCCTGGCCTTCGATATGGCGGAACAACGCCAGGTAGTGCCCCGAACCGGGCTCGCCATGGAAGTACAGATGGGCGATGACCACGCCCTCGCCCAGCGGCAGGCTGCCATTCCAGTGACCGTGCTGGCGCGCATGTTCGAGGGCATCCGGCGGCAGCAGTTCACGCAGGCGCTGCGGCGGCGGCAAGGCGCCTTCGTCGCTGCCCAGCAGGCTCTGTGCGGCCGGGTTGGCCAAGGCCACCTGTCCATCTTCGGTGAACAGCAGCAAGCCTTCGCGCAGGCGCTCAAGCAGGGCCTGCAGCACCGGTTGCGGCGGAAGGGGGGCGGTAACCAGAACGTTGGCAGCAGACACGGCGGCTCGGGGCGATCAAACAGGCGCCCAATATACGCGTTCATGCGGCGGCCGACAGCCGCCATCGGACGGTCAGCCGACCGCCGGCCTGTCAGGCGACGGCGAGTGGCCGCCGCGCGGTGACGGTGTGCGACTGGCCCTTGGCATCGTATGCCGAGGACTCTTCGGTGCGGCCCATCTGGCGCAGTGCCCAGTTGACCTCGCGCCGGCGCCGCGACAGCAGCACGCCGTTGGCGCGGTTGCGCTCGGCCAGTTCCTGCAGTTGCTCGCCCTCGCCCACCGGTGGCGCGCCTTCCAGCGCACGCAGCGCTTCCAGCTTCGCACCGGTGGCACGGATCAGGGCGTGCACGTCGTGCTCGACCAGGGCCTGGCGTTCAACGTCCAGGGCCTGGGCAAGGCGCTGCAGCGGCTCGCTCATCGCCGCGGTCATCCTTGCAGCTGCTGGTCCAGTTCAAGCATGCGCGAAGCGATCGCGTCCGGATTGATCTTGTAGGTGCCGTTCTGCAGCGATTCGCGCACCGCTGCAACACGCTGGGCGTCGATCGCCGGGGCGGTGCTCAGCTCACGCTCGATGGCCTGCAGGTTGGTGGCTTCGCCGGTCAGGCGCAGGCTGTCGGCCGCCTCGACCGGACGTGCCGCCGAATCGGTGCTCCCGCCGGGCTTGGCGGCCGGGGTGGTCACGCTGCGCAGTGCCTGGGGGACCTGCAGGTTGCCGTCGATTTTCTGGCTCATGGGGTGTCCTGGAGTTGCCGTACACAAGGGATAACGGCCGCAGGGCCGCGATCTTTAGGGGAATTCTGCATTATTTCAACGCGCCACGATTACGTCACCGGCCGCGTCCACCGTGCCCTGCACGATACGGCGCGAGGACAGGTTTTCCACTGAGACGCGCTCGTTCTGCCCGGCATCGCCCAGTGCGCGCCCGGCGATGCGGACCTCGACCGAACCACGCCGCGATACCAGTGCCACATTGTCTCCACGCTTGATGAGACGCTGTGCAACCAGATCATTGCTCGACAACAGGGTTCCCGCCGGCAACGGCCGACGGGCGATGCGGCCGATCGCTGCGGCAGGATCGGCCAGCACTGCGCCGGCAATCCGTGCCGCGTCACGCTGGGCAGTACTGATATCGGCGGCGGCAATGGATTCTCCAGTGCCAATGCCACGGGTCAGCACCAGCACGGTCTGGTTGCGGCGCACCTTCACCGGCACGAACAGGCGCCAGCCGCCGGCATCGGGGCAACTCACCTCCACCGTGGTGTTGGCCGTGGGCTGCACCTGCAATGCGCCGCCACATTTTGGAAGGCGCAGCGCATCGGCGACGACGGCCTCACCTTCGGTGCCGGCGGCCAGGGTCGACAGTGCCGCGGCACGGATGCTGGCCACCGGCTGCCAGTCGGCCGCAGTTGCCCACGGCGCGGCCACGGCCAGTGCAATGGCAAGGAAAGAAGCAATGCGGCGCATGACGCCTCCTGTCGGTAAGACCTGGCCCAGACGCGTGCAAGCTGCGTGCCACAGCCAGCGCACGGAAATCCCTGCGTGCCCGGCCCTGTACACAGGCCCTCAAGTTCCGCCCTGCCCGCGCCGATACAGCAGCCATGTCCCATGACCTGCTCAACCGGATCGACCAGCGAACCCGACTGGCCGGCCACAATCGCCTGGCGCTGCTGCTGTTCCGCCTCGGCGGACGTCAGCTTTTTGGCGTCAACGTCTTCAAGGTGCAGGAAGTGCTGCGCCGCCCGGAGCTGTTCCAGGTGCCCGGCCTGCCCGGCCAGTTTGCCGGCGTGGCCGATGTGCGCGGCCGTTCGGTGCCGGTGCTGGATCTGGGCCTGGCCATCGGCCACCCCGAGCGCGAGCCGGATGCGGACACCGCGCCCGGCTACCTGGTGGTGACCGAGTTCAACCGCTCGATCCAGGGCTTCCTGGTCAGCGGCGTAGAGCGCATCGTCAACATCGCGGTGGAAGACATCCACCCGCCACCGGAACTGGGTGCTGAATCCAGCTACCTGACAGCGGTGACCCGCTTCCAGGGCGAGCTGATCCAGGTGATCGACGTGGAAAGCGTGCTGGCCGACATCGCCCAGGTCCGCGGTGAAGCGGTGCTCGACCCGGCCATGGCGATGCCTGCCGATGCCCCGCAGCTGCAGGTGCTGGTGGTGGATGATTCGCGGGTGGCGCGCCAGCAGATCCGCAGTGTGCTGGACCAGCTGGGCGTGGGCGCAACCCTGCTCTCGGATGGCAAGCAGGCGCTGGACCACCTGCTGCAGATCCATGCCTCGGGTGAGAATCCGGCCGATCGCTACGCCATGGTGATCTCGGACATCGAGATGCCGGCGATGGACGGCTACACGCTGACGACGGAAATCCGGCGCCACGCCGGCCTGTCCGGGCTGTACGTGCTGCTGCATACCTCCCTGTCGGGCGTATTCAACAATGCGATGGTCGAGCGCGTGGGTGCCAATGCCTTCGTCGCCAAGTATTCGCCGCACGAGCTGGCCGACTTCGTGCTGGACCGCCTGCGCAAGGTGGCGATGGCGGCGTAAGGCCGCCCGTGGGGTCGGACCCCCGAAGGGGCTCCGACCCCATACATCGCAATGCGTGACCCTCGGGGTCAGAGCCCCTGCGGGGATCTGACCCCACGCCTTTGGCACACCGCTTGCAGCTTCCCGGGCAATGTTCCCGTGGGAGTGCACCGTGCGCAACCTGATTACCGACTACCTGGGCGTCCATGCCCAGGCAATGCCGTTGCGCGAACAGCGCATGAAGCTGATCGCCAGCAACCTCGGCAATGCCGACACCCCCGGCTACAAGGCCCAGGACCTGGACTTCGATTCGGCCCTGCGCCATGCCCAGGGGCTGGATGCCAACGGCCTGATGACCACCACCAACGAGCAGCACTACGAAATCAGTAGTGGCCTCAATCCGTTCCAGGTGGCCCGCGAGGGTGTGCAGCCCAGCATCGACGGCAACACCGTCGACCCCGATGCCGAGCGCGCCGCCTATGGCCGCGCTGCACTGGAATACCGCGCCTCGCTGAGCTTCGTCGAAAGCAAGGTGCGTTCCATGCTCACCGCGATCACGGGGCAATAAGCCATGAGCAACCTGCCGATCTTCGATATCGCCGGCTCCGCACTGCAGGCGCAGTCGGTGCGCATGAGCACCATCGCCTCCAACCTGTCCAACGCTGACAGCATCGCCGGCTCCGCCGACGCGGTGTACAAGCCGCTGGAACCGATCTTCCAGGCGGTCACCAGCAAGACCGACCCGAACATCACCTCGGTGCAGGTGAAGGAAATCACCCAGAGCAACGCGGCGCCGATCAAGCGCTACGAACCGGGCCATCCGCTGGCCGACGGCGATGGCTACATCTACCAGCCCGACGTCGATCCGGTGGCGCAGATGGTCAACCTGATCTCCACCTCGCGCAATTACCAGGCCGGCGTGGAGATGTTGACCACCGCCAAGGAACTGGCCCTGGCCACCCTGACCATGGGCCGCTGAGGCCCACTGCACCGGACACCGTCATGACCACTGCCGTCAACAACCAGAGCAACCAGGACGTCTACACCGCCCTGGGCCTGAACGCCCCCAACAGCAACGCCACCAAGAAAAAGAACACGCTGGACCAGGCCGACTTCCTGCGCCTGATGACCGAACAGCTGCAGCACCAGGATCCGCTGAAGCCGATGGACAACACGCAGATGGTCTCGCAGATGGCGCAGATGTCGACCGTGCAGGGCATCACCGATCTGAACAAGTCGGTGAAGGGCTTCCAGGAGTCGATGGCCAGCGACCAGGTGCTGCGTGGCGCCGCGCTGGTCGGCCACCAGGTGCTGGTGCCGTCGGAAAAGCTGGTGCTGGAGAAGGAAGGCTCGGTGGAAGGCACGGTTGCCGCACCGGCCGCCGGCATCGTCACCGTGGACGTCACCGACGCCAATGGCGCCAAGGTCACCTCGATCAGCGTGGAAGCCAAGGCAGCCGGCGAGACCGCGTTCACCTGGGACGGCAAGGATGCCAACGGCAAGCGCATGGAGCCGGGCAAGTACAACATCGTCGCCAACCACGTCGACACCACCGGCAAGAGCACCAAGCTTTCAACCTTCGTGCAGGCACCGGTGGAAAGCGTGACCGTCGGTTCCGACGGCCTCTACCTGAATCTCAAGGGCCTGGGCACGGCCCCTCTCGACTACGTGCTCCGCGTCAGCTGAGCCGCACCCACCGCATCCAACAGGAGCATCCCATGGGCTTCAACATTTCCCTGTCCGGCATCAACGCTGCCAACTCGGACCTGAGCGTCACCGCCAACAACGTGGCCAACGTCAACACCACCGGCTTCAAGCAGTCGCGCGCGGAATTCGCCGACCTGTTCGCCGCCACCAGCTACGGCCTGTCCAAGAACGCGATCGGTTCGGGCGTGCGCGTGTCCAACGTGGCCCAGCAGTTCATCCAGGGCAACAACGAGCAGACCGGCCGCAGCCTGGACATGGCCATTTCCGGTGAGGGCTTCTTCACCATGAACATGAACGGTGCACGCGTCTACTCGCGCGCCGGCAACTTCCAGACCGACGCCGCCGGCTACGTGGTAAACCCGCAGGGCGCACGCCTGCAGGTGCTGGCACCGAACGCCGACGGCACCAACTTCGATGCTGGCCGCCTGGTCGATCTGCAGCTGCTGACCACCGACAGCCCGCCCAAGCAGACCAGTGAAGTCAAGGTCGGCTTCACCCTGCCGGGCAATGCCAAGCAGCCGACGGTGACCACTTTCGACCCCACCAATTCCAACAGCTACAGCCACTCCAGCGGCGGCATCACCGTGTATGACTCGCTGGGCGTCAGCCACACCCAGGTGTCCTACTTCGTCAAGGAAGCGGCCACCAACGCGTGGACGGTGCACAACTACGTCGATGGCCAGCCGGCCGGCGCGCCGACCCCGCTGACCTTCGACAACGCTGGCAAGCTGACCGCACCGGCCAACGGCAGGATCAGCCTGGGCACCTTCACCCCGACCACCGGCGCTGGCGTGCTGAACATGACGCTGGATGTGAGCGGCTCGACCCAGTACGGCGAGAAATTCGCCCTGCGCAACACCCAGCAGGATGGCTACGCGGCCGGCAAGCTCAACGAGATCACCGTTTCGGAAACCGGCGTGGTGTTCGCCCGCTATTCCAACGGCGACGACAAGCCGCTGGGCCAGGTGGCGCTGACCAGCTTCAACAATCCGCAGGGCCTGGAACAGAAGGGCAACAACCTGTGGGTGGAGACCTTCGATTCGGGCACGCCGCGCACCGGCGCCGCCGACACCTCCAACCTCGGCAAGATCCAGGCCGGCTCGCTGGAATCCTCCACCGTCGACCTGACCGAACAGCTGGTCAACATGATCACCGCGCAGCGCAACTTCCAGGCCAACGCGCAGATGATCACGACCCAGGACCAGATCACCCAGACCGTCATCAACATCCGTTGATGACCTGCTGACCCTGTCACGGAACTCCCCGCATGGATAAAGCCCTTTACGTGGCGATGACCGGTGCCCGCGCCTCCCTGCAGGCGCAGGGAACGCTCAGCCACAACCTCGCCAACTCGGACACCCCCGGCTTCAAGGAAGCGCTGGCCAATACCGAAGCCTTCCCGATCCGTGGCCCGGGCTTTGCCTCGCGGGTGGATGCGCTGCACGTCGATGCGGGCTTCAACCGCACGGCCGGCGCGCAGCACATCACCGGCAAGCCACTGGACCTGTCGTTGCAGACCGGCACCTGGCTGGCCGTGCAGTCCACTGATGGCAGCGAGGCGTACACCCGTGGCGCCGCGCTGTCGGTGACCCCGAACGGCCAGCTGGTGACCTCCAGCGGCCGTCCGGTGCTGGACGACAACAACAACCCGATCGCAATTCCGCCCTACCAGGCGATGGAGATCGGCAACGACGGCACGATCTCGATCATCCCGCAGGGCGAAGGCCCGCAGACGATGGCGATGATCGGCCGGATCAAGGTGGTGCAGGCGCCGGATGAGCGCCTCGAACGCGGCCTGGATGGCCTGTTCCGCAATACCGATCCGCTGCAGCCGTTCGCCCAGGCGCAGGGCACGGCGGTGCACAGCGGCCAGCTGGAAGGCAGCAACGTCGATGCCGCCGGCGCGCTGGTACAGATGATCCAGCTGCAGCGCCAGTACGAAATGCAGGTACAGGTGATCAAGCACGGCGATGACAACGCGCGCAGCGCCAACAGCCTGTTGCGCCTGGGCAGCTGACGGAATTCCGGCACCGGCAGACGCCGGTACTGGCACGCCGCTTGCACTCCCTACCCCATGGGCCGCATCGCGCGGCCGGCTTCACCCAGACAGGACTCCGAAGATGAACCAGGCATTGTGGATCGCTAAAACCGGACTGGATGCGCAGCAGATGCGCATGTCGGTGGTTTCCAACAACCTCGCCAACACCAACACCACCGGCTTCAAGCAGGACCGCGCCAGCTTCGAGGACCTGCTGTACCAGCAGGTGCGCCAGCCCGGCGGTTCGTCTTCGGCACAGACCCAGCTGCCCACCGGCCTGCAGATCGGCACCGGCGTGCGCGTGGTGGCCACCGCCAAGAACTTCGAGCAGGGCAGCCAGCAGCAGACCGGCCGCGCGCTTGACGTGATGGTCAACGGCCGCGGCTTCTTCGAAGTGCAGATGCCCGACGGCAGCTCGGCCTACACGCGCGACGGCTCGTTCAAGATCAACCAGGACAGCGAGCTGGTCACCAACAGCGGCTACCCGGTGCAGCCGGGCATCCAGATTCCCGAAGGCGCACAGTCGGTGACCATCGGTACCGACGGCACCATCAGCGTGAAGATGGCCGACGGCGCGGCATCGGTGGAGGTGGGTGCGCTGACCCTGACCGACTTCGTCAATCCGGCGGGTCTGCAGGCACGTGGTGAAAACCTGTTCCTGGAAACCACCGCATCGGGCCCGGCACAGAACGGCAACCCCGGCCTGAACGGCCTGGGCACCGTGGTGCAGGGCGCGCTGGAAGGCAGCAACGTCAACGTGGTGGAAGAGCTGGTGTCGATGATCGAAACCCAGCGCGCCTACGAAATGAACGCCAAGGCGATTTCGACCACCGACTCGATGCTCGGCTACCTCAGCAACAAGCTCTGACCGCCCTCACCGGGAAACTGCCATGTCGCCCCTTTCTTCCTTCGCCCGTACTGCCCTCGCCTGCGCCGTGGCTGCCCTGCTCGGTGGCTGCGTGATCGCTGGCGACGTGCGCCCCTATCCGACGATGGCGCCGTTGCAGCCGATCATGCCGCCGCAGGCCGAACCGACTGCCGGCGCGATCTACGCCGCCGGCCCGACCCTGCAGCTGTATTCGGACCGCCGTGCGCGCGATGTCGGCGACCTGCTGACCATCACCCTGCTGGAAAACACCACCGCGCAGACCAGCGCCAACACCGCCACCAACAAGGAATCGAACCTGAGCCTCGGCACGCCGTCGATTCTCGGTGCACCGGTCACCCTGGGCGGCAAGGACATACTGAGTGCAACGGCCAAGGGCGCGCGCGATTTCACCGGCAAGGGCAACAGCGCGCAGAGCAACCGCCTGCAGGGCAACGTGACCGTGACGGTGGTGCAGCGCCTGCCCAACGGCAACCTGGTGGTGCAGGGGCAGAAGAACCTGCGCCTGAACCAGGGCGACGAACTGGTGCAGGTACAGGGCATCGTGCGCCCCGGCGACATCAGCGCGGACAACACCGTGCCCTCCAGCCGCGTGGCTGAAGCGCGCATCGTCTATGGCGGCCGCGGCCCTGTCGCGCAGTCCAACGCGATGGGCTGGTTGAGCCGCTTCTTCAACTCCGGCCTGACGCCGTTCTGAGTATGGCCATGAAACTCTTCTTCTCTTCTACGTGGCAGCGACGCATGGCGTCGCTCTACGGATCATTCTTCCTCCTTCTGGCAATCGCTGCGCCCGCCAGCGCCGAGCGCATCAAGGACCTGGCCCAGGTGGGTGGCGTGCGTGGCAATGCGCTGGTGGGTTACGGCCTGGTGGTCGGCCTGGATGGCAGCGGTGACCGCACCAGCCAGGCGCCCTTTACCGTGCAGAGCCTGAAGAACCTGCTGGGTGAGCTGGGCGTCAACGTGCCGGCCAACGTCAACCCTCAGTTGAAGAACGTGGCAGCCGTGGCGATCCATGCCGAGCTGCCGCCGTTCGCCAAGCCCGGCCAGCCGATCGACATCACTGTTTCCTCCATCGGCAACGCCGTGTCGCTGCGTGGTGGCTCGCTGCTGATGGCGCCGTTGCGCGGTGCCGATGGCCAGGTCTATGCGATTGCCCAGGGCAACCTGATCGTCGGCGGCTTTGGCGCGCAGGGCAAGGACGGTTCGCGCGTCTCGGTGAACGTGCCCAGCGTCGGCCGCATTCCCAACGGTGCGACCGTTGAGCGCGCCCTGCCCGATGTGTTCGGTGCCAGCGGCGAGATCACCCTGAACCTGCACAACAGCGACTTCACCACCATCTCGCGGATGGTGGGTGCACTCAACAATGCCTTTGGCGAGGGCTCGGCCCGCGCGGTGGACGGTGGCACGGTTGCTGTGCGTGCGCCGACCGATGCCGGTGCGCGCATCGGCCTGCTGGCCCGCATTGAAAACCTGGAACTGACCCCTGGCGCTGCGCCGGCCAAGGTGGTGGTCAACTCGCGTACCGGCACCGTGGTCATCGGCCAGCAGGTACGGGTCGGCCCGGCCGCGATCTCGCATGGTTCGTTGACGGTGACCATCCAGGAAAACACCAACGTCAGCCAGCCCAACGCCTTTGCCGGTGGCCAGACCGTGGCCACGCCGCAGTCGACCATCACTGCCACCAACGATGGCAGCCGCATGTTCAAGTTCAATGGCGGCACCACCCTGGACGAGATCGTGCATGCGGTGAATGCCGTTGGCGCGGCACCGGGTGACCTGATCGCGATCCTGGAAGCACTGAAGCAGGCCGGCGCCCTGAGCGCCGAGCTCGAGGTGATCTGACATGCGCATCACTCCCGCATTCGAATTGAGCCCCGCACAGCAGAACGATCCGGCGAAGATCGACAAGGTCGCGCGCCAGCTTGAAGGCCAGTTCGCGCAGATTCTGGTCAAGAGCATGCGTGATGCCAGCTTCGGCGATTCGCTGTTCCCGGGCGAAAACAAGATGTTCCGGGAGATGTACGACCAGAAGATCGCCGAGGCGATGACCCGCGGCAAGGGCCTGGGCCTGTCGAGCATGATCACCCGCCAGTTGTCCGGCGCGCAGGCTGATGGCCCGGCACTGGATACCCGGGTGGATCCGGCCAAGGCCAGCCGCGCCTACCAGCTCAATGCCCCGGCGGCGTCGTCGCTGCCGCTGCAGGATGCTGGCCAGGCCGTGCGCATGCTGCAGCAGATGGCGGCCGGTGTGCAGGAGGGCGCGCAGTCTTCGGTCGCACCGATGGAGCAGGCGCTGGACCTGATTGCTGGCCGGGAAAGCAGCGGCATGCACCGCTCACTGGGCACCGACGATCCCTATGCCGGCACCATCGGTGGTGCCGATTGGGCCGCTGCCAGCGACCAGTGGGCGCCGACCGCCAGCAACCGCGGCAGCAGCGGTACGCCGGCCGATGCGCTGGCCACCCGCACCGCCGTCGCCCAGTTGGGCGCGCACACGCCCGAAGGCTTCGTTGCCAGCATCTGGCAGCACGCGCAGAGCGCGGCCAAGGAACTGGGCGTGGACGCCCGTGCCCTGGTGGCCCAGGCAGCGCTGGAAACCGGCTGGGGCAAGCGCCAGATCAAGCATGCCGACGGCAGCACCTCGCACAACCTGTTCGGCATCAAGGCCACCGGCTGGAAGGGCCAGAGCGCTACCGCCGGCACCCATGAATATGTCGATGGCGTGCGCCGCAACGAGACCGCCAGCTTCCGCGCCTACACCTCACCTGCGGAGAGCTTTGCCGACTACGTGCGCCTGCTGAAGACAAGCCCGCGCTACCAGCAGGCGCTGCAGGCCGGCACCGATGTGCAGGGCTTCGCGCGCGGCCTGCAACGCGCCGGCTATGCCACCGACCCGCGCTACGCGGCCAAGATCGCCGCGATCGCCGGCGGCCCGACCATCGAGCGCGCCGTGGCCGCCGTGGCCGACGCCGGCTCACGCATCGGTCAGACCTTCGCCAGCACCGCAACCGCGGCGCTGGGTATCACTCGTCGTTGAGGAACCCCATGTCCAGCGTACTTTCCACCGGTACCAGTGCCCTGCTCGCCTTCCAGCGTGCGTTGGCCACCACCAGCCACAACGTGGCCAACCTCAACACGCCCGGTTACAGCCGGCAGAAGGTCGACTTCGCCACCGCCACCCCGCAGAACTACGGCTACGGCGACGTTGGCAACGGCACCCGCATCGTCGACATCCGCCGCGCTGCCGACCAGCTGGCGATCTCGCGCCTGCTCGACAGCGGCGGCGAGCTGGCGCGGCTGAAGCAGCTCTCGGGCATGGCCGACCGGGTCAATGCGCTGTTCTCCGACGCGGCCACCAACGTGGCCGGGGTCTGGTCGAACTTCTTCGACACCGTCAGCGGCCTGTCCTCCAACGCGGCCGGCACTGCCGACCGGCAGAACATGCTCGATGGTGGCAAGGCGCTGGCCAACCGCTTCAGCCAGCTCAACACCCACCTGAACAACCTCAATGGCGAGGTCAACAACGGGTTGATGGCCGGTGCCACCGAGGTCAACCGGCTGGCGTCGGAGATCGCGCAGATCAACGGCGCGATCGGCACCAACATCGCCAACGCCGCGCCCGACCTGCTCGATCGCCGCGACCAGTTGATCTCGCAGCTGGTGGGCTACACCGGCGGCACGGCGGTGATCCAGGACGGCGGCATCATGAACGTCTACACCGCCGGCGGCCAGGCGCTGGTGGTGGGCACCACTGCATCGAAGGTCACCACGGTGGCCGACCCGTACCAGCCCGAGCGCCTGCAGCTCGCACTGCAGACCCAGGGCGGCACCATTACCCTGGACCCGAAGGCCGTGGGCGGCCAGATCGGTGGCCTGCTCGAGTTCCGCGACACCGTGCTGACCCCGGCCCAGGCCGAACTGGGCAAACTGGCTGTCGGCCTGGCCGAGACGTTCAACAGCACCCATCGCCAGGGCGTCGATCTGTACGGCAAGATGGGCGGCGACTTCTTCAACATCGGCACGCCGCGTGTCACCGGCAATGCCAGCAACACCGGCACCGGCTCGATCAGCGCCAGCTATGGCGACCTTGGCAAACTGGAAGCGCAGAACATCGTGCTGAAGTTCGATGGCAGCAACTGGACCGCCAGCCGCGCCGACACCGGTGCGAGCGTTCCGCTGACCGGCACCGGCACTGCCGCCGACCCGTTGCTCATCAACGGCGTGAAGCTGGTGGTCGGTGGTACCCCGGCGGCCAACGATCGCTTCCTGCTGCAGCCGACGGCCGGCGTGGCCGGCAGCCTGGAGATGGCGATCACCGATCCGTCGCGCATTGCCGCGGCCGCCGCGATCAAAGGCGCTGCGGCACTGGCCAACACCGGTACCGGCAAGCTGAGCGGCGTGACCGTGACCGACTCGGCCAACGCCAACCTGCGCAATCCTGCTGCGATCGTGTTCACCTCGGCCACCACCTACACCATCGATGGTGGCCCGCCGCAGACCTATACTCCTGGCCAGACCATCAGCGCCAACGGCTGGAGCTTCGTGCTGGATGGCGTGCCGAAGAACGGCGACACCTTCAACATCACCCCGACCCCGGCCGGCTCGTCGGACAACAGCAATGCCACCAAGCTGTCCAAGGTGGAATCTGCCAAGGCGTTCAACGCCGGCACGGTAACGCTGGGCGGCGCGTTGGGCGGGCTGACCACCCAGGTCGGCGCTGCGGCGCGTTCGGCGGAATATTCGCTGGGGGCGCAGCAGGTGATCGCCGACCAGGCGCAGGCCGCGCGTGACGAAGTCTCCGGCGTCAACCTGGATGAGGAAGCGGCTGACATGCTTCGCCTGCAGCAGGCCTACCAGGCCGCCTCGCAGCTGATCTCCACCGCCGACTCGATGTTCCAGACCATTCTGGGAGCCGTGCGCCGATGAGCAACCGCATCTCCACCGGAATGATGTACAGCCAGTCGGTGGCGCTGATGATGGCCAAGCAGGCCAAGCTCAGCCATCTGGAACAGCAGATCGCCACCGGCAGCAAGATCGTCAGCGCCAAGGACGATCCGGTCGCCGCAGGTGCCGCGGTTGGCCTGGACCGCAGCCTGGCCGCCCTGGAACGCATGAAGCTCAACGGCAACAACGTGCAGAACCGCCTGGGCGTGCAGGAAAACACCCTCGCCCAGGTCAACGACCTGATGGCACGCGTCAACGATCTGACCATCCAGGCCAGCAATCCCGCCTTGAGTGCGCCTGACAAGAAGACCCTGATCACCGAGTTGAACCAGATCCGCGACGGTCTGCTGTCGCTGGCCAACAGCAGCGATGGCACCGGCCGCTACGTGTTCGGTGGTACCAACGACAGCGATCCGCCGTTCGCCAAGATTGACGGCAAAGTTGTCTATCGCGGCGACCAGACCCAGCGCCAGGTCGAAGTCGGCCCGGACACCTACGTGCGCGACGCCCTCCCCGGCAGCGAGATCTTCCTGCGCATTCCCACCGGCGATGGCTTCGTCGATGGCAGCGCAGCGGCAGGCAACACCGGCAACGGCGTGCTGACCAACATCACCCGCGACGGCAGCGACAGCTGGAACGGGCAATCGTTCAGTGTGCGCTTCACGGCCGCCAACCAGTACGAAGTACTGGACGGTGCCGGCAACGTGACCAGCACCGGCACCTACAAGGCCGGCAGCGAACTGGAGATCAACGGCGTTCGCCTGCAGATCGCGGGCGCACCAGCGACAGGTGACAGCTTCAACGTGCAGGCCGCCAGCAGCCGCGACATCTTCGGCACCATGGACAAGCTGATCGCCGCGCTGGATGCCGATACCGGTACCCCGGCGAAGATGGCCGCGCAGCAGAACGAGCTGCAGAGCGCATTGCGTGATGTCGGCCGCGCTGCGGAACGGATGATCGATTCCCGCGCTGCCGGTGGCGCGCAGCTGAAGGCGCTGGACAATGCGGCGGAGATGCGCGAGGCCAATGGCGTAACGCTGAAGACCACGCTGTCGCAGATGCGTGACCTGGACTACGCCGATGCGTTGAGCCAGTACCAGCTGGAAAGCACCGCATTGCAGGCGGCACAGACACTGTTCTCGCAGATGCAGTCGATGTCGCTGTTCAACAAGATCCGCTGATTCCACGCGCCCGCGTTGGAGCCCAAGGCCGCGATGCCCTGCATCGCGGCCTTTTTCGTTTCCGCGGTCATGTACCGCTGCGCTCGCCGGGCCATGCCCGGCGGATGTGCCGGGATCGCCCATCAAGCCCAGCCGGGCCCCGCCGATACCTTCATCAGCGTGGGGCGGGCATGACTGGCCACCCCTTCCAGGGTTCACCCCGCCCCTTCCGGGCCGGCGGAAATCCCCGGAAAAACAGCTTTCAGCGACGAAATTCGGCTGCAACGAAATTCCCCGCTAAAGGTTGTTGACAAAGCGCCGTTATTCATTTGGCAACGGCGAAGCACACAGCCAAACAAAAAAATCAGGCGGCGCTTCGTTTCATTCACCAACGGGTTCCACATAAGAGGAGACGACCCCATGGCACAGGTAATCAACACCAATACGATGTCGCTCAACGCTCAGCGCAACCTGAGCACCAGCGGCAGCTCGCTCGCTACCACCATCCAGCGCCTCTCGTCCGGCCTGCGCATCAACAGCGCGAAGGACGACGCCGCCGGCCTGGCCATCAGCGAGCGCTTCACCACCCAGATCCGTGGTCTGGACGTGGCCATCCGCAACGCCAACGACGGCATCTCGCTGGCCCAGGTCGCCGAGGGTTCGCTGAACGAAGTGGGCAACAACCTGCAGCGCATCCGCGAACTGGGCGTGCAGGCCTCCAACGCCACCAACTCGGCCAGCGACCGCAAGGCGCTGCAGGCTGAAGTGACCCAGCTGGTCAGCGAGATCGACCGCGTCGCCAAGCAGGCCGACTTCAACGGCACCAAGCTGCTGGACGGTTCGTTCACCAGCCAGCTGTTCCAGGTGGGCGCCAATGCCGGCCAGGCCATCGCCATCAACAGCGTGGTCAACGCCAAGGCCGATTCGCTGGGCGCGGCCAACTTCGCCAACGGCTACACCGGCACCGCTCTGGCCGTTGACAAGGCCACCGCCGATACCACCTATTCCGGCCTGCAGATCTCGGTGACCCCGCCGGGCGGCACCGCCACCACGGTCACCGTCAGCGACTTCACCGTGAAGGCCGGCGAGTCGATCACCTCGGCCACCGCTGCTGCGATCAACAACAAGCTGGGCGAAACCGGCGTGGTTGCCTCCGTCAACGCCGGCGTGGTCAGCCTGGCGTCGGTCAAGGATGGCCAGACCTTCACCCTGGGCGTCAGCGCGGCCACCCCGCCGGCCGGCGTCACCGCCGCCACCATCGCCGGCCTGGGCCTGACCGAGACCAGCACCAACGGCGGCACGCTGACCGGCGCAACGGCCAGCTTCGTCAAGGACCTGAACGTCACCACGGCCGAGGGCGCGCAGAAGGCGATGTCGATCGTCGACAAGGCCCTCGAATCGGTCAACAGCGTGCGCGCCGACCTCGGCGCGATCCAGAACCGCTTCACCTCGGTGGTCGCCAACCTGCAGACCTCCTCGGAGAATCTGTCCGCATCGCGCAGCCGCATCCGCGATACCGACTTCGCCAAGGAAACCGCCGAGCTGACCCGCACCCAGATCCTGCAGCAGGCCGGTACGGCCATGCTGGCCCAGGCCAACCAGGTACCGCAGAACGTGCTCAGCCTGTTGCAGCGCTGACATGAGCCGCCCCCGGGGCACGTCGGGGGCGTCTAACCCAACTCACGTGCAACCGCTCAAGGACCTCTCCTCATGGCACAAGTAATCAACACCAACACGATGTCGTTGAATGCTCAGCGTAACCTGAGCACCAGCGGCAGCTCGCTGGCCACCACCATCCAGCGCCTGTCCTCCGGTTCGCGCATCAACAGTGCCAAGGACGATGCGGCCGGTCTGGCCATCTCCGAGCGCTTCGGCACGCAGATCCGCGGTACCGACGTTGCCATCCGCAATGCCAACGACGGCATCTCGCTGGCCCAGGTCGCCGAAGGTTCGCTGACCGAAATCGGCAACAACCTGCAGCGCGTCCGCGAGCTGTCGGTGCAGGCCTCCAACGCCACCAACTCGGCCAGCGACCGCAAGGCGCTGCAGGCCGAAGTGACCCAGCTGGTCTCGGAAATCGACCGCGTCGCCAAGCAGTCGGACTTCAACGGCACCAAGCTGCTGGACGGCTCGTTCTCCAGCCAGCTGTTCCAGGTCGGCGCCAACGCCGGCCAGGCCATCGCCATCGACAAGACCATCGATGCCAAGGCCAATGCCCTGGGTGGCGCCAAGTTCGACACCAACGCGCTGGTCCTGGCCGACCCGGGCACCAACGCGGACTTCACCACCACCGGCCTGTCGATCAACGGTGTGGCCATCGCCGATGTCTCGGTCAAGCAGGGCGCCGACGCCGCTGCCACCGGCAAGGCGTCGCGTGAAGCGCTGGTGACCGCCATCAACGCCAAGATCGGTGAAACCGGCGTTTACGCCGAAGTGAACGGCACCGCCGGCGTGACCCTGACTTCGGTCAAGGACAGCGCCAATGCCGATGGCTCGTTCAAGGCCATCACTGCCACTCCGGGCACCTGGGCAGGCAACACGCAGGCCACCTTCACCGCCACTGCCGCTGCTGCGGCCCCGGCAGCGAAGTACGCCAGCAACCTGGACGTCAGCACCGTGAAGGGCGCCCAGCAGGCGATGGAAATCGTCGACAAGGCCCTGGGTGCGATCAACAGCACCCGCGCTGACCTCGGTGCGATCCAGAACCGCTTCACCTCGGTCGTGGCCAACCTGCAGACCTCGTCGGAAAACCTGTCCTCGTCGCGCAGCCGCATCAAGGACACCGACTTCGCCAAGGAAACCGCCGAGCTGACCCGCACCCAGATCCTGCAGCAGGCCGGTACGGCCATGCTGGCCCAGGCCAACCAGGTGCCGCAGGGCGTGCTCAGCCTGCTGCGCTGATCTGCTCTCTGATCGACCTCCGGGCGCTGCATGACGCGGCGCCCGGATCCTGAAACACGTTCCACCTTCGCCAAAGGAAAAGCACCATGGCACAAGTCATCAACACCAATACCATGTCCCTGAATGCTCAGCGCAACCTGAGCACCAGTGGCAGCTCGCTGGCCACCACCATCCAGCGCCTGTCCTCCGGTTCGCGCATCAACAGCGCCAAGGACGATGCGGCCGGTCTGGCAATCTCCGAGCGCTTCGGCACCCAGATCCGTGGCACCGACGTCGCCATCCGCAATGCCAACGACGGCATTTCGCTGGCCCAGGTCGCCGAAGGTTCGCTGACTGAAATCGGCAACAACCTGCAGCGCGTCCGCGAGCTGTCGGTGCAGGCCTCCAACGCCACCAACTCGGCCAGCGACCGCAAGGCGCTGCAGGCCGAAGTGACCCAGCTGGTTTCGGAAATCGACCGCGTCGCCAAGCAGTCGGACTTCAACGGCACCAAGCTGCTGGACGGCTCGTTCTCCAGCCAGCTGTTCCAGGTGGGCGCCAACGCCGGCCAGTCGATCGCCATCGACAAGACCATCGACGCCAAGGCCGGCTCGCTGGGCACCGCGACCTTCGCCAACGGCGCAACTGACGCCCTGGTTGCCAGCACCGACGGCGCACGCATCACCGGCAAGGTGATGGGTGTGGACATCGGTACGGTCGAACTGAAGGCCGGCGCCACCACCGCAGACGCTTCGAAGGCGGTCGCGACCGCGATCAACGCCAAGATCGGTGAGGCCGGCATCTACGCCGAAGCCAATGCCGACGGCACGATGAAGCTGAGCTCGGTGAAGGAAGGCAAGGCCATCGTGGCCGCCGACATCGCCCTGGAGCGCAGCGACCTGAACGCCGGTACCGGCGTGTGGGGCGCGAAGGCTGCAGCCGGCGCCTACACCGCCGGCACCGACACCGCCGCCAACGTGCAGAAGCTGGATGTGAGCACCGTGCTCGGCGCCCAGCAGTCGCTGGAAGTGGTCGACAAGGCCCTGGGTGCGATCAACAGCACCCGCGCCGACCTCGGTGCGATCCAGAACCGCTTCACCTCGGTCGTAGCCAACCTGCAGACCTCGTCGGAAAACCTGTCCTCGTCGCGTAGCCGCATCAAGGACACCGACTTCGCCAAGGAAACCGCCGAGCTGACCCGCACCCAGATCCTGCAGCAGGCCGGTACGGCCATGCTGGCCCAGGCCAACCAGGTGCCGCAGGGCGTGCTCAGCCTGCTGCGCTGATCCACGGCAAGAAGGCGCCGCTACCGTCGGATTGAACCGACGGTAGCGGCAACCCGACAGCCACGGCGTACACAGATGCGGGCCATGCCCGGCCCGGGAAGCGTCCCGAACCGGCTTGGCATCGCCCGCCCCTGCGGACCTCTCTTTCAGCGTTGTGCATTTTGACTGTACGTACCGGGCGGCTTCGTCTCCCCCCGATTGTCAGTAGCCTGATCCCTCCCCTGCATTGGGGGAGGGTTTTTTACAGACCCCCGGCAGCCCGCGGTGAACCCACCCGCACCCTGCCCCAGACCTCCTGCAACCGGCGTGCCAGAACTGCCCTTCCGGCCAGTGGCACGGCGCATGCATCAACGAAGTCCTCAAGACCCAGCGGCGCAGGCCGCTATTTTCGTTGACGACGGGCCGCCGCACGACGGCCAGGCCCGTATACCAGGAGAAACGACGTGGCAGACTTTGGATACGGTGGCATTGGCTCAGGGCTGGACATCTCCAGCATCGTCAACCAGCTGGTCGCAGCGGACCGCAAGCCGGCCGACAACGCGCTGAACCTGCAGCAGTCCAAGACCAAGATGCAGCTGTCGTCGCTCGGCACGGTCACCTCGGCCTTCGACAAGCTGAAGACCGCCCTGACCGCGCTGAAGGCCACCACTGCCTTCGACACCCGCACCGTCACCGCCACCGGCAAAGCCGGCCCCAACAACGCCAACGATGTGCTGACCGCGTCGGTAGCGCTGTACGACGTCGGCACCAGCAAGGCCGCCGCGTCCAACGGCACCCATCTGATCGAGGTGAAGAACCTGGCATCGGCGCACAAGCTGATCGCCGACACCTCGGTGCCCAAGACCGACACCTTCGGTGCCGGAACCTTGACGCTGACCGTCGGCGTGGGCGACAAGGCCAAGACGATGAACGTGCAGGTGGAGGAAGGCGACACCCTTACCACCGTCCGCAACAAGATCGACGCCGCTGGCCGCAAGGAAGGCGTGCAGGCGACACTGATCAGCTCCGGCGACAACCAGTACCTGTCCATCGCCCAGGAAAAGACCGGTGCAGCCAGCGCCATCAAGCTGGAGTACGCCGGCAGCGATCCGAAGCTGGGCGCGCTGGTCGGCAGCCTGAAGGAAAACAGCCCCGCCAAGGATGCGCTGCTGACCATTGATGGTGTGGAAGTAGTGAGTGCCAGCAACACCGTGGCCGATGCCGTGCCAGGCCTGACCCTGAACCTGAAGGAACAGGGCAAGAGCACGGTGGTCATCAGCACCGACACTACTGCCGCGACCAAGGTGATGCAGGAGTTCGTGACCGCCTACAACGCGGCCGTCGCGGCGATCAACACCGAAACCAAGTACGACCCGAAGACCAAGGAAGCGGCTGCACTGACCGGCGACGCACAGATGCGTGGTGCGATCGCGCAGCTGCGTTCGACGATGTCCGGCGTGCTCAAGGATCTGGCAGGCGACCAGCTGGACGCCAAGGCGCTGGGCCTGCAGACCCGCGGCTACCCCAACGCCGATGGCACCCTGGTGCTGGACAGCACCAAGTTCGCCGCCGCCCTCGCCGCCCAGCCGGAGAAGATCCGCCAGGCGGTCACCGGCGATACCGGTGGTGCCGGCCGGCTGTATTCACTGGTGGACGGCTACGTCAGCACCACGGTCGGCAAGGAAGGCGCGTTCGTCGCCCGCACCAAGGGACTGAACACCACGCTGGACAACATCGACAAGCGCCGCAAGGACCTGGACGCGCGCATGGTCGGTGTCGAAGCCCGTTACAAGAAGCAGTTCGTGGCATTGGACAGCCTGATGGGCAAGCTGCAGCAGAGCAACACCGCCCTGCAGCAGCAGCTGGCCCAGTTGAACCGCTGAGGAAACACGCGCGGCGCTCAAGTTTGGCGCCGTACGCACCGATAACGGACGCAACAGCAATCATCGCAGTGCCGGCGTCAACGGTCCCTTCGACCGCACCCCGGCACCCCGCGCAAGGGAGAATCACGAATGTACGGTTCCAGCCGTCAGTACGCCGAGCAATACCGCCAGGTGGGTGTGACCAGTGCGGTCGCCGATGCCGATCCGCACAAACTGGTGGCGCTGCTGCTGTCCGGCGCACTGGAGCGCGTGCGCCGTGCACAGGCCACCCTCGAGCAGGGCGACCAGGCCGGCAAGGGCAAGGCGATCGGCGAAGCATGCGCGATCGTCGCCCACCTCAACGGCTCGCTGGACCATGAAGCCGGCGGCGAGATCGCCGGCAACCTGTCGGCGCTGTATGACTATCTGCTGCAGCGCCTGACCGAGGCCAACCTGCACAACGACCGCGCTGCACTGGACGAATCGCTGCAGCTGCTGGGCGAGATCGACGGTGCCTGGAATGCCATTCCGCACGAACAGCGCCGTCCCGCGGCGGTGGCGCCATGAGCCTGCTTGAACTCAATGCGCAGCTGGATGCCTTCGAGAAGGCCCTCGACGAAGAGGCGTTCGAACAGGCCGACAGCCTGCTCGATGGCCATGACAGCACCCTGCATGCACTGCTGAGCCAACCGCTGGGCAGCGCCGACCACGCACCGTTGTCCGCGCTGCTGGAACGCCAGCAGAGCCTGCTTGGCCTGCTGCGCCAGCGTCGCGATGCCGTCTCCGTGCAGATCCAGGACGGCCGCCGCTCCCTTCGCGCCGCGCATGCCTACCTGCAGGCAGAATCGCTGGCATGACCGTCCTGCCGACCACGTCCCTGCATCACCCGGCTGAAAGCGAGCTGTTCGACGAAACGCTCAGCTGCGAACTGGCCCTGCCCGCCGAGTTCCAGGCTGGTAGCGCGGTAGGCCGGACCAGCAGTGCCGAAGGCCTGCTGCGCAGCCTGGCGCTGGTCGAAGACAGTCGCATCGACGAGCACGAAGAACGCAGTGAAGCCAGCCTGCAGCTGCAGCGCCTGGAAGCCAAGGTGGACCTGACCATGGTCCTGCTCGGCCGCCTGATCCGCCAGCAGGGCCAGGAACCGACGCTGCGCCCGGTGCGCTGGTCACGCCGCGGCATCCGCCTGCAGCTGGGCCCGCGCAGTGGCAGCCTGCCCGGCCAGGCCGGCGTGGTCCGCCTGCAACCCAGCGACTGGCTGCCCGACCATATCGACCTGCCAGTGGAAGTCATCGCTGAAGCGGCCGATGGCGGCGGTGGCCACTATCTGTGGCTGCGCTTCCATCGCCTTGGCGATGGCCTGGAAATGGCGATGGAACGGCATCTGTTCCGGCTGCATCGGCGGCAGGTGGCCGAGGCCCGCCGCGCACGCTGAAATCTGCCACCATGCAGGCAGACAGACGGCCCTTGGCGTGCCCGTTCAGCTAAGTTAAGGTGGACCCCCCTCCCCAACCTCCAGCGTGCCTGTGCGAGTTCTCATCGTCGACGATCACACCCTGGTTCGCGCCGGCCTGGCGCGGCTGCTGCAGGGGTTTGCCGACGTGCAGCTCGTCGCCGAGGCCAGCAATGCCGAACAGGCACTGCAGATGGCCCTGCTGCACGCACCGGACGTGGTGCTGATGGACCTGTCGCTGCCCGGCCGTACCGGCCTGGAAGCACTGAGCGACATCCGCCTGCGCGCACCCGGCACGCGCATCGTGATGATGACCATGCACGATGACGCCGCCCACGTGCGCGATGCGCTCGATCGGGGTGCCGTCGGTTTCGTGGTGAAGGATGCCGCGCCGCAGGAACTGGAACTGGCGCTGCGTGCCGCGCATGCTGGCCAGGTGTTCCTGAGCCCGCAGATCTCGGCCAAGATGCTGGCACCGATGCTCGGGCGCGAGAAGCCGACTGGTATTGCCGCACTGTCGCCGCGCCAGCGCGAGATCCTTCGCCGCATCGGCAAGGGCGAGAGCAACAAGGAAATCGCCGCCGACCTTGGCATCAGCGTCAAGACGGTGGAGACCCATCGCGCGCGCATGATGGAATCACTGGGCTGCCGTCGCGCCAACGATCTGCTGCTGCTGGCTGCGCGCCACCAGCACGAGCTGGAATGACGTCCACGGGGTCAGCGACGAAATACCGTCACCCACACGAGTCCCGACGGAATTCCGTACAACAGGCGCGGGCGAGCAGCAGGGCGACCGACCACGAATCAACGAGTTAGCGACCGGAATCGTCAAAATCCCGCGTTTGTGTAGGGGATTTCCTTACACGCTGTCGGGAATACCACCAGCACCCTCAGGAACCCCCCGATTCCGCGCCTGCCGGATCAAAAGCAAGATGTGTTCCACAAGGCGTCGGGGAGCGGCGCCGGGGAACTGCAATGAAGGCTTCACTTTCGACCCAGCTGGGCCAACAGCTTCACCTCACCCCGCAGTTGCTGCAGTCGATCCGGCTGCTGCAGCTCGACGGCCTGCACCTGGAGCAGGAAATCCAGCGCCTGCTGGATTCCAATCCGCTGCTGGAAATCGAAGACGCCGAAGCGCCCGTCGCTGAAGCCACCGATGCAGCCAGCACTACGGTCGATACGGCCGCCTTCGACGAGCTGCCCGAATCCTCGATGTGGGATGTGTCCGGCGCCAACTGGCAGGACGGCGACGACGACCGCATGGCACGCATCGCCGCTGGCGAATCGAGCGATCCGCAGCTGCGCGTGCTGCAGCGCCTGGCGCTGGACCTGGACGAGCGCGAACTGGCCGTGGCCGCCTTCTGGCTTGAACACTGCGATGATGCCGGCTACCTGCAGGCACCGCTGGCACAGTTGCAGCTGCTGGCCAGCGCCCAGTTCGACATCGATGCAAACGGCGTTGAAGCCATCCGCCAGCACCTGCTGCAGGGCGAGCCGGCCGGCATGGCCGCGCAGGACCTGCGCGAATCGCTGCTGGCCCAGCTGTGCAGCCTGCACGGCGTGGTGCCGGCCCGGCATCTGGCCGCGCGCATTCTCGAGGGCGCGCTCGATGCCCTGGCCGCCCACGACTACCCCGCCCTCGCCCGCCAGCACGATGCCGAGATCGACGACGTGCGCGAAGCCGTTCGCCTGATCCTGTCGCTGCAGCCGCGCCCGGGCGACAGCCTGCTGCCCGAGCGCAATGCGGTGGTGGTGCCGGACGTGGTCGCCTGGCACGCCGACGAACAATGGAAGGTGGCACTGAACCCGGCCACCAGCCGCCGGGTGTCGATCAACAGCCAGTACGAACTGGCCCTGGCCGACAGTGGCGAGGCGGCGCCGGCACTGCGCGAGATGCTGCAGGAGGCGCGCTGGTTCAGCCGCGGCCTGTCGATGCGCTACGACACCCTGCTGCGCACCGCGCGGGTGATCGTCGAGCGGCAGGCGGCCTTCCTGGTGCGTGGCGAGGAAGCCATGGCACCGTTGACCCTGAAGGAAGTGGCCGAGGAAATCGGCATGCACGAATCCACCGTTTCGCGCATCACCACCGGCAAGTACCTGCAGACCCCGCGCGGCACCTTCGAGCTCAAGCACTTCTTCGCCGTGCGCCTGGAAGGCGCCAGCGTGTCCGGCCAGGCGGTCAAGGCCATGGTCCGCCGCCTGATCGACGCCGAGCCCGCCGGTCGCCCGTTGGCGGACGAGGCCATCGCTGGCCTGCTGTCCCGCCAGGGGGTGAACATTGCCCGACGAACCGTCGCAAAATACCGCGAACAACTGGATATCGCCCCGGCCCGCGAACGGCGCCGGGTCAACGCCAGGCAACCGCAGCTGGCCCGGGTGGGCTGAAAAGGATGTTGGACATGAACAAGCTCACAGTTCTGCTGGTCGATGACCACGAGGGCTTCATCAACGCGGCGATGCGCCACTTCCGCAAGATCGACTGGCTGCAGATCGTCGGCAGCGCCGGCAACGGCCTGGAAGCGATCGAACGTTCGGAAAGCCTGCGCCCGCAGGTGGTGCTGATGGATCTGGCGATGCCGGAAATGGGCGGCCTGCAGGCCACCCGCCTGATCAAGTCGCAGGACGATGCACCGTACATCGTGATTGCCAGCCACTTCGACGACGTCGAGCACCGCGAACACGCGCTGCGCGCCGGCGCCGACAACTTCGTCAGCAAGCTGTCCTACATCCAGGAAGTCATGCCGATCCTGGAAGGCCTCAGGGAGGATCGGTCGTGAGCGAATCGCGCATCCTGGTACTGGACAACGATGCGGTGCGTGCCGAGCGCACCGTCGCCCTGCTGGAATTCATGGACTTCAACCCGCGCTGGGTGTCCGACGCCGCCGATTTCGATCTGGCCCGCCAGCGTCAGAACGACTGGATGGCGGTGATCGTCGGCAACCTGGACGACAGTGCCGCCAGCACCGCGCTGTACGCCTGGCTGGGCGGCAGCAGCCTGCCGCCGCCGGTGCTGCTGGCCGACGGTGATGCCACTGCGTTCGCCCACCGGCATGGCCTGCATGAAGCCAACATCTGGCCGCTGGAAGCGCCGCTGCGCCATGCGCAGATGGAAGCCCTGCTGCGTCGCGCAAGCCTCAAGCGCCTGGATGCCGAACACCAGGCCGGTGCCGTGCAGGACCAGGGCCCGACCGGCAACGGTCCGGCGGTCAGCGCACTGCGCACGATGATCGAGCAGGTCGCCGCGTTCGACACCACCGTGCTGGTGCTCGGCGAATCGGGCACCGGCAAGGAAGTGGTATCGCGCAGCATCCACCAGCGCTCGCCGCGCCGCGATGGTCCGTTCGTGGCAATCAACTGCGGCGCGATTCCGGCGGAACTGCTGGAAAGCGAACTGTTCGGTCACGAGAAAGGCGCCTTTACCGGCGCGCTGACCGCGCGCAAGGGCCGTTTCGAAATGGCCGAGGGCGGCACCCTGCTGCTCGATGAGATCGGCGACATGAGCCTGCCGATGCAGGTCAAGCTGCTGCGCGTGCTGCAGGAGCGCAGCTTCGAGCGTGTTGGCGGCAACCAGACCATCCGCTGCAACGTGCGGGTGATCGCCGCGACCCATCGCGACCTGGAAAGCCGGATTGCCGATGGCAAGTTCCGCGAGGATCTTTTCTACCGCCTCAACGTCTTCCCGATCGACGTGCCGGCCCTGCGCGAGCGTCGCGAAGACCTGCCGGCGCTGGTGGAAACCATCGCCACCCAGCTGGCGCGCACCGGCCGCGGCGAAGTGCGCTTTACGCCGGAAGCGCTGCAGGCGCTGGCCAGCTATGAGTGGCCTGGCAACGTGCGCGAGCTGACCAACCTGGTCGAACGCCTGGCGGTGCTGCACCCGGGTGGCTCGGTGCGCGTGCAGGACCTGCCGGCACGCTATCGCGGCGATGCCGCACTGGCCGCCGTGGCAGTTGCCGCAGCGCCGCCGGTGGTTGCCAGCGAAGAGCGCCTGGACCTGCGCAGCTTCTCGTTCCACACCCCGGGCAGCGGCAACCAGCCGTCGCTCGAACACGGCATCGCGGTCAACCGCACCGCAGCGCCCGCCGCGTTGCCGGACGACGGCCTGGACCTGCGCAACCACATGGCCAACATCGAACTGGGCCTGATCAACGAAGCACTGGAACGCACCCAGGGCGTGGTCGCCCACGCCGCCCAGCTGCTCGGCCTGCGCCGCACCACGCTGGTGGAAAAGCTGCGCAAGTACGGCATCGAACGCGAGCCGGCCGAACTGGCCAGCTGACCCGCGTTGCCAGCATGAAGGGGGCACGAACGCCTGGGCTTGCCCGGGCGTTGGTGTTTATGGGGGTGTTGTTGCCGGGCTCCCGCCCGGCACCCGCAGAGGCAACAACTGAAGCAACGGCAACAGCTGGCTTCCTGCGCGATGCGCGGGCGGGTCAGGTTGCGGGGGACGCTGCAAGTACGTCCATGTAAGCTCGGTCGCGCCATCCATGGCGCTCACGCCCCCGCAACCTGACCCGCCCACGCCTCCGACGGTTTCCTTGTGACGGAAGGTTCGCGCCATGTAGCGTCGAGCCGGCTCCGAAACACGCGGAGTATCTGTCGACACATATATCTGTTGATGGTCTGCGCCGCTCCATGCAGCCATAGGCCAAAAAACCGACGCCGGTTCCATGACGCGTCACGCCGGCAGGAACGCTTCATCCACGCATGGCGTGGATCTACTGTGTTGACCAAGGTCGACACCCACCAGCAGCACAGAACGCCGCCCAGACACATCGCGGGAAATTGTCGAAGGCGGGGTGGGTCCGGTTGCGGGGGTGTCCGCGGCATGGATGCCGCGGCCAAGCCCCCAAGGACGGGTTCACGGCGTCCCCCGCAACCGGACCCACCCCGCCATCCCACGGATAGCCAGCTTCTGCTGTTGCTCCGGCCTTTGCCGTTGCTTCGGCAGGTGCAGGGCGCAGCCCTGCCGAACACCCCCCAACCCTCACGTCACTGAACCGATCAGCGATTTCGGCACGGCACTTGCACTAGCTCCAGCAGACACCCCCATCCCTGTTTCTGGAACCGTTGCAGATGTCCCACTCCGTCACTTCGATCCTTTCCCAGATCCGCTCCTACCAGACCCAGGTGGGACAGCCCGCGCTCAACCCGCTGGCCGAAGCGCCGCGTAGCAATGCCCTGCCGGGCACGGTGCTGGATGCGCCGCAGGTCCAGCCTGCCAGCTTCACCGAAACCCTGCGCGGCGCCATCGCCGGCGTCAACGATGCGCAACAGAAATCCGGCGCCCTCGCCAAAGCCTTCGAACTGGGTGAACCCGGCGCCGACCTGGCCAAGGTGATGGTCGCCTCGCAGCAGTCCCAGATCGCCTTCCGCGCCACCGTGGAAGTCCGTAACCGTCTCGTCCAGGCTTACCAGGACGTGATGAACATGCCGCTGTAAGGATAGAAACGCATGGCCCTGTCGCTCTCCAAGGAATCCCTGAACGCCGAAAAGGCGGGCCAGTGGTTCGACCGGCTGCAAAGCCTGCAGATCACCCGTCGGCTCGGACTGATGGCGATGATCGCCGTGGCCGTGGCGGCAGGCCTGTTCGTGTTCTTCTGGTCGCAGAAGCCGGGCATGGTGCCGCTGTACACCGGCCTGGACCAGAAGGCCACCGCTGAAGCGACCGACCTGCTGCGTGCCGCACAGATTCCGTTCCAGCTGGACCCGGCCACCGGTGGCATCACCGTGCCGGAAAAGAACCTGCACGATGCCCGCCTGAAACTGGCGGGCTCGGGCCTGACCGACAGCGGCAAGCTCGGCTTCGAGCTGATGGAGCGCGACCCCGGTTTCGGTGTCAGCCAGTTCGTGGAAAGCGCGCGCTACCAGCACGCGCTGGAAACCGAGCTGTCGCGCACCATCAATACGCTGCGCCCGGTGCGCGATTCGCGCGTGCATCTGGCCATTCCCAAGCCCAGCGCGTTCACCCGCCAGCGTGACGTGGCCAGTGCCTCGGTCACCCTGGAACTGCGCGGCGGCCAGCAGCTGGAACGCAGCCAGGTCGATGCGATCGTGCACATGGTGGCTGCCGCCATCCCCGATCTGGCGCCGGAACGCGTCACCGTGGTCGACCAGAGCGGTCGCATGCTCAGCGTCAGCGACCCGAACAGCGAAGCGGCGGTCAACGCTGCCCAGTTCGAACAGGTGCGCCGCCAGGAAACCTCCTTCAACCAGCGCATCCGCGAACTGCTGGAACCGATGACCGGTCCCGGCCGGGTCAACCCGGAAGTCAGCGTGGACATGGACTTCTCGGTGACCGAAGAAGCGCGCGAGCTCTACAACGGCGAGCCGCAGAAACTGCGCAGCGAGCAGATGAGCGAGAACAGCAGCAGCACGCCGGGCCCGCAGGGCGTACCGGGTGCCACCAGCAACAGCCCGCCGGGCCAGGCCGCCGCACCGGCCACCGCGCAGGCACCGACCGAAAGCAGCAAGAACGCGACCCGCAACTACGAGCTGGACCGTACCCTGCAGCACACCCGGCAGCCGGCCGGCCGCATCAAGCGCGTTTCGGTGGCGGTGCTGGTGGACAACGTGCCGCGCGCCGGTGCCAACGGCAAGGTTGCGCCGCAGCCGCTGTCGGCGGCAGAACTGACCCGGGTCGAGGCACTGGTCAAGCAGGCCGTCGGCTTCAGTGCCGAGCGCGGCGACACCGTGTCGGTGATGAATGCCCCGTTCGTGCGTGATACCACGCCGGTGGAAGGCCCAGCCTGGTGGGAACTGCCGTGGGTGCACGATGCCGGCCGCATGCTGCTGGGTGCGCTGGTGGTGATGGCGCTGCTGTTCGGCGTGCTGCGCCCGGCACTGCGCGGCATCACCGGGCAGAACCGCAGGAACGAAGAACTGGCGCTGGAACCGCATACCGCGGACGTGCAGCTGGTCGATGACGATGGCACCCCGCTGCCGGCGCTCGGCGCCGACCGGGCAAGCCTGGGCGGGCCGGAAGCATTGGCCCTGCCGGTGGATTCTTATGAGGAACGACTGCGGATGGCGCGTGAAGCCGTGAAGACCGACTCCAAGCGCGTGGCCCAGGTGGTCAAGGGCTGGGTGGCCAATGACTGAGGTCGCCCCCCTGACCGGCGTGCAGCGCGCCGCCGTCCTGCTGCTGTCGCTGGGTGAACTGGACGCGGCCGAAGTGCTGCGCCACATGGAACCGAAGGAGGTGCAGAAGATCGGCATCGCCATGGCCACCATGTCCGACATCACCCGCGAACAGGTGGAACGGGTGATGGACCAGTTCAGCAGTGAGCTGGGCTCGAAGACCTCGCTGGGCGTGGGCTCGGACGACTACATCCGCAACATGCTGGTGCAGGCGCTGGGCAGCGAAAAGGCCGGCAACCTGATCGACCGCATCCTGCTGGGCCGCAACACCACCGGTCTGGATGCACTGAAGTGGATGGACCCGCGTGCGGTGGCCGACCTGGTGCGCAACGAGCACCCGCAGATCATCGCCATCGTGATGGCACACCTGGAAACCGACCAGGCTGCCGACGCGCTGAAGCTGCTGCCCGACCGCACCCGTGTGGACGTGTTGCTGCGCATCGCCACCCTCGACGGCATTCCGCCCAATGCGCTGAACGAACTCAACGAGATCATGGAACGCCAGTTCGCCGGCAACCAGAACCTGAAGTCGTCCAACATCGGCGGCGTGCAGTGCGCGGCCAACATCCTCAACTTCATGGACAGCGGACAGGATCAGGCGATCCTGGGCGAGATCGCACGCATCGATGCGCCGCTGAGTGGCCGCATCCAGGACCTGATGTTCGTGTTCGACGACCTGGTGGACCTGGACGACCGCGAGATGCAGCTGGTGCTGCGCGAAGTCAGCGGCGAGCGGCTGGGCCTGGCCCTGCGCGGCGCCGACATCAAGGTGCGCGACAAGATCACCCGCAACATGTCCCAGCGCGCGGCCGAAATCCTGCTGGAAGACATGGAAGCGCGCGGCCCGGTGCGCCTGTCCGACGTGGAAGTGGCGCAGCGCGAGATCCTGGCCATCGTCAAGCGCATGGCCGATGAGGGCACCGTCACCATCGGTGGCAGCGCGGAGGCGATGCTGTGAGCAACGTCGTG
Organism: Stenotrophomonas sp. 14P6.2.3; assembly: GCF_057799055.1. Lineage (NCBI taxonomy): Bacteria > Pseudomonadati > Pseudomonadota > Gammaproteobacteria > Lysobacterales > Lysobacteraceae > Stenotrophomonas > Stenotrophomonas sp. 14P6.2.3. The sequence goes on from NZ_JBYOLA010000001.1 coordinate 356,302, forward strand.
CGCTGGCTTGCCCCAGACCTGCTGGCCCAGCCCGAACCGGTGCTGGACCACGACGATGCCTTCGAACTCACCGAGCCGGACCCGGAGCATGAGCCGGAACCGCCGCTGCAGCTGCCTACCCTGGAAGAAATCCAGGCGATCCAGGACAGCGCCGAGAAGGAAGGTTTCGACCACGGCCATGCCGATGGTTTCAGCCAGGGCCAGGCCGAGGTGCGCCGACTGGTCGCACAGATCGAGGGCATCCTCGACAACTTCGGGCGGCCGCTGGCGCGTCTGGAAAATGAAGTGGTCGGCGCGCTCGGCGAACTGGCGGTACGCATCGCCGGTGCGCTGGTCGGCCGTGCCTACGAGGCCGACCCGGCGCTGCTGGGGCAACTGGTCGGCGAGGCGATTGACGCCGTAGGCGGCAGCAACCGTGAGGTGGAAGTGCGCCTGCATCCGGATGACATCACCGCCCTCGCCCCGTTGTTGACCCTGTCGCCGCAGCAGCGCCTTGTGCCCGACACCAGCCTGAGCCGTGGCGATCTGCGCGTGCATGCCGAAGCGGTGCGCATCGACGGCACGCTGGAAGCGCGCCTGCGCGGCGCCCTGGATGCCGTGATCCGCCAGACCGGAGCCATCGCATGAACACCGACACCGCATCGCCGTCGTCTCCGCCGGCCGACTGGACCATTCCCCGCAACCTGCGCCTGGCCAACCGTCTCGACGGCCTGAAGGTCGACACCGCGCACGGCCGCGGGCTGATCCGCGAGGGCGTGCTGCGCCGGGCGGTCGGCCTGACACTTGAGGCGGTCGGCTGCGAAGCACCGCTGGGCGCCAGCTGCAAGGTGGAAGTGGTCGACGGCGGCTGGGTCGATGCCGAAGTGGTTGGCTTCGCCGGCGAACGCACCTACCTGATGCCCAGCGCCGAACTGCATGGCCTGCTGCCGAATGCGCGGGTGGTGCCATCGGCCCGCCGTGGCGGCGTGGAAGTGGGCGAAGGCCTGCTTGGCCGCGTCATCGACAGCGATGGCGTGCCGCTGGACGGCAAGGGTCCGATCCGCGCGGAAGGCCACGTCGGCATGGCCGGCGTATCGATCAATCCGCTCGCACGCGAACCGATCACCCAGCCCCTGGATGTGGGCGTGCGCGCGATCAATGCGCTGCTGCCGATCGGCCGTGGCCAGCGTGTCGGCCTGTTCGCCGGCTCCGGCGTCGGCAAGTCGACGCTGCTGGGAATGATGACCCGCTACACCGCCGCCGACGTGATCGTGGTCGGCCTGATCGGTGAGCGTGGCCGCGAAGTGCGCGATTTCGTTGAAAGCACCCTGGGCGAGGAAGGCCTGCGCCGCGCGGTGGTGGTGGCCAGCCCGGCCGACCGACCGCCGCTGGCCCGCCTGCATGGCGCCTACCGTGCGACCGCCATCGCCGAGTGGTTCCGCGACCAGGGCCTGAACGTTCTGCTGCTGATGGATTCGCTGACCCGCTTCGCCCAGGCGCAGCGCGAGATCGGTCTTTCGGTGGGCGAGCCCCCCACTACACGTGGCTACCCACCATCGGTGTTCGCCAAGCTGCCGGCACTGGTTGAACGTGCAGGCAATGGTGCCAAGGGCCGCGGTTCGATCACCGCCTTCTACACCGTGCTGACCGAGGGCGACGATCCGCAGGATCCGATCGCCGATGCAGCGCGCGCGATTCTCGACGGCCACATCCTGCTCTCGCGCCGGGTTGCCGACAGCGGCCTGTACCCGGCCATCGACGTGGAATCGTCGGTCAGCCGCGTGGTCACGGAAATCGCCGACGAACCGTGGCGCCTGCGCATCCGCAAGCTGAAACGGCTGGTCTCGGCCTACTCGGCCAACCGCGACCTGATCGCCATCGGCGCCTATCAGCGCGGCAACGACGCCGCGACCGATGAAGCCCTTGAGCGCTGGCCGGAAATCATGGAATTCCTCGGCCAGGATGTCGCCAAGGCCGCAGATCTACCGCACAGCCAGGCGGCGTTGCAGCGCCTGGTGGAACAAGAGAATGAGAGGCTGACATGATCCAGTCCAAGCGCATCGATCCGCTGCTGAAGCGGGCCCAGGAACATGAGGATGCGGTCGCCCGCGACCTGGCCGAGCGCCAGACCGTGCTCGACACCCATCTGTCGCGCCTGGACGAACTGCGTCGCTATGCCGAGGAATATGCGTCGCAACAGATGGCCGACGCGCAGATGGCCGCGACCAGTCCGGCGCAGCTGTTGAACCGGCGCGCCTTCCTGGACCGGCTGGACAGCGCGGTGGAACAGCAGCAGCAGACCGTCAACGGCAACCGCGAGAAGGTCGAAGCCGAGCGCGCACGCCTGATCCTGGCCAGCCGTGACAAGGCGGTGCTGGAACAGCTGGCCGCCAGCTACCGCGCGCAGGAAAAGGTGGTGACCGACCGCCGCGACCAGCGCGAGATGGATGACATCGGCGCACGTCGCGCGCGCCTGGCGCAGACCGAAGACCAGGATGATGGCGAGCAGGGAGGCCGATCGTGATGCCCTCCCCCCTGAGCAGCAAAGCCAGCGCACCGACGCCCGGCGGCAGCGGCAATGCCAGCAGTGCACGCACCTCGAGCAGTGATTCGGGCAAGGATTTCGGCCAGATGCTGCAGGGTGGCAGCGCGTCGACCGGCACTACCGGTGCTGCGGCCACCGCCAGCAGCCCGGCGAAACCTACCACCGCTCCATCGGCTTCCGATGGCAATCCGGGCAAGACGACGCCACGGCCGGGCGACGGCGAAACCGCCGCCACTGACCCCGCGACATCGACACCCGCTGCACAGGCAACGTCTGCAGCTGCCGATGACAAGGACTCCCCGACCAGCACGGACGACGCGCCCTGGCCGCCGCTGGGGTTGGCCGGTCTGGTGCTGGCCGTGCCCACCGGCGTCGATCCGGTGCCTGTTGTGCCGCCGCCGACGGCCAGCGATGCCGACGGCGGTGCACTGCCCTTGGCTGCACCGGCACTTCCCGCCGCAGTGGCACCAGCCGCGGTCAGCGCATCGGCATCCGCTGCCGGCGACGGTGAGGCCAGCGGCCTGCCGTTGCCCGAACTGGTGCTGGGTGGCAAGGCGCTGGATCGGGCCGAGGATGGCGACAGCCTGCAGATCGGCGACCGCGCGCCGCCGGCGCCGCTGCAGCCCCCGCTGCCCGCCGCCCTGCAGGACCTTAAGGCCGCACTGGCCAGCAATGCTGTCTTCAACGGCGAACCCACACCGAAGCCGGTACTGGGCGACGATGGCTTCGACCAGGCCATCGGCGCGCGCATCGGCTGGCTGGCTGACCAGAAGATCGGTCATGCCCACATCCGCCTCAATCCGGAAGACCTGGGGCCGGTGGACGTGCGTCTGCAGATGAACGGTGACAAGGTGCATGCCAGCTTCAGCAGCCCGCACGTCGATGTTCGCCAGGCGCTGGAAAGCAGCCTGCCGCGCCTGCGTGAACTGCTCGGCGAGCAGGGCTTCCAGTTGGCCCATGCCGATGTCGGCCAGCAGCACAGTGGCGACGGCAATCCGGGCAGCCAGACTGGCGGCGGTCGCGGTGGTGACGGAGAACCGTCACTGGGCGACACCACGGTGTCGGCATCGCAGCTGATCCGCCAGCGCGGGTTGTTGGACGCGTACGCCTGACAGGCGTGCCAACCGAGGTTGGCACCTACCAAGAGCGGGACGGTCGGCCCCCACCAGAACACGGTTGCGCCGGGCCATGCCCGGCGGATTCCCGACATTCCGCCGGGCATGGCCCGGCGCTACCGATTTGAACACCCGACAGAATTCCGTCGCACCCCTCGCCGGCCACTCCGGCACACCCCTTGCATATCCCGGTGAAGCAACCCTCAGGAGCTTCACCCCGTGGCCGCAGCCGCTGACAAAACCAAGAAGACCGCCGAGAAGGACAAGACCGCCAAGCCGCGTAGTCCGATCCTGATCACCGCCCTGGTCGCCGTACTGGCCGCCGGCGCCGCCGGTGGCGGGGTGTGGTTCTTCACCCAGTCCAAGCACGAAGACAAGACCGCGCAGGCGCCGAAGAAGACCACCACCCCGGCCCCGGCCCAGTACTTCGCACTGGAACCGGCGTTCGTGGTCAACCTCAACGGCTCGATCGACGGCCCGCGCTACCTGCAGGTGGAAGTGCAGCTGATGACCCGCGATCCGGCCGCGCTGGAAGCGATCAAGACCCATGCCCCGGCCATCCGCGCACGCCTGTTGATGCTGTTCTCGCAGGTCAGCCCGCAGCAGATCGCCGACATCGCCGGCAAGCAGAAGCTGCAGGCCGATTCGCTGGCCGAAGTGCAGAAGGTGCTGAAGGCCGAGACCGGCAGCAACGGTGCCGACGACCTGTTGTTCACCAGCTTCGTGACCCAGTAAGGGCTCCCCGATGAATGACCTGCTGTCCCAGGATGAGATCGATGCCCTGTTGCATGGCGTGGACAGTGGCGCGGTCGAAACCGAGCCGGACGCCCCCAGTGGCGAAGCACGCTCCTACGATTTCGCCAGCCAGGACCGCATCATCCGCGGTCGCATGCCGACCCTGGAAATGGTCCACGAGCGCTTCGCGCGCCTGTGGCGGATCGGCCTGTTCAACCTGATCCGGCGCTCGGCCGAACTGTCCGTGCGCGGCATCGAGCTGATCAAGTTCAACGATTACATGCACTCGCTGTATGTGCCGACCAACCTGAACCTGATCCGCTTCAAGCCACTGCGCGGTACCGGCCTGATCGTGTTCGAACCGACCCTGGTGTTCGCCATCGTCGACAACTTCTTCGGTGGCGACGGGCGTTACCCGACGCGCATCGAAGGCCGCGAGTTCACCGCCACCGAAATGCGGGTGATCCACCTGCTGTTGAAGCAGACCTTCGCCGACCTGCGTGAAGCGTGGGCGCCGGTGATGGACGTGGAATTCGAGTACATCAACTCGGAAATCAACCCGCACTTCGCCAACATCGTGACGCCGCGCGAATACGTGGTGGTGTGCCGCCTGCATGTCGAACTCGACGGCGGTGGCGGCGACATCCACGTGACCCTGCCCTACTCGATGCTGGAGCCGATCCGCGAACTGCTCGACGCCGGCATCCAGAGCGACCGCAACGACCGCGACGAGAGCTGGGGCCGCACCCTGCGCGAGCAGCTCAACGTGGCCGAAGTCACCCTGTCCAGCGTGCTGGCCAGCAAGCGCATGACCCTGCGCGACCTGACCCGGCTGAAGGTCGGCGACATCCTGCCGATCGACCTCAGCCCGCAGGTGCCGCTGTGCGTGGAGAACATCCCGGTGTTCACCGGTGAGTTCGGCGTCGCCAACGGCATGAACGCCGTAAAGATCACCGCTACCCATCCGCCGGGCACCCGTCCGCGCGTACCCGTCATCCAGGAAGACCCGCAATGAACGATATCGACGCCCTCGAACCGACCCCGGCACAGTTCACCAGCCTGCAGGCCGATGAGGCGACCGGCCCGGATTTGAACCTGGACGTGATCCTCGACGTGCCGGTGACGTTGTCGCTGGAAGTCGGTCGCGCCCGCCTGCCGATCCGCAACCTGCTGCAGCTCAACCAGGGTTCGGTGGTGGAGCTGGAGCGTGGTGCCGGCGAATCGCTGGACGTGTTCGTCAACGGCACGCTGATCGCCCATGGCGAAGTGGTGGTGATCAACGACCGCTTCGGCGTGCGCCTGACCGATGTGGTCAGCCCCAGCGAGCGGATCCGGAGACTGCGTTGAACCTGCTCGCCGCCACCGCGCTGGCCGTCGCCAAGACGGCCCCGCAGATCGGCCAGCATGCGCCGGCCGCACCGAGCCTGTTCGGTGCGGTGCTGGCCCTGTTGGCAGTGCTGGCCCTGGTCATCGGCCTGGGCTGGCTGCTCAAGCGTCTGCCCGGCAGCGGCTTCCGCCCGGCCGAGGGCATGAAGCTGGTGGCGAGCCTGAATGTTGGCGCCAAGGAGCGCGTGGTGGTGGTCGAGGTCAACGGCCAGCAGCTGCTGCTGGGCGTGACCGCCGGCGGCATCAATGCCCTGCACACCCTGCCCGAACCACTGCCGCCGCCTGCGCCGGTACGCGTACCCGATCTGAAGAACCTGCCGAATTTCGCCCAGCTGCTGCAACAGCGGCTGCGCAAGGACCCCTGACATGCGTGTGACCCGTTCCCGTCTCGCCGCCCTGCTGCCGTGGCTGACCCTGATCGCCCTGTGCCTGCTGCCTGCGCTGGCGTTCGCCGCCCCGGGCGCACCGACCACGCCGCTGCCGGACATCAACGTCGGCAAGATCGGCGGTGCGCCGGTCAGCCTGCCGCTGCAGACCCTGCTGCTGATGACGGCGATCACCCTGATCCCGTCGATGCTGCTGGTGCTGACCTCGTTCACCCGCATCATCATCGTGCTGGGCCTGCTGCGGCAGGCACTGGGCACCGGCCAGACACCGTCCAACCAGGTGCTGCTGGGCCTGGCCCTGTTCCTCACCTCGATGATCATGTTGCCGACCTGGGACAAGGCCTGGAGCACCGGCATGGCGCCGTACCTCAATGGCGAGATCGACTTCCAGACCGCCTGGACGCTGACCACCACGCCGCTGCGCGCCTTCATGCTGGCGCAGATCCGCGAGACCGACCTGATGACCTTTGCCGGCATCGCCGGGCACGGCACCTACGCCAGCCCCGATGCGATTCCGTTCCCGGTGCTGGTCGCATCGTTCGTCACCAGTGAACTGAAAACCGCCTTCGAGATCGGCTTCCTGATCTTCATTCCGTTCGTGATCATCGACCTGGTCGTGGCCAGTGTGCTGATGTCGATGGGCATGATGATGTTGTCGCCGATGCTGGTCTCGGCGCCGTTCAAGATCCTGCTGTTCGTGCTGGTGGACGGCTGGGTGCTGACCGTCGGCACGCTGGCGGCGAGCTTCAATCCGGCCTGATCCGAAGGTCAGCCGAGCATGGCTCGGCTCTACAGCGGCGACGCCGGGCAGTGCCGGCCGCCGCATTGACCACCGCCGGGCGTGGCCCGGCGCTACCGATGGAACCATGATGTCTCCCGAACTTGCCCTGACCGAACTGCGTGGCGGCCTGATTACCGTGCTGTGGGTGGCCGGCCCGCTGCTGCTGACCGTCCTGGTGGTCGGCGTTGTGGTGGGCGTGGTGCAGGCCGCGACCCAGCTCAACGAACCCACCATCGCCTTCGTTGCCAAGGCCGCAGCGCTCACTGCGGTGTTGTTCGCACTGGGCAGCCTGCTGATCGGCCATCTGGTCGAATTCACTACGCTGCTGTTCCAGCGCATTCCGCACCTGATCGGCTAGACGGACGCGCACGCAGATGGACGCCGCCACCCAGATGGCTGCCGACGGCCTGAATGCCTTCGGCATGATCGGCACCGTGCTGTGGACCATGCTGCGCATCGGCGCGGTGGCCATGGCGATGCCGATGATCGGTACCCGCGCCGTGCCCGGCCGGGTGCGGGTGATGCTGGCCGGTACCCTGGCCATTGCGTTGGCGCCCCTGCTGCCGCCGGTACCGGACTGGACCGGCTTCGACGCCGCCACCGTGCTGACCATCGCGCGCGAGCTGGCGATCGGCGTGGCCATCGGTTTCATGCTGCGGCTGGTGTTCGAGGCGGGCGCGATGGCCGGCGAACTGGTCGCCCAGGGCACCGGCCTGGCGTTTGCGCAGATGAGCGACCCGCTGCGCGGCGGCACCTCCGGTGTCATCGGCCAATGGTTCTATCTGCTGTTCGGCCTGCTGTTCTTCACCGCCAACGGCCATCTGGCGCTGATCTCGCTGGTGGTGGACAGCTACCGCGCCCTGCCGATCGGGGCGCCCCTGCCCGACCCGCACGCCTTCTTCAGCATCGCCCCGACCTTCCTGCTGACCGTGCTGCGAGGGGCGCTGACCCTGGCCATCCCGCTGACCGTGGCGATGCTGGCGGTGAACCTGGCCTTCGGCGTACTGGCCCGCGCGGCGCCGGCGCTGAATCCGATCCAGCTGGGCCTGCCGGTCTCGCTGCTGCTGGGCCTGTTCCTGCTGACCCTGCTGGTCGGTGAAATGGGCCCGCCGGTGCAGCGCCTGTTCGATGCCGCCTTCGAGGCTGCGGGTGCCGTGACCCGCTGACGCGGTCATCACGTTTTGCTGCTTGCCGTCCCCCCCGGTGCCCGCGTTAGAGTGAATGGGCAGCGACCGGGGGGACGCTGCAACCGGCGGCCTCTGGTCGCCCGCCTTACGCATGCCCCACCGTAGTTTTTCCGTTGACAGGCAGGTCCGGGAGACTGACGAATGCTGGAAGGCACGTACAACCCGTGGCTGGTGGCGACCTCATTGCTGGTTGCAGTGATGGCGTCCTATACCGCGCTGGCGATGGCCGGGCGCACCGTCACCGCGCCTGGCAAGGGCGCGACCTGGTGGTGGCGCCTCGGCGGCGGCTTTGCGATGGGGCTGGGCATCTGGTCGATGCACTTCATCGGCATGCTCGCCTTCGACCTGCCCATCCCGCTGGGCTACGACCTGCCCATCACCCTGCTGTCGCTGGCACTGGCGATCGGCTCGTCGGTGTTCGCGCTGTGGCTGGTATCGCTGCGCACCCTGCCCCATCCGCGCCTGGCCGGTGGTGCCCTGCTGATGGGCAGCGGCATCGCCAGCATGCATTACGTGGGCATGGCCGCGATGCGCATGCAGCCAGGCATCGACTACCAGCCGGTGTGGCTGCTGCTGTCACTGCTGGTTGCGGTGGCCGCGTCGTGGACCGCGCTGTACGTGGCCTTCCGCCTGCGCGCGCAGCACACCCGCATCGGCGACCGCCTGGCCGCCGCCGGCCTGCTCGGCCTGGCCATCGTCGGCATGCACTACACCGGCATGGCCGCCGCCCGTTTCCCCGAAGGCAGCATCTGCGGCGCCGCGGTGGGCGATGGCCTGCAGAACAACTGGCTGGCGATGCTGGTGGTGGTGCTGACCGTGGCGATCCTGGCGGTGGTGCTGGTGGTGTCCTGGCTGGACCAGCGGGTGGAGGCACAGCTGTTGCGCCTGCGCAATTCACTGCTCAGCACCTCGTTGACCGACGCCCAGCAGGAACTGACCCAGGCCGCGCTGCACGACCCGCTCACCCGCCTGCCGAACCGGTTGCTGCTGCAGCGGCGCATCGTCCAGGCACTGGCAGAGGCCGAACAGGGTGGCAGCCGCTTCGCGGTGATGTTCATGGACCTGGATGGCTTCAAGCAGGTCAACGATGCCTATGGCCACCAGGCCGGCGACGCGCTGCTGGTGGCGGTGGCCGAACGCACCCGCCAGCTGCTGCGTCCGCACGACCTGCTGGCACGGCTGGGCGGCGACGAATTCGTGCTGGTGGTGCGCATCGAGCACGACGAGGACCTGCCGACCCTGGCCCGGCGCATCCTGCAGGCGGTGGGCAGCGGCCCGCTGCTGCCGGACAACGAACTGCAGGTGACCGCCAGCATCGGCATCGCGATCTGCCCCGACCACGCCGCCAGCGAACGCCAGCTGATGGCCTTCGCCGACGCAGCCATGTACCAGGCCAAGGAGTCGGGCCGCAATGCGTTCGTGCTGTTCGCCGACTGGATGAACGACAGCGCCGAGCAGCAGTTCCGCCTGCTGGCCGACCTGCGTCGGGCGATCGGCAGCGAGCAACTGTTCCTGCATTACCAGCCGAAGATCCGTGTGGCCACGCAGAAGGTGGCCGGCGCCGAAGCGCTGATCCGCTGGCGCCACCCGGAACAGGGCCTGATTCCGCCGGACCGCTTCATCCGCCTGGCCGAGCGCAGCGGTGCGATCAACGAGATCGGCCGCTGGGCGCTGGACCAGGCCTGCCAGCAGCTGCGGCACTGGCACGATGCCGGCCACGACAGCTGGACGATGTCGGTGAACCTGTCACCGGTGCAGTTCAGTTCGCCACATCTGCTGCAGGACGTACGCGAAGTGATCGAGCGCTACGCGATCGCCCCGCGCAACCTGGTACTGGAGATCACCGAAAGCACGGTGATGCGCGATACCGATACCAGCCTGCGCCTGCTGCAGAGCTTCTCCGCCCTGGGCGTGGGCATCTCCATCGATGATTTCGGCACCGGCTACTCCAGCCTGCTGTACCTGAAGCGCCTGCCGGCCACCGAGATCAAGATCGACCATGCATTCGTGCGCGACCTGGAACACAGCGCCGAAGACGTGGTGATCGTGTCGGCCATTGTTGCGCTGGGCCATGCACTGGACATGGATATCGTGGCCGAGGGCGTGGAGACCGCCGCGCAGCGCGCCTACCTGGAGCGCCTGGGCTGCGACTACCTGCAGGGCTTCCTGCTGGGCCGGCCGGTGGACGCGGCCCGCTTCATGCAGCTGCACGACCTGCCGCGGCCACGGGTGGAACTGGCGCAGAGCCCGCAGGACCAGCCCCCGGGGTAGCGCCGGGCCATGCCCGGCGGATGCAATGATCCAGGCTGCCCGCTCGCCGGGCATGGCCCGGCGCTACCGGTACCTGCTCCGGCAGGCGCCAACTTCGGTTGGCACATGCACCCGTCACGGAACGATTCTTGCACGCACCCCGGCATCCCCTGCTGCAGTGCCTGTGATGTCCGAGAACGAATCCGCCGGCGAAAAAACCGAACAACCGACAGAAAAACGCCTGCGTGACGCCCGCGAACAGGGCAACCTGCCACGCTCGCGTGAACTGGGCACGGCCGCCGTGTTCGGCGCCGGGGTGATCGCAGTGATGGCCATGAGTGGCTCGATGGCCAGCGGCGCCAGTGCCTGGATGCGCCATGCGCTCAGCCCCGAACAGAGCCTGCGCCAGCACCCCAAGGCCCTGTTCGGCCACTTCGGCGACCTGCTGCTGCAGCTGATGTGGGTGATCGCGCCGCTGGTGCTGGTCTGCCTGTTGGCAAGTTTCCTGGCGCCGGTGGTGATGGGCGGCCTGCGCTGGTCGGCCAAGGCGATGATGCCCGACATCAACCGCATGAACCCGATGAGCGGGCTCAAGCGCCTGTACGGCCCCGAAGCCGTGGCCGAGTTCATCAAGTCGCTGCTGCGCGTGGCCTTCGTCGGCGTCGCCGCCGGCATGGTCGTGTGGACCAGCTTCAACACCCTGCGCGGGCTGATCCACCAGCCGCTGGAAACCGCCATCGGCGACGGCCTGGGCTTCACCCTGCGGCTGCTGCTGGCCACCGCCGGCGCAATGCTGGTACTGGCCGCCATCGACGCGCCGTACCAGCGCTGGAACTGGATGCGCAAGCTGAAGATGACCCGCGAAGAGCTGCGCCGGGAGATGAAGGAAAGCGAGGGCAGCCCGGAAGTGAAGGGCCGCATCCGCCAGCTGCAGCAGCAGATGGCCAACCGCCGGATGATGGAGGCGGTACCCACCGCCGACGTGGTGGTGGTCAACCCGACCCACTATGCGGTGGCCCTGAAGTACGAAGGCGGGGCCATGAATGCGCCCACCGTGGTCGCCCTGGGCGTGGATGAAACAGCCCTGCGCATCCGTGAAGTGGCCGACGGCAACAAGGTCGCCATCGTCTCTGCCCCGCCTTTGGCACGCGCCTTGTATCGGGAAGGCCAACTCGGCAAGGAAATCCCCGTGAGACTGTATTCAGCCGTCGCCCAGGTCCTCTCTTACGTCTACCAGCTGCGCAGCTGGCGGACCGGCCCGATGCCGTCCACGCCGCACATCCAGGTTGATGAGTTCGGCAACGGGGGCCGTCCATGAGCGCCCAGGCCTCCAGCTTCAATACCCGCCGCGCGCTTGAGATGATCCGCCAGGGTCTGGGCGCGCCGCTGATCGTGCTGGCCCTGCTGGCCATGGTCGTGGTGCCGCTGGCCGCGCCGGTGCTCGATGCGTTGTTCACCTTCAACATCGCCATCTCGCTGATGGTGCTGCTGGCGGTGGTCTACGTGAAGCGCCCGCTGGACTTCACCATCTTCCCGATCGTGCTGCTGATCACCACCATGCTGCGGCTGGCGCTGAACGTGGCCTCGACCCGCGTGATCCTGCTCAATGGCCAGAACGGCCACGAAGCGGCCGGCAAGGTGATCGCCGCCTTCGGTGAATTCGTGATCGGCGGCAACTACGCCGTCGGCATCGTGGTGTTCGCGATCCTGACCATCATCAATTTCGTGGTCATCACCAAGGGCGCCGGCCGCGTCTCGGAAGTGACCGCGCGCTTCATCCTCGACGCCATGCCCGGCAAGCAGATGGCAATCGATGCCGATCTCAACGCCGGTTTGCTGACGCGCGAGGAAGCCAAGCTGCGCCGCGAGGAAGTCCGCGAGGAAGCCGACTTCTACGGCGCGATGGACGGTGCCAGCAAATTCATCCGCGGCGATGCGATCGCCGGCATCCTGATCCTGTTCATCAACATGCTGGGCGGCCTGGCTGTTGGCGTGCTGCAGCATGGCATGCCGTTCGGTGAAGCCGCGGCCACCTATACCCTGCTGTCGATCGGTGACGGCCTGGTGGCGCAGCTGCCGGCGCTGCTGGTCTCCAGTGCGGTGGCGATGCTGGTTACCCGTGCGTCGCGCTCGCAGGACATGGCGCAGGCGATGACCGGCCAGGTGTTCGGCCAGTACCGTGCACTGGCGATCACCGCCGGCATCCTCGGCGTGGTCGGCCTGGTGCCGGGCATGCCCAACGTCGCTTTCCTGACGCTGGCGGCAATCCTCGGCTTCATCGCCTGGAAGGTGTACCGCAAGGGCCTGGCACCGGCGCAGGCCGACACCGCGGCAGGCGAAACCAACGCACTGAACGCGCTGGGCCGCCCCGCGGCCCCTGCACCCACGGCGGAACTGAGCTGGGACGAACTTCGCCCGGTCGATCCGCTGGGCCTGGAAGTCGGCTATCGATTGATTTCACTGGTGGACAGCAACCAGGGTGGCGAGCTGATGCCGCGCATCAAGGGCGTACGCCGCAAGCTGACCCAGGATGTCGGCTTCCTGATTCCGTCGGTGCACATCCGCGACAACCTGGAACTGCCGGCCAACGGCTACCGGGTCCTGGTGCATGGCGTGCCGGTGGCTACCGCCGAAATCCATCCCGACCGCGAACTGGCACTGGACCCCGGCAGTGCGCTCGGCCCGCTGGAAGGCATCGCCGGCAAGGACCCCGCCTTCGGCCTGGATGCGACCTGGATCCAGCCGCACCAGCGCGCCCAGGCCGAAACCCTGGGCTACACCGTGGTCGACCCGGCAACGGTGGTCGCCACCCATCTTTCGCACCTGATCCGCGAGCACGCGCCGGAACTGCTTGGCCACGAGGAGGTGCAGCACCTGCTGGCCAACCTCGCCAAGAGCGCGCCCAAGCTCGTCGAAGATCTGACGCCGAAGGCGCTGCCGCTGTCGGCGGTGGTGCGCGTGCTGCAGAACCTGCTGATCGAACGCATTCCGATCCGCCAGCTGCGCAAGATCGCCGAAGCCCTGGTCGAACATGCCCCGCACAGCCAGGACCCGGCCACGCTGACCGCCGCCGTGCGCACCGCGCTGGGCCGCTTCATCGTGCAGGAGATCGCCGGAATGTCGGCGGAGCTGCCGGTGTTCACCCTCAACCCGCAATTGGAACGTGTCTTGCAGGAGTCCACGCAGGGCAACGGCGCCGCGCTGGAACCCGGACTCGCTGAGCGACTGCACCAGAGCCTGGCCGAATGTGTCAGCAAGCAGGAAGCCCGCAACGAGCCCGCGGTGGTGCTGGTACCAGGCCCGGTGCGCGCCGCGCTGGCCCGCCTGGTCCGCCACAGCGTTCCGTCGCTGTCGGTCCTGGCTTACAGCGAGGTGCCGGAGGACAAGCGCCTGAAGCTGGTCGGAACGATCAGCTGACGCCGCCCTGCAAAGCGCCAGAAAACAGACACCACTTTCAAACACTCGCAACAGACAGATTCCAAGGGGAACTCGAACCGTGCAGACCACCGACCACCCGCGTTCTCCGACCGCCACTCCGCCGACTTCGTCCCGTGACCACAGCATGAAAATCAAACGATTCGTCGCCGCCGACATGCGCTCGGCCATGAACCTGGTGCGCAAGGAACATGGTCCTGACGCCGTGATCCTGTCCAACCGCCGGATCGAGGAAGGCATCGAGATCGTGGCAGCCGCCAACTACGATGAGAGCGCCGTGCAGCGCGCCCTGGAAGCGTCGCGTCGCGACGTGGCGCCGCCGCCCGCACCGAAGCCGCGTACCGCCGCCGACGCGGTGATCGCCGCGGTCACCCGCCGCCGCAGCAGCACCCCGGCACCGGAGCCGGTGGCAGCCACCACTTCCGCCGTCGCCGCCCTCGCCCGCGCTGCCGTCGGCGCGACCGGCCGCACCCTGGACAGCGCCGACGAAATCGTGCCGACCCGTGGCAGCACCGGTTTCGCCGCTACGCTGGCGCGTGCCGCCGTCAATGAATCGACGCTGCCGGAACAGATCTTCGCCCCGTTTGCCGACGCCATCGTTGCGCCCTTGCCGGCCGCAGCCGCGCCGGTGAACCGCGCCCGCTTCCAGATCGACCCGCCGCTGGAAGACAGCACGCAGCTGCCGGCAGCGTCGCCGCCGCCGTTGCCGGTTGCCCTCCAGGCGACCACGGCCCTCGAAGACGACACAGCCCACGCACCGGTTGACGTGCAGCCGACCGAAGTCGCACCGGCACCGCTGCCGACCCTGGCGCCGGCACCCGCTCTCACTCTGGTTGCCGACGACGCCGAGATCCGCCACCTGCGCCAGGAAGTGGCCGGCATGCGCCAGGTGATCGAGCGCGAAATGAACCGCTTCACCGATGAGCGCCTGCGCGGCTGCCCGGTGCGCGCCACCGCGCTGGATTTGATGGACGAGTACGGCTTCGACGCCGGCATCGCCCGCGACGTGGCCATGCAGATTCCGCTGGAAACCGAAGCGCATCGTGGCCGCGGCCTGATGCTGGGGCTGATCTCGCGCAAGCTGCCGATCGCTCCGGTCGACCCGATGGAGGAAGGCGGTGTGATCGCCCTGGTCGGCCCGACCGGCGCCGGCAAGACCACCACCATCGCCAAGCTGGCCTCGCGCTTCGCTGAAGCCCATGCCGCCCGCGATGTCGCCCTGGTCACTACCGATACGATGCGCATCGGCGCCCGTGAACAGCTGTACGGCTACGGCCGCCAGCTCGGCATCGCGGTGCACGAGGCCAACAGCGGCACCGACCTGGACCAGCTGCTGGAGCGATTGAAGGACTACAAGCTGGTGCTGATCGACACCGCCGGCCTGGGCCCGCGCGACCGTGCACTGGCCGCCCAGCTGCAGTGGCTGCGCGCTGCCCGCCAGGTCCGCACCCTGCTGGTGCTGCCGGCCAACACCAGCTTCGGTGACATGGACGAGGTGGTGCGCCGCTTCGGCGCGGCCAACCTGCAGGGCCTGGTGCTGAGCAAGCTGGACGAGACCGGTCGCTTCGGCAACGCCCTGTCGGTGGCGGTGGACCACAAGCTGCCGATCACCTGGGTGACCGACGGCCAGGACGTCCCGGACGACCTGCACCGGGCCAGTGCAGCCAATCTTGTACTTCGCCTTGAAGATTTGCGCCGCGCGGCCGATATGCCCTGCAACCCGGAGTTGAACCATGCCGTCGCGTGAGTACGCCAAGCTGACCACCACCTTCCCGCTGACGGCGACCCGCAGCGAGCCGCTTGGCCCTGTGCGCACAATTGCCGTGACCGGCGGCAAGGGCGGCGTCGGCAAGACCAACGTGTCGGCCAACCTGGCCGTAGCGCTTGCCGGCATGGGTAAACGCACCCTGCTGCTGGACGCCGACCTCGGCCTGGCCAACATCGACGTGATCCTCGGCCTGAGCCCCACCAATACCCTGGCCGACCTGGTCGCTGGCCGTTGCAGCCTGGATGACGTGATCATCGAAGGCCCGAACGGCGTGCTGGTGGTCCCGGCCGCGTCCGGCCGCCGGCACATGGCCGAGCTGGCCCCGGCCGAGCATGTGGGCCTGGTCAACGTGTTCTCCGAACTGGAGCGCGAGCTGGACATCATGGTGGTGGACACCGCCGCCGGCATCACCGATGGCGTGCTGACCTTCTGCCAGGCCGCGCAGGACACCGTGGTGGTGGTCTGCGATGAACCGGCCTCGATCACCGACGCGTACGCACTGATCAAGGTGCTGTCGCGCGAACGTGGCGTGGACCGCATCCAGGTGGTGGCCAACATGGTGCGCGACCCCAACGAAGGCCGCGTGCTGTACGAGAAGCTGACCCGCGTCTGCGAGAAATTCCTCGCCGATGTCTCGCTGAACTACCTCGGCTGCGTGCCGCAGGACGATTGGCTGCGCCTGTCGGTGCAGCGCCAGCAGCCGGTGGTGAAGGCCTATCCGTCCAGCCCGTCGGCGCTGGCGATCACCGAGATCGCCCGCCGCACCGCCCGCTGGCAGGCACCGACCGAGCCGCGCGGTGGCGTCGAGTTCTTCCTCGAGCGCATCATCAAGCAGCGTGGGGTGGCCGCATGAAAGGCGCCGCCCAGTACAGAGAGGTCCAGCGCACGGCGGCCAATGAGGTCATCGCCCAGCACTCGGACCTGGTGCGGCGCATCGCCCACCATCTGGCCGCGCGCCTGCCGGCCAGCGTTGAAGTGGACGACCTGATCCAGGCCGGCATGATGGGCCTGATCGAAGCGTCGCGCAGCTACGACGCCGACCAGGGCGCCTCGTTCGAGACCTACGCCTCGATCCGCATCCGCGGCTCGATGATCGATGAGATCCGTCGTGGCGACTGGGTGCCGCGTTCGGTGCACCGCCGTGCCCGCGATGCTGCTGCCACCATCCGCCGCCTGGAGCAGAGCACCGGCCGCGCCGCCAGCGCCACCGAAGTGGCCGCTGCGATGGAGATGCCGCTGCCCGAGTACCTGCGCCTGATGGAGGACGCCTCGCGCGGGCAGGTGCTGAGCCTGGAATCACGCATTGAAGACCAGGGCGAGCTGGACACCGTCGCCCAGGGCGGCCCGACCCCGCAGCAGGTACTGGAACGCGGCGAGTTCGGCCGCGAGCTGGGCAATGCCATCGGCCACCTGCCCGAGCGCGAACAGCTGGTGCTGTCGCTCTACTACGAGCAGGAACTGAATTTGAAGGAGATCGGCGCAGTGCTCGGCGTGAGCGAGTCGCGGGTCTGCCAGATCCACGGCCAGGCGGTCCTGCGCCTGCGTGGCCGACTGAAGATTTTCGAGGCGGCCGACGCCGGCCTCGAGAGCTGATCAACAAAGGAACTCTGCTTTGAACAAGAACATGCGCATCCTGATCGTCGACGATTTTTCGACCATGCGTCGTATCGTCAAGAACCTGCTGGGCGATCTGGGCTTCACCAACACCGCCGAAGCCGAGGACGGGCATGCCGCGCTGTCGTTGCTGCAGAGCCAGCCGTTCGACTTCGTGGTCACCGACTGGAACATGCCGGTGATGACCGGCATCGAACTGCTCAAGGCGATCCGTGCCGATGCCAAGCTGAAGACCCTGCCGGTGCTGATGGTGACCGCCGAAGCCAAGCGCGAGCAGATCATCGAGGCAGCGCAGAGCGGCGTGAACGGCTACATCATCAAGCCGTTCACCGCACAGACGCTGGAAGAGAAGCTCGGCAAGATCTTCGAACGCCTGGCGGCCAGCGCTTGATGGATACCACGGTCGACAAGAGTGCCCTCGCCCTGCGCCTGCAGGAAGCCCTGGACGCGCTGGAATCCGGCGACGAAGCGGCGTGGCGCCAGCGCATCGACGGCTTGGTCGCACTCCGCACCCAGCCGATGATGAGCGGCCTTTCGCGGCTGGCCCGCGAACTGGGCCAGGCGCTGGGCGAACTGCCGACCGTGCCCGATGAAGCCGGCGAGCTTGACGACGCCTGCGCACGCCTGGATCACGTGGTGGCGATGACCGAACAGGCCACCCATCGCACCCTGGACCTGGCCGAAGAGTGCCGCAGCCTGACCGAACAGCTGCGCGCCGATGGCCTGCAGCCGGGCCAGGACGTGCAGCTCGACCGCATCCGCCACAACCTCACCGAGATCGCCCTGACCCAGAGCTACCAGGACCTTACCGGGCAGATCATCCGTCGCGTGGTCGGCATCGTCCGCCGCGTGCACGAAGGCTTCGGCGCGCTCGGCCTGCCGCCGGAACAGCATCGCACCGACCCGGAACTGGCCGGGCCGGCACTGAAGGGACTGGACCGCCATGCGGTCTCGCAGAACGACGCCGACGACCTGTTGTCGGATCTGGGACTGTAACCATGGGCGCGGTAGCCGACGACATCACTGCCGATTTCATCATCGAGGCCCAGGAAATCCTGGATCGCCTCGGCGAACAGCTGGTGTCGCTGGAACAGGCACCGCAGGACAATGAACAGCTCAACGCGGTGTTCCGTGGCTACCACACGCTGAAAGGCGGCGCAGGTTTCCTCGGCATCACCGCGATGGTCGAACTGTGCCACGCCGCCGAAGAAGCGCTGGGCGCCGTGCGTGCCGGCCAGGCCGTATTGCAGGCACATCACTTCGATGCCGCCCAGCAGTCACTGGACTACCTGCAGTCGATGCTTGACGCGGTGTCATCGGGTACCGAGCCCGGCTTTGCCCCGCCCGAACTGGTCGCCCAGTTCGATGTACACGGCGGTGGCACAGCCGCGCCTTCGGCCGCGACGCCGAATGCGGGCGGCGGAGACCTGATCACCGACGACGAATTCGAGGCCCTGCTCGACCAGCTGCACGGCGGCAAGGCGCCGACGACCGTAGCACCGGCGGCGAAGAAAGCCGACGACATGATCAGCGAAGACGAGTTCGAGGCGCTGCTCGACCAGCTGCATGGTGGCGCCGCCCCGGGCAGCAACGCCACCGCAGCGGTTGTCGCCGCACCGGCACCGCGACCGGCGCCCTCGCCTGCCCCGCCAACTGCCAGCAAGCCGGCGCCCAACAAGCCCGTCGCCGAAGCCGAACACACCGTGCGCGTGGATACCAAGCGCCTGGATGCCATCGTCAACCTGATCGGCGAACTGGTGCTGTCACGAAACCGGTTGAAGACGCTGCGCGCACGCCTGCGCGATGAAGAGCTGGACCGCGCCGTGTCGACGCTGGACATCGCCACTGCGCGCCTGCAGTCGGCGGTGATGCGCACCCGCATGCAGCCGGTCGGCAAGGTGTTCTCGCGCTTCCCGAAGGTGGCGCGCGACGTTGCGCGTTCGCTGAAGAAGGAAGTGGACCTGGAACTGATCGGCGCCGAGACCGAGCTTGACCGCAACCTGGTCGAAGCGCTGGCCGACCCGCTGGTGCACCTGGTCCGCAACGCCATCGACCATGGCGTGGAAACGCCGGAACTGCGCGAAGCACAGGGCAAGCCACGGATGGGCCATGTGCGCCTGTCGGCACAGCAGGAAGGCGACTACGTCAGCATCGAAGTGCAGGACGACGGTGCCGGCATCGATCCGGAAAAGCTGCGCGCCAAGGCACGCGAGAAGGGCCTGATCGATCCGGAAGCCGCCGCCCGCCTGAGCAGCGAGGAATGCCTGCACCTGGTGTTCCTGCCCGGCTTCTCGACCAAGCAGCAGGTCACCGACATTTCCGGCCGCGGCGTCGGCATGGACGTGGTGCAGTCGCGCATCCGCGAGCTGAGCGGGCAGATCCAGATCCAGTCGGAACTGGGCCGCGGCAGCCGCTTCATGATCCGCGTACCACTGACCCTGGCGATCCTGCCGACCCTGCTGGTGCAGGCCGGCGAAGACGTCTACGCGCTGCCGCTGGCCCGCGTGATGGAAGTGCTGCATGCACCGCGCACCTCGCTGGGCTGGTTCGACGGCCGCGCCGTGCTTGACCGCCGCTCGCACACGCTGGCGCTGGTTGACCTGCGGCAATGGCTGGATGTGACGCCGGCCGCCTCGCCGCTGCTGACCATCGTCGTGCTGCAGGCCGGTGAAGCACGCTTCGGGCTGGTGGTGGACCAGGTGCGCGGGCGCGAGGAAGTGGTCATCAAGCCACTGCCCAAGGCCCTGCGCGGCCTGCGCGGTTACGCCGGTGCAACCTTGATCGGCGATGGTCGCATGGCCCTGATCCTGGACGTGGACGGACTGCGCAGCCCACACGACTGAGCCGATTCCTGAACGCGACACGCAATAGCGCCGGGCCAGCCCGGCGACACAGGAAACTATGAACTCCGTTACACCAGATTCTCCCGGTGTCTCAAGTCCCATTCATACAAGCCGATACCGGACCCATGGATAGACTCAGCCTCATTGGACTTTTCCTCGCCCTGGCCTCGCTGGTCGGTGGCAGCATCCTCAAGGGCGCCGGCCTGGCGTCGTTGTGGTCGCCTGCGGCGTTTGTGATCGTCATCGTCGGCACCATCGCCGCCATCCTGCTGCATACCGCGCCGGCGGTGTTCAAGCATGCGTTCAAGATCGTGCGCTGGGTCGTGCGCCCGCCGCACAGCGACCGTCGTGAACTGATCCAGCAGATCGTGGAATGGAGCAACATCGCCCGCCGCCAGGGCCTGCTGGGCCTGGAATCGCAGGTGGAAGCGCAGCGTGATCCGTTCCTGCGCAAGGGCCTGCAACTGCTGGTGGACGGTGTGGAACCCGAATCGATCCGGCACATGCTGGAAATCGAACTCGGCAGCCAGGAACACCAGGATCAGGCCGGCGCCAAGGTATTCGAGGCGATGGGCATCTATGCGCCTACGCTGGGCATCATCGGCGCCGTGCTCGGCCTGATCGCGGTGATGAAGAACCTCGCCGACCCGAGCAAGCTCGGCCACGGCATCGCCGCGGCGTTCACCGCCACCATCTACGGCATCGCCTCGGCCAACCTGCTGTTCCTGCCCATCGCCGCCAAGCTGAAGGGCGTGATCGCCCACAACTCGCGCGACCGCGAAATGGTCATCGAAGGCCTGATCTCGATCGCCCAGGGCGAGAACCCGCGCAACATCGAAACCAACCTCTCCGGCTTCCTGCACTGACATGGCCCGCCGCAAGCACCACGAAGAGCACGCCAACCACGAAGCATGGGCCATCCCCTATGCCGACCTGATGACGCTGCTGCTCGCCTTCTTCGTGGTCATGTACGCGATCTCCTCGGTCAACGAGGGCAAGTACCGGATCATGGCCGACGCCCTCACCGATGCCTTCGGTGGTGCGCCGCGCACCATCAATCCGGTGCAGGTCGGCAACAAGCAGGTGCAGGGCGGCGGCTGGGACAGCCCGTCGGTGATCAAGTCCGGCACCAAGATCGGGCCGTCCGCTCCCGCGCCGTCGCACGACCCCACCCTGCTGCCGGCGATGGCCTCGCAGATGCGCATGCCGGTGTCGGTGCACAACCAGGAGCAGATCGCGCGTGCCGAGCGCCAGCTCAACAGCATCGCCGACCGCCTGACCGCTGCGCTGGCACCCCTGATCGACCGCGGCATGATCAGCGTGCGCCGCACCGAGCTGTGGATCGAAGTCGAGATCAACAGCGACATCCTGTTCCCGACCGGCTCGGCAGCACTGGACGTGCATGCGCGCGACACCCTGGCCAGCCTGGCCGGCGTGCTGCGCGACGTGCCCAACAGCGTGCGCGTGGAAGGCCACACCGACAACGTGCCGATTGCCACCGCCACCTTCCCGTCCAACTGGGAACTGTCGGCCGGTCGCGCGGCCAGCGTCGTGCATCTGTTTGCCGACCAGGGCGTGCAGCCGTCGCGGCTGGCGATGGTGGGCTACGGCCAGTTCCGCCCACGCGAAGAGAACGACAGCGCGCAGGGCCGCAACCGCAACCGGCGGGTGATGGTCATCATCCTGGCCGACACCAGTCATTCGGTCGACCCGCTTGGCGAACGCCTGAATGCCGCCACCGGGGCCACCCGCAACGCGAGCGAACAGGCCGCCGCAGCGCCGGCCACCACCTCCACTTCCCCCATCGCACCGGTGCAGTTGCCACCGGTGCCGGCTGGCAGCCGTGTCGGCGCCGCCGTTCCCCCGGCAATGAAGGAGTAATCCGATGCGCATCTGGGCAGTCGCCAACCAGAAGGGCGGAGTCGGCAAGACCACCACCACCCTCGCCCTCGGTCGCGGCCTGGCCGCGCTCGGCCACCGCGTGCTGCTGATCGATCTCGATCCGCATGCCTCGCTGACCCGCGCCTTCGGTGTACCGATCGAACCGGCACCGGCCGGCGTGCTGGAACTGTTCGGCGCACCACCGGCCGACCTGTCCACGCTCAGCCACGCCAGCAACATCGGCGGACTCGATTACGTGTGCGCGCAGGCCTCGCTGGCCACGCTGGAACGGCGCAGCGCCAACCAGCCCGGCCTCGGCCTGGCACTTCAGAATGCCCTCGCCCGCCACCAGGGCCAGCACGACTACATCCTGCTGGACTGCGCACCGACCCTGGGCCTGCTGATGATCAACGCGCTGGCGGCGGCTGATCGCCTGATCATCCCCACCCAGGCCGAGCCGCTGGCCCTGCACGGCCTGGATGGCATGGTCCGCACCGGCGAGATGGTCGAGCGTTCGCGCCGCCGCCCGCTGCCGATCTCGATCCTGCCGACGCTGTTCGACCGCCGCACCCGCACCGGCAATGAATCGCTGCGCGCCATGCAGGACCGCCACGCAAGCCGCGTCTGGGAAGATGCGATTCCGATCGACACCCGCATCAGCAATGCGGCGGGCCTGACCCTGCCGAGCATCGGCGAGGACTACCCGGGCCGTGGCCTGGCGGCCTATCGGCGCGCGTTGAACTGGATCCTCGGCGAGGACGCACGTGCCCTGGAGCAGGCGGCATGAACACCACCGGCATGCTGGATGACTATCTGGACGAGCTGCTCGGCGACATTGCCGAGGCACCGGTCGCACCGGTCGCCGCAGATGCCACGCCACGCCCGACGAGTGCAGCGGCCGATGCACAGCGCGAGCCCACCTGGGACGACCTTCCTGCTGAAGTGATCTACGAAACCGACACCGTTGCGGTCGCACCTGCCAATGATGATGCGGCCCTGGAGGCCGCCTTCGACGCCGCTACCGCGCCTGCGGCCGACACCGAGCGCGAGCCGACCTGGGACGATCTGCCGGCCGAGGTGATCTACGAAACCGACACCGTCGCGGGCACCCCTGCCAGTGACGACGCCTCCCTCGAGGCCGCTTTCGACGCCGCTACCGCGCCTGCGGCCGACGCCGAGCGCGAGCCGACCTGGGACGATCTGCCGGCTGAAGTCGTCCATGAAACCGCGCCCGTGGCCGTTGCACCAGCCGCACCGCCCGCGCCGGAACCCACCTGGGATGACCTGCCGGACGAAGTGATCTACGAAACTGACGCCGCCGACAGCCTCGCTCATACCGACAGCCCCGGACTGCAGGCGGCTTTCGAAGCCGCCGCCGAGGGCGAGGTGGTTCCTGCCATCGCCGCGCCGGCAGCTGCCAAGGCCGCAGCGCGCCCCGCGCCTGCGCCGATGCCGTCGATGGCCCGCGCCGCCGTCGCACCACCGCCGCGGGTCGCGGTGGACACCCCATCCAGCAACCGCCCCGGCACCTGGCAGGAGCTGCAGGCGCAGGCACATCAGCCCGCCAGCAGCCCGCACCCGCAGAACCGCCGCGCCGGCGAACGCACGTCGCGTTGGCTACGCCTGCGCTGCGGCACCCAGGCCTATGCGCTGGAGCTGCTGAAGGTGCAGGAAGTGGTACTGCCGGTGCCGTTGCTGCCATTGCGCGGCACTGCACCGGAAATGCTCGGCATCATGAACCTGCGCGGCCAGGTGGTGCCGGTGATGGATCTCGGCCTGCACCTGGGCGCGGCGTCCGCCGAGGATGACGCGCAGACCCGCATTGTCGTGCTCGAAGAGAACGGCGAAACCCTGGGCCTGCGTGTGTCGGCCGTGGAGGACGTCGCCAACCTGACCGACTCGCAGATCGAACCGCCCGATACCGCCCGCATCTGCCAGATCTCCAATGACCTGTTCCGCGGCGTGGCCCGTATCAGTCAGCGGCCGATGATCCTGCTCGACGCCACGCAGCTGCTGGGGTGAATCGGTGCTCAGCGCCGATACCCACCCTAAAGAACCGCCCCGCGGTGCCGTTATGAATGCTGGAACCGTTTGTCCGGAGCAACGATGAGCACTGTCGAACTGGGTGAGGATCTCGGCATCGAGAGCAGCACCGAGCTCAAGAACCGCCTTTCGCCCTTGGTGGCGGAAGCAGGCGAGCTGACCCTGGATGCAAGCCAGGTCGGTCGCATCCACACCGCCAGCGTGCAGGTGCTGTGTGCCTTCGTACAGGCCCGCCGCGAGGCAGGCCTGGGCACTGGCTTCCACGGTTGCACTGCAACCTTCCGTGACGCTGCACGCCTGTTGGGCGTCACCCAGGCCCTGGGCCTGGACGTAACCCATGACAACCTGAAATCTGTGGAGAACGCTGCATGAGCGCACGTATCTTGGTGGTGGACGATTCGGCGTCGATGCGCCAGATGGTTTCCTTCGCCCTCACCTCGGCCGGTTTTGCCGTCGAAGAAGCTGAAGACGGCGCGGTCGCGCTCGGACGTGCCAAGGGCCAGCGCTTCAATGCGGTGGTCACCGACGTCAACATGCCGAACATGGACGGCATCGCGCTGATCCGCGAACTGCGCCAGCTGCCCGACTACAAGTTCACGCCGATGCTGATGTTGACCACCGAGTCGGCCGCGGACAAGAAGTCCGAAGGCAAGGCCGCCGGTGCCACCGGCTGGCTGGTCAAGCCGTTCAATCCCGAACAGCTGGTCGCCACCGTGCAGAAAGTGCTGGGCTGATCGCCCCGCACTGCTCCCCCTCTTCGCTTCCGGATCGCCACTGCCATGAGCATGGACCTGCAACGCTTCCACGCCACTTTCTTCGAGGAGAGCCGCGAAGGCCTCGACGCCATGGAGGCTGGCCTGCTGGCCCTGGAATCGGGACAACAGGACGCGGAGATCATCAACTCGGTGTTCCGTGCCGCCCACTCCATCAAGGGTGGCGCAGGCACGTTCGGCTTCGATGCCATCGCCGGGTTGACCCACGTGCTGGAGACGCTGCTGGATGAGCTGCGTGCCGGCAAGCGCGCACTGGAAGGCAACGCCGTCGATGCGATGCTGTCGTCGGTGGACGTGCTGCGTGCCCTGTTGCGTGAAGCCGAGCACGGCCAGCCCGCCGATCCCGCAGCGGTTGCTGCGGTGAAGGCGCGCCTGGAATCGGTGCTGTCCGGCCAGGCACCCGCCGCCGCCGCACCTGCTGCCGCCAGCCAGGTCGACGACACGCCGGAAGCCTGGCAGATCGGCTTCGCCCCGGCGCCGTCGCTGTTCATGAGCGGCAACGACCCGCTGCGCATCATCCGCGAACTGGAACACCTGGGTTCGCTGCAGGTGGCCGCGCGCATGGATCGCCTGCCCGGCTTTGCCCAGCTCGACCCGCTCGAAGCCCACCTTGCGTGGGATCTGGGCCTGGTCGGCAAAGTGCCGCGCAGCAAGATCGAAGATACCTTCGCCTGGGTGCTGGACGACTGCGAACTGGACATCCGTCCGGCCGCACCGCCAAGCCTGGCCACGCAGGCACCGGCTGCCGCGCCGGTGGCCGCCGCCGCACCCGCCGCTGCCGCACCGACGGCCAGCACCGGCGCCAGCCAGGAAGCGGAAACCTCCATCCGCGTCAGCGTCGACAAGGTCGATGCGCTGATCAACCTGGTCGGCGAACTGGTCATCACCCAGGCCATGCTCAAGCAGGTCTCGCACGCGCTGGACCCGGTCCATGCCGAGAGCCTGTTCGCTGGCCTGGACCTGCTTGAACGCAATACCCGCGACCTGCAGGAAGCGGTGATCGGCGTGCGCATGCTGCCGGTCGATGCGGTGTTCCGCCGCTTCCCGCGCCTGGTCCGCGACCTGTCCGGCCGCCTCGGCAAGCACGTGCGCCTGCGCACGATCGGCGAAGGTACCGAACTGGACAAGGGCCTGATCGAGAAGATCGCCGATCCGCTGGTGCACCTGGTCCGCAACTCGATCGACCACGGCCTGGAAATGCCGGACGTGCGTCGCGATGCCGGCAAGGACGAGACCGGCACGATCACCCTGGCGGCCTCGCACCAGGGCGGCCACATCGTCATCGAAGTCAGCGACGACGGCCGCGGCCTGAACCGCGAGAAGATCCTGGCCAAGGCGCACGAACGCGGCCTGCCCGTTCCGGACAACCCCACCGACTCGCAGGTCTGGGACCTGATCTTCCAGCCCGGCTTCTCCACCGCCGATGCGGTCACCGACCTCTCCGGCCGTGGCGTGGGCATGGACGTGGTCCGCCGCAACATCCAGGCGCTGGGTGGCGAAGTGCAGATTGAAAGTGGCCTCGGCACCGGCACCCGTACGCTGATCCGGCTGCCACTGACCCTGGCCATCCTCGACGGCATGACCGTGGCGGTGGCCGGCGAAACCCTGATCCTGCCGCTGGCCTACGTGCTTGAAGCACTGCAGCCGCAGCCCGACGACATCCGCAGCATGGCCGGCGAAGGCCGCGTGCTGCGCGTGCGTGGCGAATACCTGCCGATCCTGTCGCTGAGCGAATACTACGGCTATGGCCAGCGCGCCCCCGGCAGCGAATCGCTGGTAGTGGTGGTGGAAGGCGATGGCCAGAAGATCGCGCTGGAAGTGGACGAACTGGTCGGCCAGCAGCAGGTCGTGGTGAAGAACATCGAGAACAACTATCGCCGCATCGGCGGTGTGTCCGGCGCCACCATCCTCGGCGACGGCCGCGTCGCCTTGATCGTCGACATCGGTGGCCTGGTGCGTTCGCTGCGGGTGCCGCAGGCCGCCTGAGCCGCCCCACGCGCTGTGCCTGACCGCCGCCCTCCGGGGCGGCGGTTTTTGTTTGCGCGCGTGCACAACGGCGTTCCCGCTTGGACCTGACAGGGGTGCGCGCGATCCACTGTGAACTCCGTCAACGCGCACTGTGAACTCCATCGTCCGCATGGTTTCCCCTGAAACCACGATATCGATGCGAAAGCCCCGCCATGGCGTGCTTTGCGTTGTATCTCCCTACGCCAGCGAATGTGACACAGGTCCATAAAGTCCACCGCACAGGCGCCGCTATCTCGACATGACGGCAGTCACCGAACCCCCACCCGGCACGACCGTTCCCTCCTGCAACGACCTTTTTGCCCGCGGCGCCGCCGCCGGTATTCTGCCCACCTTGGAGCACCCTGCATGAAGTGGTTCCACGATCTGCCCATCGCCCGCAAGCTGGCTGTGGGATTCACCCTGACCACCCTGATGACCGTCGTGCTGGGTGCGTTCGCCCTGCTCCGCCTGTCCGAAGCCAATGCGCAGCTCAGCGCGATGGCCTCCAACGATATTCCGTCGGTGCAGTACCTCGGCGAAGTGCGTTCGCAGCTGGGTGAATTCCGCACGTACGAACTGGCCCAGCTGAGCATGCTGGACCAGCCGGAGAAAGTGGCCGACTACAACAAGCGCATGAGCGACACCGCCAAGGTGGTGCGCGAACAGCTGGCAGCCTACGCCGCGCTGCCGGCCGGGGCCAAGGAGCGCGCGCTGTACCAGGCCGTGCAGGCCGACGTCGATGGCTACTTCGCCGCCAACACCAAGCTGCGCGAAGCTGCCACCGCAGGCGATGGTGAGGTGGCCCGGCAGATCTCCGACGAACAGTCTCGCCCGCTGCGCCGCAAGGCTTTCGAAGACCTCAAGGCACTGGGCGCCTACAGCAGCTCGCTGATGCAGGGCAAGATCGACGCCGCCAATGCCACCCACCGCAACAGCATGCTGGCCATCATCGCTGCCATCGTGCTGCTGGTCGTGGTCGCCACCACCCTGGCCGCGGTCATCTCGCGCGCCGTGGTCGGTCCGCTGGGCAAGGCCGTGCATGCCATCCAGGCCGTCGCCCGCGGCGACCTCAGCGTCACCACCCAGGCCACCGGCAAGGATGAAGCGGGCCGCATGCTGGCGGCCACCGCGGAGATGACCGCGATGCTGCGTCGCTTCTCCGAGCAGACCCAGCTGATGGCACAGATGCATGCCGGCCCCGATATCAGCCACCGCATTCCGGAAGACTTCCCGGGCGTCTACGGGCAGCTTGCCGGCGGCATCAACACGGTGATCTTCGAACACCTCGATGCGATCCGCGATGCCATCGACGTGCTCAACCAGTACGCCACCGGCAACCTCGCCCCCGACGCACGCCGCCTGCCGGGCAGCCGCGCGATCCTGCACGAATCGATGGATGCGGCCAAGGCCAGCCTGCTGGCGATCAACACGCAGATCCAGCAGTTGGCGTCGGCCGCTGCCGCCGGCGATTTCAGCCAGCGTGGCGATGCACAGCGCTTCGATCACGATTTCCGCGTGATGATCGAGCAGCTGAACAGCATGATGCAGGTCGCCGACGGCAACCTTGGCCAGCTGTCGCAGCTGCTGCAGGCGATCGCCGCTGGCGACCTGACCGCACGCATGGACGGCCAGTTCCACGGCGTGTTCGCCCGTATGCGCGATGATGCCAACACCACGGTCGCCCAGCTGACCCAGATCGTCAGCCAGATCCAGGCCAGCACCTCCAGCATCACCCTGGCCGCAGGCGAAATCGCCTCGGGCAACAGCGACCTGTCGCGCCGCACCGAACAGCAGGCGGCCAATCTGGAAGAAACCGCCGCGTCGATGGAGGAGCTGACCTCCACCGTGCGCCAGAACGCCGAGCACGCACGCCAGGCCAACCAGCTCGCCATCGGTGCACATGGCGTGGCCTCGCAGGGCGGCGAAGTGGTGGGCCAGGTGGTCACCACCATGTCGGCCATCGAGGCGTCCTCGAAGAAGATCGCCGAGATCATTTCGGTCATCGATGGCATCGCCTTCCAGACCAACATCCTGGCGCTGAACGCTGCGGTCGAAGCCGCCCGTGCCGGTGAACAGGGCCGTGGTTTTGCCGTGGTCGCCAGCGAAGTGCGTACCCTCGCTCAGCGTTCGGCCGCCGCTGCCAAGGAAATCAAGGGCCTGATCGACGAATCGGTCGGCAAGGTCGCCGAGGGCTCCAGCCTGGTCCACCAGGCCGGCAGCACCATGGGCGAGATCGTCGCCTCGGTGCAGCGCGTGACCGACATCATGGCCGAGATTTCTGCCGCCTCGCAGGAACAGTCGGCCGGCATCGAGCAGGTCAACCAGACCGTGGTGCAGATGGACGAAACCACCCAGCAGAATGCCGCGCTGGTGGAAGAAGCCACTGCTGCAGCGCGGGCGATGGAAGACCAGGCCGCGCAGCTGGGCGAGGCCGTTGCACGCTTCCGCCTGGCCGCACCGAGTGCAGGCACTGCGCTGCCGCGTGCAGCGATGGCCACGACCGGCAGTGCTCCGCGCAAAGCGGCGCCCGCCCCCATCGCGACGCCATCGCGCGTGCGCAAGCCCGTTGCGCAGCCAGCACTGGCCGGCGACGGCGACTGGCAGGAGTTCTGACAGCAGCATCGGGGTGGCCCCGCGCCACCCCGACAGCGGACAGGTGGCGCCGGGCCATGCCCGGCCCCAGCCTCGAACTTGCCCTGCGGCTTCCGGCATGGCACAACGAAGCCGTCGAACGCGTCCGGTGCTACATAAATCCGCACCGCAGCCGATACTTCTTTCGAGCCACGCGCCCACACGCGTTGGCGCCCGCCCCTGACCACAGATTCCATGTCCGACGGCCACGACACTGCACCGCCCGAAGTCCATGCGGCCGACGCCGCCGACGATCGCTTTCTGGTCCGCAATCCGCGCCAGGTGCGGCAGCTGCTGCGCTCCCTGATCGAGCAGCGATCACTGATCAACGCCCATATCGACGGGCGTGATCGCTCCTTCCCGACCGCCCTGCTCGAACTGGACGACGACGAGGACATCCTGCTGCTCGATGGCAGCCCGCAGGAAGCCTCCAACCGCGCCGCCGAACAGGCCGACCACCTGCTTTGTTTCGCCCAGCTGGAACGGGTAATGGTGCGTTTCCGCCTGCACGACCTGCAGCGCGTGGACAACGAAGGCCACGTCGCCTTCCGGGCACCGTTCCCCGAGGAGCTGGTGCACCTGCAGCGGCGTGAAATGTACCGGCTGGAGACCCCCATCACCGATTCACCGCAGTTGTTGCTGCCGCCGGGCGAGGCTCGCGCCGAAGCGTTGTCGATGCGGGTGGTGGACATCAGTGGCGGCGGCCTGGCGGTGACCGTGCCCGTCGATTGCGCGATCTTCAGCCTGCAGCAGCGCTACCGGGCACAGCTGTCGATGCCCGATGGCCCGGACCTGCAGATCGACCTTGTGGTCTGCAACCTGCTGCCGCAACGCCTGCCCAACGGAACCGAGGTCAAGCGCGTCGGCATGCGCTTCGACGAACTGCCCCGCGGTGGCGACAGCGCCATCCAGCGCTACATCTTCCGCATCGACCGCCAGCGCAAGGCACGCCGCAACGGCGAGCTCTGACATCCCCACAACGGCAACCTCGGAGCCGCGTGGATGCCGGCCCAGTAGATCCACGCCACGCGTGGATGGATGCCTAAAGTCCCCCACTACGGGGCCGATATCGAGCCTGACACCGGCACTTCCGGCAGAACCAGGACCCCTCGATGAACGACAAGAACAGCTCCGCCGCCGGCGCCGATGGCGAATTCCTCAGTTTCACCCTCGGTGCCGAGCACTACGGCGTGGACATCCTCAAGGTGCAGGAAATCCGCGGCTACGACGCCGTCACCCGCGTCCCCGATGCCCCGGACTACATCAAGGGTGTCATCAACCTGCGCGGCACCATCGTGCCGGTGATCGACCTGCGCCTGAAGCTGCGCCTGGAAGATGCCCGCTACGACGCCTTCACCGTGATGATCGTGCTCAACGTGGAAGACCGCGTGGTCGGCATCGTGGTCGACAGCGTCTCCGATGTGATCCCGCTGTCGGCCGAGCAGATCCGCCCGACCCCGGAATTCGGCGCCGCCGTCGACACCCGCTTCATCTCCGGCATCGGGACCCACGATGACCGCATGTTGATCCTGCTCGATATCGAAACCCTGCTCGACAGCGCCGACATGGGCCAGACCCACGTCGTCGAAGACGCCGCCGCCTGAACAAACGGACCTTCTTCACGTTTCTGTTACGCAGCCCTTCAGTTCCCCCCATCCACGCCGATAGGGGGACAGAAGCCGGTCGCGCAGGAACGCGCCAAGGCCGGATCCACCATCACCATCCCCGGAGAATCACCCCGATGAAGTCCCTGCTTGCGTTCGTTTCGGCTGCCGTCCTGGCCACCACCGCTTCCTCCGCCTTCGCGCAGTCGGCCGAGATGATTCCGCCGGAGATGGCACCGCGCGCCGTCGGCAAGGACGGCATGGTCTGCGGCAAGGTCGAAAAGGCCCGCTTCGCAGAAGGTTCCGAAGGCCAGCCGACTTTCCTGTACATGGGCGGCGCCTTCCCGCGCCACACCTTCTCGGCCCGTATCGCCGGCGAGAACCGCGGCAAGTTCTCCTTCCCGCTGGAAACCCTGGAAGGCAAGACCGTGTGCGTGATCGGCAAGATCCAGCGCGATGCGTCGCGTGCGGAAATCGAAGTCAGCTCGCCGTCCAGCCTGAAGCTGGCCAACATCAAGTAATCCGCTGTCCGTCAGACCGCGCCGGCCAGCGTGCCGGCGTGGCTGTTGCAACCGGGCCCCGCGCCCGGCCGCGTCTGCCTTAGGAGATCGCAACGCCCATGCCGTGGATCAACAACCTGAAACTGATGCCGAAGCTCATGCTGACCTTCGGTGTCCTCTTGCTGGTGATGCTGCTGCAGGGCATCGTCGCCTATCGTGGCCTGCATTCGCTGAACAACGTGACCACCGAACTGGCCGGTTCACGCATGGAGAGCATCCGCATGGCCGGCGAGATGCGCGGCATGCTCGGCGAGTATCGCAACAGCGCCTACCAGCAGCTGATCCGCGCCAGCGACGACGTCAAGGCAGACGCCCGCAAGCAGGCCGCCGAACTGCGCACCAGCATGGACACGTCGATCAAGGACTATCCGAAGCTGGTCGACAACGCACAGCAGAAGAAGCTGTTCGATACCTTCGCCAAGGACTGGAAGGACGCGCTGGCCTCCTATGACAGCGTCACCGAGATGCTGGAGCTGGACCTGCCCGACGACGCGATCGATACCTTCGTCGGCGAGACCCGTACCAAGCACCGCAAGGCTGGCGCCGCGCTTGAAGCGCTGATCGCCGAAGACAACCGCCTCGCCCGCGCCTCGCGCGACGAAGCCGCCTCCACCTACTCCGCCTCGGCCGTGCTGACCGTCATCGCCCTGCTCGGCGGCGCCGCACTCGGCCTGGTGCTGGTGTGGCTGTTCGCCCGCGCCCTGGTCGGCAGCGTGCGTGGCGCCGTTTCGGTTGCCAACGACGTCGCCGGTGGCAAGCTCGATGGCCATATCGACGTCAGCCGCCAGGACGAAGTGGGCGAACTGATGCAGGCCATGCAGCGCATGCAGCGCGACCTGCGCGAGCGCACCGAAACCGACCAGGCCATCGCCCGCGAGAACCTGCGTATCCGCACCGCGCTGGATTACAGCTCGACCGGCGTCTACCTGACCGATCCCAGCAACACCATCGTCTACAGCAACCGCGCCCTGCAGCAGACCCTGGTCCAGTACCAGGACGAGCTGCGCCGCGACCTGCCCGACTTCGACGCCCACGCCTCGCTGGTCGGCAAGCCGGTCACCGTGCTCGAGCACCGTGGCGAGATGGACAACACGCTGCTGGCCAACCTCAAGCAGCATGGCGTTGCCCGCCGCCCGATGCAGTACGGCGATGCCCAGTTCGCCCAGGTCGTGTCGACCATCCGCAACGAAGACGGCGACACCGTCGGCTACGTGGTGGAATGGCGCGACCGCACCCAGGAAGCACAGGTCGAGGCCGAAGTGGCACGGGTGATCGCCCAGGCCGCCGCCGGTGACCTGTCCGGCCGCATCGATGCCAACGACAAGGAAGGCTTCTTCCTGCAGCTGGCCCAGCAGATCAATGGCCTGCTGGACGCCAACTCGGGCAGCATCGAACAGATTTCCGGCCTGCTCGCCGCGCTGTCGCAGGGTGACCTGACCGTGCGCATGCACGGTGACTACCAGGGCGTGTTCGCCCGCATGCGCGACGATGCCAACGCCACCACCGCACAGCTGAGCGAGATCGTCACCCGCATCAAGCAGTCCAGCCGCGCGATCAGCTCGGCCGCCGGTGAAATCGCCTCGGGCAACAGCGACCTGTCGCGCCGTACCGAGCAGCAGGCGGCCAACCTGGAAGAAACTGCCGCCTCGATGGAAGAACTGACCTCCACCGTGCGCCAGAACGCCGAACACGCACGCCAGGCCAACCAGCTCGCCATCGGCGCGCACGGCGTGGCTTCGCAGGGCGGTGAAGTGGTCGGCCAGGTGGTCACCACCATGTCGGCCATCCAGGCCTCGTCGAAGAAGATTGCGGAGATCATCTCGGTCATCGACGGCATCGCCTTCCAGACCAACATCCTGGCGCTGAACGCCGCGGTGGAAGCTGCCCGTGCCGGCGAACAGGGTCGTGGTTTCGCGGTGGTCGCCAGCGAAGTGCGCACCCTCGCCCAGCGCTCGGCCGCCGCGGCCAAGGAAATCAAGGGCCTGATCGACGACTCGGTCGGCAAGGTCAATGATGGTTCGGCGCTGGTGCACAAGGCCGGCGCCACCATGGGCGAGATCGTCGCCTCGGTGCAGCGCGTGACCGACATCATGTCCGAGATCTCCGCTGCCTCGCAGGAGCAGAGCGCCGGCATCGAGCAGGTCAACCAGACCGTTGTGCAGATGGACGAAACCACCCAGCAGAACGCCGCGCTGGTGGAAGAAGCTACTGCTGCCGCACGGGCGATGGAAGAACAGGCGGGTCATCTCAGCGAGGCGGTATCGATCTTCGTGGTCGACGAAGCCGAAGTCGTGGTCGCCACGCGCACGCCGGCACCGCGT